>NZ_JBFOCV010000036.1:0-189900 GCF_040907975.1 Aeromonas sp. s10 | reverse complement strand
ATCGACTGCCAGATGCCCCACTGCCAGGATCCGGCGAAGTCCGACTTCACCCAGCTGATCCAGGTCTCCATGGCCTACCGCAAGATCGACTGGGAACACACCGTTGCCGGCACCTCTGGTGCGGATGACTGGCGCGCGCCGATCGAGGCCTGATCACCGATTTATTGATTGCCGTTGTTCCTTGTAGTGCACCCCAGGGTCTGATGACTGCCGTGTCAGCTGTCATCAGACCTGTGCAAGCTTTCTCCGACCCATTCAACCGGATGTGGTCGGAGCTTTTGTGTTTTGCCATCCGGCTGCATGGCGGCTGGATGGCAAAGCACAGCGAAGGCCGGTCGCACCATCTCCCACGATTGCCTTGTCAGATGAAAGCGGCGCTTCTCAGTTTGCACCGTGCCTTCCCTCGCGATGCTGATGGCGATGGTGACCCATCTTGCGACGCGCCTGATCTCAGACGTCATCCGTGCAGCTCCCGGGGCTGCGAACTGGCAGGTTAAGGAGCCCTCATGGCAGACAGCACAGGATTACAATTTACCGTCAAGGTAGGGGCCCTGCCCGAGAGTACTTTCGTGGTGGCCGAGTTTGCGCTGAATGAAGCGCTCAACCGGCCATTCAACCTGCGCCTTGAGCTGGCAAGTGCCCAGCCCGACATCGACGTTGGCGCCGTGCTGGACCAGCCCTGCGAGCTCTTGGTGTGGTACAACGGCGAGCTGCAGCGCCGGGTGTGCGGGGTGGTCAGTGACTTCGCGCAGGGTGACAGCGGTTTTCGCCGCACCCGCTATCAGCTCATGGTGCAGCCGGCCCTGTGGCGGCTGTCACTTCGCCACAACTCCCGCATCTTCCAGGCACAAAAGCCCGATGAAATCCTCAGCATTCTTTTGCAAGAGCACGGCATCACCGATTACGCCTTTGCCCTGAAAAACGAGCACGCCAAGCGGGAATACTGCGTTCAGTATCGCGAGACCGACCTCGATTTCGTGAACCGCCTCGCCGCCGAAGAGGGGATGTTCTACTTCCACGAGTTTGAAGCGGGCAAGCACCGCATCGTGTTTGCCGACGATGCAGCCGCGCTGACTGCCGGCCCCGAGCTCTTCTTCAATCTCGGCAACCGCTCCCTGGAGCAAGGCCCTTATGTGCGCCAGTTCCACTACCGGGAGGCAGTGCGTCCGAGCGATGTGGAGCTCAAAGACTACAGCTTCAAGACCCCGGCCTATGGCCTCTCCCACAAGAAGGTGGGGGCGGAGCTGACCCACCAGCGCGATACCTACCAGCACTTCGACTATCCGGGTCGCTACAAAGCGGACCCGAGCGGTAAGGCGTTTGTCCAACACCGGCTGGATGCGCTGCGCAATGACGCGGTGGCGGGCCAGGCTAAGTCCAACTGCGCCGCCTTGCAGCCGGGGCAGAGCTTCTCGCTCACCGAACACCCCAACGGCAACCTCAACACCGACTGGCAAGTGGTGCGCATCCAGCACACTGGCTTGCAGCCCCAGGCGCTGGAGGAAGAGGGGGGGAGCGGCCCGACCGTCTATCACAACGAATTCGGGGTGGTGAAAGCGAGCACCACCTGGCGGGCCCGCATTGGCAGCCCGGAGGCCCCTCACAAGCCGATGGTGGACGGCCCGCAAATCGCCATGGTGGTGGGGCCCGAAGGGGAGGAGATTTACTGCGACGAACATGGCCGGGTGAAGCTGCAGTTCCCGTGGGACCGCTACGGCAGCTCCAACGACCAGAGCTCCTGCTGGGTGCGGGTCTCCCAAGGCTGGGCCGGCGGCCAGTACGGCATGATGGCCATCCCGCGTATCGGCCACGAGGTCATCGTGAGTTTCCTGGAGGGGGACCCCGACCAGCCCATCGTGACCGGCCGCACCTATCACGCCACCAACCGGCCGCCCTACGAGCTGCCGGCCAACAAGACCCGCACCGTGCTGCGCACCGAAACCCATCAGGGGGAGGGCTTCAACGAGCTGCGCTTTGAAGACCAGGCGGGCAAGGAAGAGATTTATATCCACGGTCAGAAAGACCTGAACGTGCTTATCGAAAATGATGCCGCCTGGCACATCAAGCACGACCAGCACAGGGACATCGACAATGAGCGGGTGACCCGCATCAAGGCCAATGATCACCTCACTGTGAACGGTGAAAAACGGGATCACATCAAGGCCGACTATTCCCTGACCGTGGATGCCAGCTTGCACCAGAAGCTGGGGCAGTCCCTGCTTGTGGAAGCGGGAAGTGAGGTACACCACAAGGCGGGCATGAAGATAGTGATGGAGGCGGGTGCCGAGCTGACCCTCAAGGTGGGGGGGAGTTTTGTCAAAATCGACCCGAGCGGTGTCACCCTCTCGGGCGGCTCCATCAAGATGAACTCAGGCGGCAGCCCGGGTTCTGGCTCTGGCTGGGGTGGCCAGATGCCGATCCAGCCCGGAGCGGTTGAAGTGGTGGCGCCCCTGCCTCCCATGGACCCTGCACGTCAGATTGCGACGCTCAAGTCTGCCGAACCTGTGTGCGAGATCTGTGAGCAACTGGCCAGACAGGAGGGTGGTGGCTGATGGCCATGGCTTTCGTCGCAGAGCGTCCCGACATCGAGCTGAACAGTGGAGAGCAACTCTATCTGTTGCTCGATGGGGCGCGCATTCCCGCGCTGGAGCGCGCGTTGTTCGAGCAGGACCCATCGCCTTCCTATCAGCCTGTTTACCTTCACGCCCCCTGGGACAGCTTGCGAGAAGTGAGCCCCTGTCTGGTCTGTGCAACGCCCAATTTGCTGGATTGGTTTATGCAAAACAGCGATGCATCATGGGGTTACCTGTTATCGTCCCCTCTTTCTCTGTTGCCGTTGGCCGAGCGATTGCGTGGGCTTATCGAGGTGGAGAGTCCCTATGGCAGCAGGATTTTGCTCAAGCTGGCCATGCCGGAGACCATGTGGCGGCTGTTTATGGATGATGAACCCTGGCTCTGGCAGGGGGTGGCTCAAGTCTGGATCCCGACCCGGCAAGGGGAGGGGCAGGTGTGGCAGCACAAGGTTGCCGCGCCTGGAATGGGGTCCCCCATGGGGGTGCGCCTGCGACTTTCCGATGCGCAGTGGCGCCGTCTGGGAGAGGTGAGCTGGTTGAACACCCTCGATGGGATAAGAGCGCACATGCACACCTGGTTTGGGGCTCGCATGCTGACGCTGCCAGAACCCATGGCCTGGATTGCCCATTGGGCTGATTACGCCTATGCCCAGGGATTCGAGAGCGAGCGGGATCTGCTGCTGTTTTTCAATGTGATGGGGTATCTCGGCAGTGACTGGTTTGATGAAGATGAGCATCCCCGGATCAAGGCGTTGATTACCCAGCGTTCGCCCCAGACCCCTTCGCAACGTATCGAGCAGGCCGCCGAGCTTGCTGCCGCATTGAGCAACAAGGATCAAGACGCATGAGTACGCCCAATCAAGCCGCCCAGTGTGCAAACACGACCGACAGCAAGAGCCCGGCAGGAGTCTGTCCGCTCAAGAACAAGAAGATTGCCATCATCCCGGTGCGTTATGCCCTGGATGAGCCGTTCTCCCCGCCACAAAAGCAGTCTCACCCAGTCCCCGCCGGAGCAGGCTTTGTGGTGCCTCTCAAGTTGAAAGAGAGCGGTTATGCCTTGCGCCAACTGCGTGATGGCTGGCTCTATGTCTATGACGAAAAGACCAAGACATTTGATGAGTACGAGATAAAGGGAGCGACCTTTATCAGCCAGAGCAAGGGAAGCAAGGGGCATCTGCTCTACCCTGCGAGCCATACCCTCTCCCTCGCTTATTCTCCCCAGCGCTGGACGGGGCGCATCAAGCATGAGATGGAAAAGAGCGGCGGTTTGCGCACCACCTGGATGCGGCAGGTGAAACTGGGCAGTTTTGCCAGCACCATGAAGGCCCCTCATTGCGGTCTGCCAGATGTGCTCGACAAGGTTGCGGACCTGGGGATGTCCAACAAGGGATTTGTGCTCTCTTCTACCCCCCTTGCCAAGCCTGCCGAAGAGGACAAGCAGGGGATCAAGTTGCTGGCTCACAAACCTGCGAGTTCGCCGACTGCCTACAAGGCGGGCATACCGGATCCCAAGAGCGCCATGGTGGTCGCTCTGGAGGACCCGCTGGCCGACCTTGCCGACCTTTCCATGAAGGTCAATCAACTGCTCGCCAAGCGCGAAGCACTGCTGGGGAAAGATGATGCCACCATGAAGGTCAACAGCCACAAGCTGATGATGGCGGAGGTCACGCGCAACCTGGCCAGGGTGCGGCTCGACGAGAAGGAGTTGCCCGCCTCCGTCAGGGGAAATGTCGCCAGGACCCAGGCCTTTGAAGAGGCGCTGGATGATTATCTTGGGGATCGCTACCTCGCCGACATGGAGAGCATGACGGCAGAGCCCGGGATGGTGCGGTTCAACTCCCCCATGGAGAAACGGGCTGATGAGAAGCTGAAAATCTTGCGGGAACAATATGGTTTCAATCCATCCCAAAAACAGGTTTCCCAATGGAAAGAGCGCGCAGCCTTCCAGGATGAGGTCAACTGGAGCGGGCTCAATGCCTTTATCAAGCAGTATCAGGTGCCACTCAATGAGCTGGATCTGGCCCTGACGCGGGCTCATGAAGACCTGTTCAACGGTGTGACCCGCCTCAAGGCCGATCCGCTGCCCTTTGGTCTGGACAACAGAACACCCAAGGGACAAGCCTATCTGCAGACCCTGTTTGCCGAGGCCGGGCCGGTTCTCTCTCTTAGCTGCCGCACGGAGGAGAGGAAGAAAGCGCTGGAGAAACTGCTGGGCGAAAAGAGCCGCGACAACTTGCTGGCGCTGGCCCCTTATGGCTTTGATGCCGCGTTGCACAAGGGATTGAGCGAGCTGACGGTAGACAATGCCTGGCTCAGCACCTCCTCTGGGGATATGACAGCTCTCTTTAGTCGTATCGCTGAACTGGAGACATTATTGGGGGAGGAGAGGCTCAAGCAGAAACCCTGGTTCCAGAAGGTGGAAGCCGTGATCGGCGCGATGAAGGAAGCGGGAAAATCCATGGCCAAGGGGGCTCACGCCCAGATCATGGCGGCCATCTTGCCCCATGCCTGGAAGAACAGCCTGGCGGGCAACCTCAGACTCGTATTGCTGGAGTCCCTGCTCGGCGACCAGCCGCTGCAGGTCAACCGAGACTATCGGATGCTCCACAACCGCTTCCAGCAGAAGGTCTGGATCATAGTCAAGGAGATGTCGGCCATCAGCTCTCCTCCTCCCGGGCGCAGCACCACGGTGAAGGCCATCAACGGTCAGCTAAAAACCTTGCAGCAACAGCTTGATACCCTGATTGCCAGTGAAATGCCCCTGCTGGTGAAGCTGAAAGGTGATCTCTACCAGCAACAAGCCAGACAATATGTTGGTGACTATCTGGCGAGCGTACGTAGCGGCGTGAATCAACGCATCACGGCCATGAACGAGAGAATTCCCAATCTGGCGACCTTTGGCGGGCTGGTTGCCCTGCTCAACCTCTGGAATCTGACAGTAGTCATCGCAGGGACGGCGCAAAACGCCCAGTCCATCGGTCGGGAACGGGCAAATATGCAGCTGGGCTCGGCCTGTGCCTGGACGGGCAATGCCATCGCCGCGCTCTATCAGGGGGCTGTCTGGGAGAAAATCAAGATATCAAGTGCCGGAGATAAGGCGCTGACTTTATTGTCAATAAAGACGGCAAAAGATGGGGAGCATGGCGTCCTAGTTAAAGCCTTCTCTCTACGGATGTTGGCATTTGCTGGCCTCGGTATGGCAGCTGCAGGGGCAGAGATGTGGGACACTTTGCAGGCAACTCATGATCCCCTAATTAGTGGTATGGAGAAGACCCTCTCACAGATGAAGATGGGCGTATTGGGCGGGCAGTTCTTTATTTTTTTTGCACAGATTGTGCAATTAGGTATCAATGGTTTACTGGGTTATTCATCCATCGGAGCCATCTGTGCAACTTGGATGGGCGTGGGGTTCTTTGTGTTGGGTGCGGCCTATCTGGTGTTGACTGTGCTGCTCAATATTTTTAAACGCTCGGATCTGGAGAAGTGGTTGTTGCAATCCACCTGGGGCAAGCAGCCTGCCAACTGGTCTGCCGAAGATGAGTTGGCTCGCTTTGAAATGCTGGTCAATAAACCAGGGGCCAGTTTGACTGTGGTACGCACCGCACCTCAGGGGTGGATGGACACCGGTCGATCCCAGTGGCAGTTGCAACTCTCGCTCCCCGCGCACTTGCGAGGGCAGACCATAGGCCTGAAGGTCATCGGCCAGCCAATTGCGAGAGCTGGTCAGATGGTAGCGGCGCGCTCTAAGGAGGAGCTGGTGCGCTATCAAGCTGCGATGCAACCCAAGGTGATAGAGACTCTACGAGGGCGCTGGGATGATATGGTCTATTCCCTGCCGCTGGGAGTGGATATCAATTCGGCTATAAAACTGGAACTGGGCTATCTCGGGGGCATGATTCAGCGGGAGTTTATTTTCAAGGGCAGCAGTAGCAGTAGCGGCCCTGTCACATTGAATAGCAGTAGCGGTGATCTGGGTACCATGCCCGCGTTGGTGGTCGGCAAGTTGGGGAATAACTGATGGACAAGGTGAACGAGGCAATCGAGGTGAGCGAGCAGGAAACCCCTTTTCATCTGCTACCGCAGGAAGAGCAACAGCGCATTATCGATGCCAATCAGAAGAGAGTGCGTGAGGCACCGACTCTCCATGAATGGGATATCAGGGTTCCCACGCCATTAGCCTGGATTATCATTATGATAACGAGCCTCTTTTCGATACTATTTCTTGGGGGGGGGGGGCTGTTATTGACTGCAGGTGAGGATTGGAGCGTTGTTTATATTATGTTGGGCGTTACTGCTGTAATGATACCTTATTTTCGTTATTTGGTGATGGCGGATAAAAATTACAAATACCGACTCACTACGGAAGGTCTAATTGTGACTTATCAGGATGCCATCCCGGAGATTGCATACACCGTAGTCCGTGGTCTTGCTTGGTTGGGTGTACTTGTATGTATTATGGCAGTAGCCATATTAGGGCCGCTATCCTTGGTCGGTGCTGGTGGCATGGCTATTTTTGCAATTTTCTTCACTGATTTCAAAAAGGAAGAGCATATAGAATATACATTGTTCAATAAAAATAAAACCAATGTGATTAAGGTTGTCAATAACGCAGCCTTCGTTCAATTCGAAACCATTCCGTTTGGTTATTCAGGCTTTGCAAATTTTTACTGCTATAAAAACGAATTGAAAAAAATATTGGCATCCTTGTTACCAATATTAAATTGCCGGGAGTATAGGGAATTTAAAACTATATTGTCATTAAATAGAGCTCCTCACAGTTCTCTGGATGTAGGCGTACCAAGAACACTGGATGAGCTAAAATAATCATTCTGAGAGTCTTTCATGTTTATTGCTCTTGGCTCAACCTTAGCATCGGTCCTGTTACATTGGTTCGCCGCCATGGTGTTTTTGACGCTGGTAATCGGAAAGCAAGGGAATAAATAATGGAAAAGAAAAACGAAGTTATTGAGGGCAATGAGCAGGAGACTCTTTTCCAGCAGCTACCGCAGGAAGAGCAACAACACATTATCGATGCCAATCGAAAAAGGGTACGTGAGGCACAAACTCTTCATGAATGGGATATCCGGGTATCTACAGCATTTGCATGGCCAATGATATTAATAGTCGTTGGCTCTATGATGCTATTTGGAGGTGCAGCGGTATGGTTTGCTGGGGATAATGATTGGACTTTTGTTTATATGATGGTCGGAATGTCGATAGTGATGACGCTCTATTTACGTTACTTGGTGATGGCGGATAAAAACTACCATTACCGGATGACGACAGAAGGCTTAATAGTCACTTATCATGATGCCATTCCTGAAGTGGCCTATACCATAGTGCGTGGCGTGGCGTGGCGTGGCGTGGCGTGGCGTGGCGTGGCTTGGTTTGGGGTGGTGGTTTGCGTGATGGCGGTGGCTGTATTGGGGCCATTAGCACTGGTTGGTGCAGGTGGCATGGCTCTCTTTGCTGTATTTTTCACTGACTTTAAGAGTGAAGTCTGTGAGGAATTCACTCTATTTAACAAAAAATGGCCACACGTCTTTACCATCTCGAAGAGACATAGAGCTTTGCGGTTTGAATCTGTACCGTTTAAGTCTGCGTTCAGTCGTACACTTTATTGTAGAGTCGAGGATATAGACGTTATTCTCAATTTAATAAAGTCTCATATCCTTGTTGAGAGTGTGAAATATATCAAAGGTCACCCTGGGATTTAACCAAACAAATTAATTTTTTTATTCGATCAGCTATGTTAAATAGAGCAGGTCGTCAATTTTACGTAGTGAAATTTCTACCGTTGTAATCCATCAAGATCAAGCCATCTTTCTGGTTGATAAAAGTTAAACACTTGGTGGCTAACCTCTTGCGGGGGTTGACCATTGGGCTAAGCGTTATCGGCCAACCTCTGGCTCTGGTCGGTCATATGGTGCCGGTACACACTAAAGAGGACTTGGCCAGCTATCAGACCGCCATGCAACCCAGAACGCTGGAGACATATCGCGGGAGCTGGGAGGACATGGTCTATTCCCTTCCGCTGGGTGTGGATGCCAATTCGGCCATCAAACTGGAACTGGGCTATCTCGGGGGGCATGATTCAGCGGGAGTTTATTTTCAAGGGCAGCAGTAGCAGTGGCGGCCCAGTGACATTGAATAGAAGCAGCGGCGATCTGGGTACCATGCCCGCGTTGGTGGTCGGCAAGCAAGGGAATAAATAATGGAAAAGACACACGAAGTTATTGAGGTCAATGAGCAGGAGACTCCTTTCCATCAGCTACCGCAGGAAGAGCAGCAACGTATAATCAATGCCAATCAGAAAAAGGTGCGAGAGGCACCAACTCTTCATGAATGGGACATCCGAGTTCCAGCTGCATTTGCCTGGCTGGGGATACTATTTTTAATCGGAATACCTACCTTGATTGGTAGTGCCATGATATGGAATGAGTCATCCAATGGTTGGGTATTTATTATAGTGGGGGCAATTATGCTCCCCTATCTTCGATATTTAGTGATGGCGGATAAAGATTACCATTATCGGTTAACTACGGAGGGTGTAGTCGTCACTTATCAAGATGCTATTCCCGAGGTGGCCTACACCATAGTGCGTGGTTTGGCTTGGCTTGGTGTGGTGGTATGTGTCGTAGCGGTTGCCATATTGGGGCCACTAGCCTTGGTTGGCGCTGGTGGCATGGCACTTTTTGCTATTTTTTTTACTAACTTCGAAAAGAAAATATCAGTTGAATACACGGTTTTCAATAAAGATAAAAAATATGTTGTGAAAGTGGTGAAAAATATAAGCCTTATTCGCTTTGATATCATACCATTCAGTTGGTTCGAGTTCTCTTATTTATATTGTAATGAAGGTGAACTATATAAAACCTTATCAAGCTTAATGAAAGAACTTGGGTGTGATGAATATAGAGAGTTTAAAAGTGAATTATCTCTTCGCAGAGCTCCTGTTGGTGTGTTGGATGTTGGCACGCCAAGAAGGCTGGATGAGATTAATAAGTAAACCCTTCGAGTAATACCTTTTTCAGATGTGACAGTTATAGAGAAATTATTGGTGTCAAAAAAGTGGTGATTTCAATCAACTCTGGTGCAATCAGTCTATCGTAGATGATCTGGTTCCTTTTGAAATGCTGGTCAATAAGCCAGGGGGCAGTTTGACTGTGGTACGCACCGCACCTTAGGACTGGATGGACACAGGTCGTTCCTAGTGACAGTTGCAACTCTCGCTCCCTGCCCATTTACGAGGACAAACAATAGGGTTAAATGTTACTTCTCAACCACTTGCCAGTGCTGGCCAGATGGTGCCGGTACGCTCCAAAGAGGATCTGGAGCGCTATCAGGCAGCCATGCAGCCCAGGACGCTGGAGACACAACGCGGAGGTTGGGATGGTCTGGTCTATACCTTGCCTTTGGGGGTCGATACCAATAGTGCCATCAAGTTGGAGCTGGGATATATGTGTGGCATGGTACAGCGGCAATTTGTCTTCAAGGGCAGCGGTAATAGCAACGGCCCCATTATATTGGATACCAGCAGTGGTGAGGTGAACTCTATGCCTGCACTAATAGTTGGCACGCAAGGGAATAAATCATGAACGAGGAGATTGAGGTGAGCGAGCAGGACATCCCTTTTCATCTTCTGCCGCAGGAAGAGCAGCAACGTATAATTAATGCCAATCAGAAAATGGTGCGTGAAGCCCCTACGCTCCATGAATGGGGGATTAGGGTAGAAACACCTTTTGTCTGGCTAGTTATTTCAATCCCAGTTGGTATTATGATGTCTATTGGTATATGGCTAGTGTATAGCGATGATGATGCAGGTTGGGCTCCTATTATAATGGGGGCAATAGTTGCTGCCTTTACTCGTTACTTATGGCTAGCAGATAAAAACTACCATTATCGGCTAACGACAGAAGGTTTAATCACCACTTATCAAGATGCCATTCCCGAAATGGCCTACACCATAGTGCGTGGGTTGGCTTGGCTGGGGGTGGTAGTTTGCGTGATGGCTATGGCTGTATTGGGACCGTTAGCATTAGTTGGTGCAGGTGGCATGGCGCTCTTTGCGGTATTTTTCACTGGCTTCAAGAAAGAAGAGATAGTTGAATATACACGATTCAATAAAGAAAAAATAAATATAATAAAGGTGGCTAGGAAAGCCGCTTTTGTTCAATTTGAGACTGTTCCTTTTGGCTACTCTGGATTTGCAAGCTTCTATTGTTATAAAAATGACTTGAATAAGATTCTTTTTTCTTTGTTATCGTTGCTGAATTGCTGCGAGTATAGAGAGTTTAAAACTGTTTTCTCATTAAATAGGGCTCCCCATAGCTCTCTGGATGTTGGTGTACCAAGAAAATTTGATGAGCTTAACACCTAATGACTCAGGTGGCGCTGTGCGATTACAGTGTCATTTTTCATTATTTCAATGTTTGTATTGGCTATGTTGCTCAATATCATTAAAACGCTCAGATCTGGAGAAATGGTTGTTGCAATCCACCAGGGGAAAGCAGCCTGCCAATTGGTCCTCGTAAGACGAACTGGCTCGCTTTGAATTGCTGGTCAATAAACCGGGCGCCAGCCTGACTGTGGTGCGCTCCGCGCCCCAAGGTTGGATGGACACCGGCCGTGCCCAGTGGCAATTACAACTATCTCTTCCTGCTCACCTCAAAGGGCAAACCATAGGGTTAAGTGTCATGGGACAACCTCTGGCCCGGGCCGGTTAAATGGTGCCGATACGCTCCAAGGAGGATCTGGTGCGTTATCAGGCGGCTATGAAGCCCAGGAGTCTGGAGACACAGCGCGGACGTTGGGATGAGATGGTCTATACCCTGCCGCTGGGGATTGATACCAATTCGGCTATCAAACTGGAGTTAGGGTATCTCGGGGGTATGATTCAGCGGCAATTTGTCTTCAAGGGCAGCAGTAGCAGTGGTGGCCCAGTCACATTGAATAGCAGCAGCGGCGATCTGGGTACCATGCCCGCGTTGGTGGTCGGCAAGCAAGGGAATAAATAATGGATAAGGTAAACGAGGTAGTTGAAGCGTGCGAGCAGGAGACCCCTTTTCATCTATTATCGCAGGAAGATCAACAGCGCATTCTCGATGCTAATCAGAAGAAAGTGCGTGAAGCCCCTACGCTACATGAGTGGAATATTAGGGTAGAAACACCTTTTGTTTGGCTAGTCATTTCAATCCCCGTTGGTATTATGATGTCTATTGGTATATGGCTAGTGTATAGCGATAATGATGCTGGTTGGGCTCCTATTATCATGGGGGCAATAGTTGCGGCCTTTACTCGTTACTTATGGTTGGCAGATAAAAACTATCATTACCGGCTCACAACGGAAGGTGTTATCGTCACCTATCAGGATGCTATTCCAGAGGCAGCCTATACCATAGTGCGTGGTCTTGCTTGGTTGGCAATCGCAATATGTGTGATGGCCGTTTCCGTGTTGGGGCCATTTGCCTTGGTCGGTGCTGGCGGAATGGCTTTTTTTGCGATATTTTTCAATGACTTTAAACGTGAAGTGTCAGAGCATGAGACCATGTTTAAAAAAGATTGGGTCTATACACTTTTTATATCCAATAAGAAGAAGGCTGTAAGGTTTGAATCAACCCCTTTTAAAATATCATACAGTGATACTTTATATTGTAAATCTGAAGATTTTGAGAATTTTATTGAACTGCTCAAAAAGCAGATTCGATGCGCCGAAATAAAGTATATTAAAGGTCATCCAATGACCTGACTTTTATAGTCTACCTGTCAGGTGAGGACCATCTCCATGCCGTCTGAGCCTCCAAAGCAGAGCCCCCTTGCCACTGGCAAGGGGACTCTGTCGCTTTCATCGGAGTGCCCGATGTGGTTATGGCGATAGCGAGGGGGGCAACACCATGGGACCGGCCACCGTACGGGCGGCCTCGTCACCTCGCAGTACCCGTACTATCTCGAGAGCGAACTCGATAGCGGTACCCGGGCCCTGGCTGGTGATCAGGCGATGGGCTTCATCGGTCACTACCCTTGCCGTGCTCAATTGTGTCGCGGGCAGACGGGCCTGAAAGCCCGGGTGGCAGGTGATGCTCGCATCCCCCAGCAAGCCGTGATGGTGCAGTACCACGGCGGGTGCGGCGCAGATGGCGGCGCGCCAGCGGCCGAGGCCTGCCTGCTCCCGTAGCAGGTCGATGGCGAGGGGGGTGTTGCGGATCACTTCGCTGCCGGGCAGACCGCCCGGTACGACCATGGCATCGAAGTCACGGGTAGTCAGCTCGTCGAGATGGCAATCCGCCACCAGTTGCACCCCGCGAGAGGCGCGGATCTGGCGCGCTCCAGTGGGGCAGCAGGAGGCCAGCACCACATCGATGCCACCCCGAACCAGGGTATCGACGATGGCAACCGTCTCTATCTCTTCCGACCCGGGGGCCACCAATACCAGTACGCTCATCTAGCACTCCTTGCTTGCCAGCTGCTCTGCTCAGCGCTTCTCTTTGACGGCCTGATAGAGGCCCTGATTGACCGGCACCGCGATACCGTGAAGGGCGGCCTTGTTCAGCAGGAAGCCGGTGATGGCTTCGATCTCGGTCTCGCGGCCCTGTTCCATGTCCTGATACATGGAAGAGTAATTGTCGGCGGTGAGCTCCACCACCATCATGACACGGCGCAACAGCTCTTCGCTGCCGGTAGGCTGACCTTCGGCCCGCATGACGTCAGCCACTTCCACGCAGATTTGCTGCAGGGCATCGGCAAAACGCGGACCAGCCAATTCGCCGTTCTTGAGCTTGTAGAGCGCGGTGAGGGGATTGATGGCGCAGTTGACGGCGAGTTTCTGCCACTGGCGTGTCAGGATCTGCTCATCCCAGCCGGCCTGACCCAGGGCGCTGGCCAGCTCGTCGGCGAGGTGGGCATGGGCACGGGCCGCTTCGTTGACAGGGCCCAGCCAGGTCTCCCCCTTGCCGGTGTGGCGGAACACGAAGTGGCCGCTCTGCATGGCGCCATGGCTGGTGACGCCGGCGATCACCGGGTTGTCGGGGAAGAGTGCGACCACCTGATCGGCGATCCCCATGCCGTTGTGCAGCAGCACGATGGGCACCCCTGCCGCCAGTTGCCCGACCAGGGGAGTGAGGGCCGATATCACCTGCCCCGCCTTGGTCATGACCAGCAGGCGTTTGATGCTGCCCGGCTTGTCGATGAAGGCGCGTTCGATGGCCAGGAGCTGGGTATGCCCCTCAAGGGAGGTAAAGTCGACGCCGGGGTGCAAGGTGGCACGATGGCGCTCGCGCAGCAGGAGGCGGGTTGCTTGGCCGCTTTGGGTCAACAGGGAGGCGAAGACGCCACCCAGGGCGCCGCAGCCCAGCAAGGTCCACTCGGGAGAGACAGGGTGACGGCGTGTTTTCAGGTTGTTGTCGCGTAATCCGCTTGGCATGAAGAGGCTCGATCATGGGAAGGGCTGCCATCCTGTCAACCGCCAACCCGGGATAAGGGAAGATGTCGCTTGGTGAATACCTGGAACCGGTGCATGAGCTGGTTGCCGGGTCGTGCTCAAGGTTCATGCGCAGCCAGGGAGCCTCATGTATGCATGACCATACGGGTGCCTGGGCTGTACTTTACCGAGTGTCGGACCTCTCGCGACTGCTCCTGAACGGGTTCTAACGGGTCTCACCATTCCTGTGCGCAGGGGATTCTAGCAGAGCAATCCCATCGAAATCAGCAAATTTGCCCGTTTTCTGGTAGATTTGCCCACCTGTCAGCACAACCTGAAGTACAGCATGAGGAGCCCGGCTATGCCGTCATTCGATATTGTCTCTGAAGTCAAAATGAACGAGGTGTTGAACGCCGTTGATAACGCCAACCGTGAACTGGCGACCCGTTTCGATTTTCGTGGTGTGGAAGCCAGCTTCGAATTGAACAAGGAAGAAGTAAAGCTGGAAGCCGACGCCGATTTCCAGCTCAAGCAGATGGTCGAGATCCTGCGCGGCGCCCTGCTCAAGCGCCAGATCGAGAACAGTTCCATGGACGTGGGTGACAGCGTCCACTCCGGCAAGCGTTTCCACCTGACCGTGAAGTTCAAGCAGGGGATCGACAAGGAAGTGGCCAAGAAGCTGGTGAAGCTGATCAAGGATTCCAAGATCAAGGTGCAGGCTGCCATCCAGGGCGACGAGGTGCGGGTCACCGGCAAGAAGCGCGACGATCTGCAAGAGACCATGGCGCTGGTGCGTGGCGCCGAACTGGGCCAGCCGATGCAGTTCCAGAACTTCCGCGATTGATGGCGAACGGGGAGGGCGCGGCTCTCCCCCACTGCCAGCATGAGGGCATAAAAAAACCGGAGCAGCTGCTCCGGTTTTTTGTATCCGTGTGACGAGTTCGATTAGAACTTGTAGGTCACGGAGAAGTAGTGGCCGAAACCAGTGGTCTTCAGACCGTAGGAACCGTTCTGGATGCCGTAGATGTCGTTGAAGTACTTCAGACCGTAACCGACGGCGTAGCGGTCGGAGTGCCAGTACAGACCGTTGAACATGGCGGTACCGTCGGTGGAAGTGTCCTTGGCATCAAACAGGTGATCCAGGTAACCCTGATAGGCTACGAAGCTGCCGTTGGAGAAGGTGTAGAAAGGCTTGAACCAGTTCATGGAGAACTGATAGCCGTTCCAGCCCTGCTCGCCACCGCCTTCATTGACGTGACGGGCATACAGGTTCATGCCCATTTTGCCGAACCAGGGCACCATGACGTCTGCACCCAGACCGGTCATGGCTTCAAACAGACCATCCGGACCACCGACGTTGATCAGGTTGGCGATGTAGACTTCCTGCACCGGGCCGAAGGAGAGATCTTTGCCGGTCATGGCATCGATGGAGATGCGCGGTGCAAATTTGATGAACAGGTTGTCCTGGTTGTGCTTGTCGTCGTGACGGTTCTGGAAGATGTCGAATACGTCGACGTAACCGTACAGATCGAAGATACCGGAACGGCCACCAAACTCCATTTCGAAGTAGGTATCGTTGTAACCACCTTCGGACTCAGCGTAGGGCAGCTGGTCGATGGTGTGCATCACGTTGAACTGGAACCACTTGTAGTCGTTCTTGTGGATGTCGCCGCTGTAGTCGGCAGCGAAGGCCGGAGTGGCGGAGGCAGCCAGCAGACCGGCAGCGATCAGAGTCTTGGTAAATTTGGCCATTTTATTGGTCTCTTGTGCGTTAGTTGAGGTTTTCCGTAGCCTGCCCACAAGGAGCGGGAGGGATTCTAGCCAAATAAATTCAACGGATAAACAAGCACCAGGGAACTTTGTCAGGATTTGTGAATCTAATCACCCCCTAAAATGCGCAAACGCTTGCTATTTGTGCGTTTGTGGTGACAAGGTGCTGCCTCGTTTGGCAACCATGATGATCAGGATCATCACCGGAATGCCGAGCAGACTGGTGCCGATGAAGAAGTGGCTGTAGCCGATCTGCTCCACCACGCGACCAGAAAACCCCGCCAGCAACTTGGGCAGCAACAGCATGATGGAGCTGAACAGGGCGTACTGGGTGGCGGAGAAGGCGACGTTGGTGAGGCTCGATAGATAGGTTACAAACGCAGCCGTCGCTATGCCGGCGCTGAGGTTGTCCAGCGAGATGATCAGAGTCAGCAGCTCCAGGTTGTGGCCCACTTCGTTGAGGAGAGCGAACAGCAGG
Source organism: Aeromonas sp. s10 (assembly GCF_040907975.1). Lineage (NCBI taxonomy): Bacteria > Pseudomonadati > Pseudomonadota > Gammaproteobacteria > Aeromonadales > Aeromonadaceae > Aeromonas > Aeromonas sp. s10. Next base: position 173,663 of record NZ_JBFOCV010000036.1, on the reverse strand, counting down.
TTGGTGCTGGCGGTCAGCACGGCGCCGAGGAACAGGATGCGCAGGGTGCCAAAGCGCATCACCAGCACGCCCCCGAGCGCGGCTCCCACCAGCGTCATGATGACGCCATAGACCTTGGTGATGGTGGCCACTTCCGTCTTGCTGAACTGCAGATCCACATAGAAGCTGTTGGACATCACCCCCATCACCACGTCCGAGATGCGATAGCAGGCGATAAGCCCGAGGATCAGCAGGGCCGAGGAGCCGTAGCGGCGGAAGAAGTCGGCGAAGGGACACCAAATGGCCTCGTAGGTCCAGGCCCCCAGCCCGGCCTGCGTGGGTGACCAACCCCGTGCCAGCAGGGTGGCCTTGCGCGCCATCTGCTGCTCGTCCTGACTCTTGAGATCGATCTGCGGCTCGTGACTCATCAGGGTGGTGAGGATGCCAAGAGACATCAGCCCTCCCATCAGCAGATAGGTGAGCTGCCAGCCGCGATAGTCATAGCCGCTGTTGCTGCCGAGCCAGGCCGCCAGCGCCAGTGCCCCCGCTCCCGCCATGATCATGGCGAGTCGATACCCCGTCATATAGGAAGCGGCCATGGCCGCCTGCAGCCGCTCGGGAGCGGATTCGATGCGATAGGCGTCGATGACGATGTCCTGGGTGGCAGAGGAGAAGGCCACCAGCAGAGCGAAGAGGGCCAGCTGGGCGAGCTGGGTCTTGGGATCGCAATAGGCCATCCCCACCAGGGAGAGGGCGATCAGCACCTGGGAGAACAGCATCCAGCTGCGTCGTCGCCCAAGCAGCCGTGACAGCAGGGGCAGGGGCAGCCGATCCACCAGGGGCGACCACAGCCACTTGAAACCGTAGGCCAGCGCTACCCAGCTCATGTAGCCGATGTCGGTCAGGCTGACATCCGCCTCGCGCAGCCAGAACGAGAGGGTGCCAAAGACCAGCAGCAAGGGCAGGCCGGAGGAGAATCCCATGGCGAACAGGATGAGTACCCGTGCTTCCAGATAGACGGCGAGGGCATCTCGCCAGCGGGTGGCGCGGCCCGGTGTGTGACTGGGCGGGCGGAGATTGTTCAACAGCCTGACTCCTCTGGGAAAAGGGGGTCATTTTGTCAGGTTCGGCAGGCGTAGCCAAGGCAAGCCGAGGGGTGGGCGGCAGGTTTCAGGGGCGCGAGCCGATGCAGTGGTGCGGGCAGGGGCCCTCGTCGGCGAGAAAATTGGCGCAGGCCATGAGTTGCAGGCGCAGCGCGTCATCACAGAGGAGGTGCTGCTCATCCCACAGGTGCAGGTTGTGAAGCAGATGCCAGAACACTCCTTCCTGTGCGTTGGCGGGGGTTTTGTCCATGGGGATCACGCAGAGCGCCTGCCAATGGGAGAGGAGCTGCCAGCTCAAGTCCTCCAACTGCTGATAGGGAATCTTGCGTGCCAGAAAATGGCGAACCGCCTGGGCCAGCGGGTCGGCGTGTTGGGTTATGTAATCATGACAGGTCACCGGCTCCTCCTTCTGGTTCTGCTCCCCGATGCGTGGCACACATCGGGGAGCAGAGTATAGAAAAAGAGACCGGTGACCCGTTCAGGGACGCGGTGGAATGTGATCCGGGCCGCGTTATTTGTCCGCGAGCAGCACCACTTTCTTCAGGATGATGGGGCTGGTGGGGACGTCGTTGGCACGCAGGATGGAGCTGTAGCCGGTCTGGACCTGGGCCAGTTTGTCCAGCACCTCCATCCCCTTCACGACCTGGCCGAACACGGTGTAACCGGCGCCGGCATTGGCGTTGAGGTTGTCGTTGTCCACCAGATTGAAATAGAACTGGCGAGTGGCGCTGTCGACCGCCTGGGTGCGGGCCATGGCGATGGTGCCGCGCTTGTTGGGCAGGCCGCCTCTGGACTCGTTGACCACGGGATCGAAGGTCGGCAGGGGCTGGAACTGCTGGTTGTAGCCCCCACCCTGCACCACGAAGTTCTGGATCACCCGGTGGAACAGGCTGCCGTCATAGCTGCCGTCAGCCACGTAGCGCAGGAAGTTCTTCACGGTCTGGGGCGCCTGTTTGGGGGCCAGCTCCACGACGATGGTGCCATGGTTGGTCTCCATCTGGACTTTTTGACCGGCAAAAGCCAGGGGGGCGATCAGGGTGACCAGTAACCAGAGTTTCTTCATTTATATGTCCTCGCTCAGCTCGGCTGGCCCTTGAGATAACCGCGCAGCGCCTCGTCGGCCATGATCTGCTGCAGCACGCTGCCCAGCTGCTGGTTCAGGGTGGATTCCAGATCGGCCATGCTCGGCTCGCCCGGGCTCTCTTTGCTGGAGGACATGTTGAACTGCTTGGTCAGCTTGCTGCCCTGGAAGTCGGCAATCACCTGCAGGTTGACGCGGGACTTGGTGACATAGGTGAAGGTCTTCTCTTCCACGGTGACGGCGGCAGTGGAGATGGCCAGCGTCAGGTTGGTGGTACCGCTGTTGCCCACTTCCAGGCCCTGGCTGCGCAGCCCTTCCGCCAGTTTTTCAGCCAGCAGGCTGTTGAGAGGCTGACTGCTGTTTACCAGCACAGGGGCCTTCTCTTTCTTCTTGATGGAGAAAACATAGGCGGCTTCACGCTTGTCCACCCCTTCCATGGTGATGCGGTTGCCGGAGTAGTACTGCTGGTTGGAGGGGATGACTTGAGGGTTGAGCAGGGCGCTCTCGGGCCAGTGAGTAGCACAACCGCCCAATACCAGAGCGGCCAGCAGCAAGAGTGACTTTTTCATCATGGGTTTCCTTTAGCTTTATCTTTAGCGTTTGATGGCTTTCAAAATAACGAATTTGCTGTTCGACGCAACGACTTGTGCGTTGCCAAACAGGCGCTTGAGTTTGTTGTGATAGTCCAGATGACGGTTGCCTACTATCCAGAGTTCGCCCCCCTGAGGCAACACCCGGTGGGCATCGCTGAACATTTGCCAGGCGATGTGATCGGTGATCGCTTGCAGCTGATGGAAGGGGGGATTGCAGAGGATCCTGTCCGCTGCCCCGACGGAAACGTCATCGAGACAGTTGTTGACCATGAAGTGGGCACGGGGCAGGGCATCGGGCCGGTTGTGCTCGACGTTGAGCCGTGCGGACGCTACCGCCATCCGGGATTCGTCGATGAAGGTCACCTCCACCTCGCTGTCGCGCGCGAGAAGGGAGAGCCCGAGCACGCCGTTGCCACAGCCCAGATCGATCACTCTGCGGGCACTGTGGATGGGCAGGTTGTCCAGCATGAAGCGGGCGCCGATATCCAGGCTGGTGCGCGAGAACACGTTGGCATGGTTGTGGATGAGCATGTCGGTGCCTTCCAGCGGCCAGACGGTCGGGAAGGGACTGGTCAAGAACGGGCGCTCGGCGGCCGGGGTGCAATGAATGAGGCGCGCCTTCTTCCAGGCGAGCGAGGTGCGGGTCTCCCCCAGATACTTCTCGAACAGCTTGAGGGTGGAGGTGTGGATGTCCTTGGCCTTGCCGGCAGCAATGATGCGGGTCGCGGGGGTCACGACCCCGCGCAGGGCAAGCAGTTGCTGCTCCAGCAGCGCCTGATACTTGGAGACCTTGATCACCACCAGGGCGGGGGCATCGGGCAGGGGGGCCAGCGCATCCTGCAGGGTGATGGCGTGGGGATCCAGCCCGTTTTCCGCCAGATTGGCCAGGGTGGCCCGCTCGCTGATGTGGGAGTCGGTCACGCAGACGGGGGTGTGGGCATGCAGATAGCCGGCCAGGGCGCCGAAGCCGTCGTTCATGATGATGACGGGGCCGTCAGGTGCCTGCTGCGATTCGGCAAGGTGGCTTATCAGATACTCGTCCGCCGCATCCCAGGCCTGCAGGGGATCCTGGCTCTGCCGTGGGTAACGATACAGGGTCAGGCGGCAGTGGGCCGTGTCGAGCAGGGTTTGCATAGGCAAGAGTCCAACGTGTGATTGATGAATGGCGACCGTCTGCCCCGTGTTGCCCGGCAGCGGTGAAAGTGGCGCTATTCTAGCGGCGGCGGAGAAATTCACCAGTCCGGTACGGCGAGAGCGAGCTGATCCTTCGTACCTGATGCATCGGGCGCACAACCCTGGCTACAATGGCCGGATATTCAACGAGGAGTCCTTACCGTGAGCATGCAACAACAGATAGAGGCCAAGCTGGCCGCCGCGCTCTCCCCGAGCCACCTGGAAGTGATCAATGAAAGCTACATGCACAGGGTGGCACCGGGCTCCGAAAGCCACTTCAAGGTAGTCGTGGTGAGCCAGGCGTTTGAGGGACAGCGTTTGCTGGGGCGCCATCGTCAGGTGAACGGGGTGCTGGCCGACGAGTTGGCGGGAGCCATTCATGCATTGGCGCTGCATACCTATACCGAATCCGAGTGGCAGGCCCGGGAGCAGGCGCCAAAGACGCCGGGTTGCGTCAGCAAATCCCCCTTTGCGTGAGCCGTTGGACCTTCTGATGGCGCCTTCCTCGGGCCATTAACAGCGCTATCACGAATGGTGTGCAGCCAGGGATGAGGGGTGTAGCATTATTTTTTCTAATCCTTTTCCTTATGTTTGAAAAATACCTCTATATGGTTAGTTTTGCGAAAAGTCCTTTAAAACCACGGTTTGCAAGGACGTGCGCGAAATATTCAGTGAAGGTTAATTTTGTGATAGGGCGGGGATTTTCCCCATTTGGCGTGGCGGCTAACTCGCCTAAGGTGGTAAACTCAGGCGCTTTTGAATGATCCTGTATGTTGCTGATTTGTTTATTTCTTCGACAGCTTTCCGCGATGTTGACGGGCTCATTCAACAACTCGTCGTGATGTATTTCTCGGCGCTAACCAACCTGTCTTCCCTTAACGGTAGTGCAAGTGAGTATGATTACAATTAAAAGAGGACTGGACATCCCCGTGCTGGGTGCTCCGGAGCAAGTAATCTACGATGGCCCGGCCATCACCCGTGTTGCTACACTCGGCGAAGAGTTCGTGGGGATGCGTCCTACTATGTTTGTCAAAGTAGGTGATCGCGTCATTAAAGGTCAGGAGCTCTTCGAAGATAAGAAGAATCCCGGCGTTAAATTCACGGCCCCTGCCACCGGTGTGGTTTCTGAGATCAACCGTGGTGCCAAGCGTGTTCTCCAGTCCGTCGTCATCGACATCGATGGGTCCGACGAGCAGGTGACCTTTGAGCATTTTGCCTCCGCCGAGCTGGCACAGCTCGAGCGCAGCAAGGTGCAGGAGATCCTGGTCGCATCAGGCCAATGGACCGCGCTGCGTACCCGCCCGTTCAGCAAGGTGCCGGCCGTGGGCTCCACCCCGCGCGCCATCTTCGTCACCGCCATGGACACCAACCCGTTGGCCGCCAGTGCGGAGCTGATCATCAAGGAGCAGGCCCAGGCCTTCCTCGACGGTCTGGCCGTGCTGACCCGCCTGACCGATGGTACCGTCCACGTCTGCAAGGGCGAAGCCAGCCTGCCGCACTCCTCCCTGGCCCAGGTCAAGGAAGCAGTGTTCGTCGGTCCGCATCCCGCCGGTCTGCCGGGCACCCACATCCACTTCCTGGATCCGGTCGGTGCCAACAAGGTGCAGTGGCACATCAACTATCAGGACGTGATCGCTTACGGCAAGCTGTTCACCACCGGCCAGATCTTCACCGACAAGGTGATCTCCCTGGCTGGCCCGAACGTCATCAAGCCGCGTCTGCTGCGTACCCGTCTGGGTGCCAGCCTCAGCCAGCTGACCAACAACGAGCTGCGTGCGGACGAAAACCGCATCATCTCCGGTTCCCTGCTGAGCGGTGCTAAGGCCGAAGGGGTCCATGACTACCTGGGTCGCTTCCACAACCAGGTGAGCGTGCTGGGCGAAGGCCGTGAGAAAGAGTTCATGGGCTGGGTCAAACCCAGTGCCAACAAGTTCTCCATCACCCGTACCACCCTCTCTCACCTGATGAAGGGCAAACTCATCAACTTCACTACCACCACCAACGGTAGTGATCGCTCCATGGTGCCTATCGGCAACTATGAGCGTGTGATGCCGCTCGACATCCTGCCGACCCTGCTGCTGCGGGATCTGATCTCCGGTGATACCGACAGCGCGCAGGCGCTCGGCTGCCTGGAGCTGGATGAGGAAGATTTGGCGCTCTGTACCTTCGTCTGCCCCGGCAAGACAGAGTACGGCCCCGTCTTGCGTGAGTGCCTGACCAAGATCGAACTGGAAGGTTAAGCGATGAGTTTCAAGCAACTTCTTGAAAATATGGAACATCACTTCGAGCCGGGTGGCAAGTACGCAAAGTACTATGCCTTGTTCGAAGCGGCGTACACCCTGTTTTATACCCCGGGTTCCGTGACCCGCAATGCCGCCCACGTCCGTGATGCGATCGATCTGAAGCGCATGATGATCATGGTGTGGCTGGCTGTGTTCCCGGCCATGTTCTGGGGCATGTACAACGTCGGCAACCAGTCCATCGCCGCCATCGCCCACATGGGCAGCGCGGCCGGTGCCGATTCCTGGCAATACGCCCTGGCCACCCTGTTCGGTGCCTCGCTGGATCCGGCCGTCGCCGGCATCGGCAGCAAGATGCTGATCGGTGCGGCGCACTTCTTCCCGATCTACATCACCGTCTTCATCGTCGGTGGTTTCTGGGAAGTGTTGTTCGCCATGGTGCGCAAGCACGAGATCAACGAAGGCTTCTTCGTGACCTCCATCCTGTTCGCCCTGATCGTGCCGCCCGAGCTGCCCTTGTGGCAAGCTGCCCTGGGTATCACCTTCGGTGTGGTGCTGGCCAAGGAAGTGTTCGGTGGTACCGGCAAAAACTTCCTGAACCCGGCGTTGGCGGGTCGTGCCTTCCTGTTCTTCGCCTACCCGGGTCAAATCTCCGGTGATGCGGTCTGGGTTGCCGTTGACGGCTTCTCCGGCGCAACCGCACTGAGCCAGTGGGCCCAGGGCGGCCAGATGGCGCTGATCAACGGTGCCACCGGTGAAGCCATCAGCTGGATGGATGCCTTCCTTGGCAACCTGCCCGGTTCCATCGGTGAAGTTTCCACCCTGATGATCCTCATCGGCGCAGCCATGATCGTCTACATGCGCATCGCCTCCTGGCGCATCATCGCCGGCGTCATGGTCGGCATGGTCGCGACCTCCCTGCTGTTCAACGTCATCGGTTCCGATACCAACCCCATGTTCAGCATGCCGTGGCACTGGCACCTGGTGTTGGGTGGCTTCGCGTTCGGCATGGCCTTCATGGCGACCGACCCCGTTTCCGCTGCCTTCACCAACAAGGGCAAGTGGTGGTATGGCGCCCTGATCGGCGTGATGGTGGTGCTGATCCGGGTAGTGAACCCTGCATTCCCGGAAGGCATGATGCTGGCCATTCTGTTCGCCAACCTGTTTGCCCCCTTGTTTGACCATTTCGTGGCACAGGCGAACATCAAGCGGAGGATCGCACGTGGCGTTTAATAAAGACTCTACTACCGGCACTCTCGCCGTAGTGACCGGTCTGTGTCTGGTCTGCTCCATCGTGGTCTCCGTGGCCGCCGTGGGTCTGCGTCCGGCCCAGCTGGAAAACAAGGCGCTGGACAAGCAAAGTAACATCCTGTCCGTCGCCGGCGTCGACATCAGCGCCGTGGCCAAGCGTGACCTGGCCCAGCTCTATGGCGACAAGATTGAAGCGCGTCTGGTGGATCTGACCACTGGTGAGTTCGTTGACGGCGATGCCGACAACTTCGACACCAAGGTTGCCGCCAAGGATCCGGCCAAGAGCATCCGTCTGGCCCCGGCCGACGACAAGGCCGGCCTGCGTCAGATCTCCAAGCTGGTTCCCGTGTTCTTCGCGAAAGATGCCGAAGGCAAGGTCGACAACATCATCCTGCCGATCTACGGCCAGGGTCTGTGGTCCACCATGTATGCCTTCGTAGCGGTCGCGGCCGACGGTCAGACCATCAAGGGCATCACCTACTATGACCATGGTGAAACCCCGGGTCTGGGTGGCGAGATCGAGAACCCGGCCTGGCGCGAGCTGTTCGTCGGCAAGAAGCTGTTCGACCAGAACGGTCAGCCTGCGCTGCGGGTGATCAAGGGCCATGCTCCGGCTGGTTCCGAGCATGAAATCGACGGCCTGTCTGGTGCAACCCTGACCGGTAATGGTGTACAGCACACCTTCGACTTCTGGATGGGCCCCAAGGGCTTCGGTCCCTTCCTGGCCAAGGTACGTGCAGGAGAAATCAACAATGGCTGACAAGAGCGAAATGAAAAAGTTGCTGTTGACGCCTGTGCTCGGCAACAACCCCATCGCACTGCAGGTGCTGGGTGTCTGTTCCGCGCTGGCCGTTACCAGCCAGATGAAGACGGCGTTCGTGATGACGCTGGCCGTTACCGCGGTCACCGCCTTCTCCAACCTGTTCATCTCCCTGATCCGCAACCAGATCCCGAACAGCGTGCGGATCATCGCCCAGATGGCGGTGATTGCCTCGCTGGTTATCGTGGTTGACCAGGTGCTCAAGGCGTATGCCTATGACATCTCCAAGCAACTGTCGGTGTTCGTCGGCCTCATCATCACCAACTGTATCGTGATGGGTCGTGCCGAAGCCTACGCCATGAAGAGTGCCCCGCTGCCCTCCTTCCTGGACGGTATCGGCAACGGTCTGGGTTATGGCGCCGTGCTGCTGACCGTGGCCACCGTGCGCGAGATCCTGGGTTCCGGCACCTGGTTCGGCATCGAGCTGCTGCCGCTGGTGAACAATGGTGGCTGGTATGTGCCCAACGGCCTGCTGCTGCTGCCGCCGAGTGCGTTCTTCATCATTGGTCTGATCATCTGGGGCGTGCGCACCAAGGATCCCAAGCAGGTGGAGGCGAAGGATTAAGGTATGGAACACTATATCAGTCTGTTGATTCGCTCGATCTTCATCGAGAACCTGGCGCTCTCCTTCTTCCTGGGGATGTGTACCTTCCTGGCGGTGTCCAAGAAGGTCAAGACCGCCATGGGTCTGGGGATTGCCGTTATCGTGGTTCAGACCGTTGCCGTCCCGGCCAACAACCTGATCTACAACTACGTGCTCAAAGACGGTGCCCTGGTATCCGGTCTGGATCTGAGCTTCCTGAGCTTCATCACCTTCATCGGGGTGATCGCGGCCCTGGTGCAGATCCTGGAGATGGCGCTGGACAAGTACTTCCCGGCCCTCTACAACGCCCTCGGTATCTTCCTGCCGCTCATCACCGTGAACTGCGCCATCTTCGGCGGCGTCTCCTTCATGGTGCAGCGTGACTACAACTTCGTTGAGTCCGTGGTCTATGGCGTGGGTTCGGGTGCAGGCTGGATGCTGGCTATCGTCGCGATGGCAGGGATCCGCGAGAAAATGAAATATTCCGATGTTCCGGAAGGCCTGCGCGGCCTCGGCATCACCTTCATCACCGCGGGTCTGATGGCGCTGGGCTTCATGTCCTTCTCTGGTATTTCCCTGTAATCGGAAAGGAAATATAGATGGAAATTATTCTGGGTGTGGTCATGTTCACCGTGATCCTGCTGGCCTTGGTGGCAGTCATTCTGTTCGCCAAGTCCAAGCTGGTGACCGCCGGTGACGTGACAATCAGCATCAACGGCGACCCGGCCAAGGCTGTGACCAGCCCGGCGGGTGGCAAGCTGCTTGGCGTGCTCGCCGGCAGTGGTATCTTCGTCTCCTCCGCCTGTGGCGGCGGCGGCTCCTGTGGTCAGTGCAAGGTGCGTGTGAAATCCGGCGGCGGCGACATCCTGCCGACCGAGCTGGATCACATCAGCAAGGGCGAAGCCCGTCATGGGGAGCGTCTGGCCTGCCAGGTCACCGTGCGTTCCGACATGGACATCGAGCTGCCGGAAGAGATCTTCGGCGTGAAGAAGTGGGACTGTACCGTCATCTCCAATGACAACAAGGCCACCTTCATCAAGGAGCTCAAGCTGCAGATCCCCGATGGCGAGAGCGTGCCGTTCCGTGCCGGTGGTTATATCCAGATCGAAGCGCCTGCCCACCACGTGCAGTACAAGAACTTCGATATTCCCGAGGAGTATCGTGGCGACTGGGATCGCTTCAAGATCTTCGAGCTGGAGTCCAAGGTCAACGAGCCGATCATCCGTGCCTACTCCATGGCGAACTATCCGGAAGAGTTCGGCATCATCATGCTGAACGTGCGGATCGCGACTCCGCCGCCCAGCAACTGGACTGCCCCTCCCGGCCAGATGTCTTCCTACATCTTCAGCCTGAAGGCTGGTGACAAGGTGACCATCTCCGGTCCGTTCGGCGAGTTCTTTGCCAAGGACACCGACGCCGAAATGGTGTTCGTCGGTGGTGGTGCGGGTATGGCGCCGATGCGCTCCCACATCTTCGACCAGCTGCGCCGTCTGAAGACCAAGCGCAAGATGAGCTTCTGGTACGGTGCCCGTTCCAAGCGCGAGATGTTCTATGTCGAAGACTTCGACATGCTGCAGGCCGAGAACGACAACTTCCAGTGGCACGTCGCCCTGTCCGATCCGCAACCGGAAGACAACTGGGATGGCTACACCGGCTTCATCCACAACGTGTTGTTCGAGAACTACCTCAAGAACCACGAGGCGCCTGAGGATTGCGAGTTCTACATGTGCGGGCCTCCCGTGATGAACGCCGCCGTCATCAACATGCTGAAGAACCTCGGTGTTGAAGACGAGAACATCCTGCTGGATGACTTCGGTGGTTAATCCATGCACAGCGTTGTAAAGACCTGGCTAGCCTTCGGGCTAGCCTTTTTCTTGACTGGGTGCGGTCAGGAAACGGTCCAATCGAAGCCGGAGATCCACATCACCGGCAGCACCATGGGTACCTACTACTCCATCAAGGTGGCAGATAGCGCCGTTCAGGATGCCGCCAGGCTGCAAGTCGAGGTCGACGTCTTGCTGGAGCGGGTCAACGATCAGATGTCGACCTATCGCCCGGATTCCGAGCTGTCACGCTTCAACCAGCACAAGAGCAATACCCCTGTGGTGGTTTCCCGCGATACCGCGCGGGTGGTGACCGAGGCCATTCACATTGGCCGCGAGAGCCGCGGGGCGCTGGACGTCACCGTCGGTCCTCTGGTCAATCTGTGGGGCTTTGGGCCGGATGCCAGACCGACCAAGGTGCCGTCCGACGAGCTGATCGCCCAGACCCGGCAGAAGACGGGCCTTGGCAATCTGCATGTGATAACCTCTGCCGATGCCGATACCCTGCAAAAGGACATCCCGGACCTCTACGTGGATCTCTCCGCCATTGCCAAGGGGTTTGGCGTGGACAAGGTGGCCGAGTACCTGGAGTCCCAGGGGGCGCGCAACTATCTGGTGGAGATAGGCGGCGAGCTGCGCATCAATGGTGTCAACGGCAAGGGGCATCCCTGGCGTGTCGCCATCGAGAAGCCGACCGTCAATGCCGGTTCCGTACAAGAGGTGATCCTGCCCGGTGACAACGGAGTGGCCACCTCGGGCGAGTACCGCAACTATTACGAGCTGGACGGCAAGCGCTTCTCCCACACCATGGATCCGCTGACGGGCAAGCCCATCCAGCACCGCCTGGTGTCGGTGACCGTCATCCACCCCTCCTGCATGACTGCAGACGGGTTGGCGACCGTGTTCATGGTCATGGGGCCGGAGAAGAGCCTGGCCTATGCCAAGGAACGGGGGCTGGCCATCTTCACCATCACCAAGACGGATGACGGGTTCGAAGAGGCCTATTCGGATGCCTTCAAACCATATCTGGTCAAGAAGTAAGGGGTAACTACATGCAGATCTTTCTGATCACCTTCGGGGTGTTTCTGATGGTCGTGGTGGCCATGGCCATCGGCTACATTTTCCAGCGCAAGTCCATCTCCGGCTCCTGTGGCGGCCTGGGTTCCATCGGGATCGAGAAGGAGTGCGACTGCCCCGAGCCTTGTGACAACCGCAAGAAGAAGATGGCCAAAGAAGAGGCCCGTCGCAAGATGCTGGTGGACAACCGCATCATCTAACGGCGGATATCGCTCTGAAGGCAGCCTTGCAACGAAACGAGCCGCCCCCTGGGTCGGCTCGTTTTTTATGTGGAATGGGGTCAGTAGTCATATTGGCTGCATGCCTTTTCTTTGAACTCTTTCTTTCGCTTTGCCAGCTCCTCCCTGGTGCCCAGTTCATCTCCCTGCCTGATGGCGGTTTCCAGTATCTCGATGCGCTTGTACAGCCAGCTGCATTCGGCTGTCGGATGATCCTTGGCCATGGTCGCTAGCGGCAACAGCAGCAGGCAGAGCCCCGCCCGGATGATGCTCATGCTTCTCCTCCTTGAGTCTCGTGCGGATGTGGCCTTGAGAGTCTATGCCGCCGCGCCCGCGCGCAGACTGGTAGAAATGACAGGGGTGGGGTAGCATGATTCAATCCACTGATTATCTATACAGTGGTGTCGTCGGCAGGCCGTCCCCCTGGTGGCCACGCGACCGGCACCGACACAGCAACAGACACGGCCATGCGCAAGATCATTCACATCGACATGGACTGCTTCTTCGCCGCGGTGGAGATGCGGGACAACCCGGCCCTTAGGGAGGTGCCGCTCGCCATCGGTGGCGCTGCTGACCGACGCGGAGTCATCTCCACCTGCAACTACGTGGCGCGCCGCTTCGGGGTGCGCTCCGCCATGCCGAGCGCCCTGGCCAGAAAGCTCTGTCCGCCATTGGTGCTGATCCCCGGGCGGATGGCCGTCTACAAAGAAACTTCGCGCCAGTTGCGCGCCATCTTCCTGCGCTACACCGAGCAGGTGGAGCCGCTCTCCCTCGATGAAGCCTATCTCGACGTGACCCAGAGTCCCCGCTGCGGTGGCAGCGCCACCCTGATGGCGGCGGAGATCCGCGCCGCCATCAGCGCCGAGCTTGGGCTGACTGCCTCGGCCGGTGTGGCGCCGAACAAGTTTCTGGCCAAGCTCGCCTCCGAGCAGCGCAAGCCTGACGGCCTGTTCGTCATCCGCCCCCAGGAGGTGGACGAGTTCGTGCGCCAGCTCCCCCTTGGCAAGCTGCCCGGCATCGGCCGCAAGACGGCAGAGCGGCTGGAGTCCCTCGGGCTCTACTCCTGCGAAGATGCCCGCCAGCTCGGCAACGAGGAGCTGATCGCCCGTTTCGGCAAGCTCGGGGAGATGCTGGCCGGCCGCATCTGGGGGCATGATGATCAGCCGGTGCAGGCCAGGCGGGTGCGCAAGAGCATCGGTGTGGAGACGACGCTCGCCAGCGACGTGCTGGACGAGGACGCCTGCTGGCAGGTGCTCAGCCGGCTCATTCCCGAGCTGGAGCAGCGTTTTGCCAAGGCCTGCCCTGCGGAGATGCTGATGGGGCAGGGGATCAAGCTGAAGTTTGCCGATTTTCACCAGACCACCGTCTATCGCAAGGGGAGTTATCAGGCGGCCCGCTTCCACGATCTGCTGCACGAGGGACTGCAACGGGCTCAAGGAAAACCCATTCGCCTGCTCGGTCTGGTCGTTGGTTTGCCCGGAGCGGGTGAAATCAATCAATTAAGCCTGGATCTCTGCTGATTTAGTTAAGTTTTTGTATCCAAAACCGATACAGTGTTCACATCTGTAGACGTTAGGAAATAGTGGCATGAGTTCTCTTTCTGTTCAGGGACGGATCACCCTGATCGCCGGTTGCTGTCTGCTGGCCAGTGCCGTCGCGCTGGTGGCTTCTTCTCTTTTCAACGCGGCCCGCATGCAGGAGCAGGTGCTCACCTCCACCACCCTGGAGGGGCAGCACGCGGCAGAAAACTGGATGCAGGCCATGGGGGCGACCCAGGCAGCCCGGGTGACCAGCTACCTCGATGAGGCTTACTTCAGGGCTACCCTGCTTGCCGAGGGCATCTTGTTCCAGCGCAAGAACGCGGCCGACAACTTCGTTCACTCCGAGGCGCTGCGCAATGCCGTCAACCAGCAGTTGCAGGATGCTGCGGAGTCGTCAGCGAACCTGCTCGGTGTCTATGCGGTATTCGAACCCAACCAGCTCGACGGGGAGGATGACAACTATCAGGGGTCGACGGCGCTCGGCGCCAACGACAAGGGGCGTTTTTCCAGCTATTGGGCCAGGGTCGACGGCAAGGTCAACCTGGAGGTGATGGACGAGGCGATGCTGGCCAACGACAAGCCCTCCGGACACGGCGGCCTTGAGAACGACTGGTACAGTTGCAGCATCCGCAGCAAGGCGCTCTGTCTGCTCGAACCCTATGTGGACGAGGTGGGGACCCAGCAGGTGTTGATGACCTCGGTAACCGTGCCGCTGCTGGACCAGGGCTCCCTGCTTGGCATGGTGGGGGTCGACATCTCCCTGGGGACCCTGCAGAGCCTGGTGGAAGAGATGGGCCGGACCCTCTACAAGGGGCAGGGCAAGGTGCTTCTGCTCAGCAGTGAAGGGCGGGTGGCCGGCGTGGAAGGGTTCCCGGTCGCCCTTGGCAATCTGCTGGAGCAGCAAGGGCTGGCGCAGGATCTCAAGGGGTGGCTGACCAAGGGAGATGTGGTGACGCGCTGGAGCCCGGATGGCGCACTGTTGCAGACCTTCGTGCCGGTCAGCATGCGCGGTACGGATCGCAAGTGGGGCATCTATATCGAGCTGCCCCGCGCCGTGGTGCTCGCCTCGGCCCTGCAACTGCAAGGGGAGCTTGAGGATCAGGCCCAGCGCAGCGTGGCAACCCAGCTCACGATAGGTGGCGGGATTTCGGCGCTCGCCCTGCTCTGCATCTGGCTGATGGCCCAGCGCATCGTGGCGCCCATCCGCGCCGTGGTGGCACGCCTCAAGGACATCGCCAGCGGGGAGGGGGATCTCACCCAGCGCATCGATCTGCGCAGGGATGACGAGATAGGCGAGCTGGCCAAGTGGTTCAACAAGTTTCTGGACAAGCTGCAATCCACCATCAGCCAGGTGATCGACACCGTTGCGGGCACTCGGGCCAGTGCGGCCCTGGCGGCGCAAGGGGCAGCCCGTACCAGCGCCGGCATGCAGTCCCAGTATCAGGAGGTGGATCTGGTGGCGACCGCGTTTGAAGAGTTGAGCGCCACCGCCCTGCAGGTCGCCGGCAATGCCAATGCGGCGGTGGCGGCGGCCGATGAGGCCGACACGGCGGCCCAGGAGGGTAAGTCCGTGGTGGCGCAGACCCAGGAGGCCATGTCCAGACTGATGACGGTGATAAGCGATGCCAAACCAGTGGTGGAGCACCTCTCCGCCAACAGCGACAACATCAACGACATCCTGGTGGTGATCCAGGGGATTGCCGAGCAGACCAACCTGCTGGCCCTGAACGCGGCCATCGAGGCGGCCCGAGCAGGTGAGCAGGGGCGCGGTTTTGCGGTGGTCGCCGACGAGGTGCGCAACCTGGCGGGACGAACCCAGAACGCCATCGTCGAGATCCAGAACCTCATCGGCCAGTTGCAGTCGGGGACGGAGGCGGTGGTGAAGGCGATCCTGACCGGTCATCACCAGGCGGATCTGACCCTCACCAAGGTGGAGCTGTCGGTCAGCGTGCTGGAGCAGATCATCCAGGCTGTCGGCACCATCCACCAGATGAACGAGCAGATCGCGAGGGCCGCGCAGGAGCAGAGCGGAGTGGCGGACGAGATCAATCGCAACGTCAGCAACATTCGCGATGTGAGCCATACCATTCGGGCGGAAGCGGCGACCTCCGCCGACAACGGGCGCGAGCTGTCGCAACTGGCGGACAAGCAGCAGCAACTGGTGGGCCAGTTCCGGGTGTAGGGGAGGATAAGAAAAAAGGCGCCATCCAACCGGAGGCGCCAAACACATTCAGATGACAGACTGGGTTAAATCGACCTGATTTAGCCCTTCTTCCCGCAGAGGAAGAAACACAACACCACAATCACTGTCGACTCACTCACAAAAACCACATGTAAACCAACATGGAAGAGAAGGTGTGAGCCATATGACAACGAATTGCGTGGCGAATTATGTTTATTCACTGGTCGACCCGCAACCGACAATTTATAATGCGCCCCATTAGAAAAATTCATCGTCGGCCGATTCCATGTCTCGTCGTTTACCTCCGCTCAATGCACTGAAAGCGTTTGAAGCCGCGGCTCGTCACTTGAGCTTTACCCGCGCAGCAGAAGAGCTGTTCGTGACCCAGGCAGCCATCAGCCACCAGATCAAGGCGCTGGAGGAGTATCTCGGCATCAAGCTGTTTCGCCGCAAGAATCGCTCCCTGCTACTGACCGAGGAGGGGCAGAGCTACTTCCTCGACATCAAGGACATCTTCGCCTCCATCTCCGAGGCGACCGACAAGCTGCTGGCCCGCAGCGCCAAGGGGGCGCTCACCGTCTCCCTGCAGCCGAGCTTCGCCATCCAGTGGCTGGTGCCCCGCCTGGTCAAGTTCAGCGAACGCCACCCGGACATCGATGTGCGGATCAAGGCGGTGGACATGGACGAGGGGTCGCTGACCGACGACGTGGACGTGGCCATCTACTACGGCCGCGGCAACTGGCCCGGGCTGCGCTCGGACAAGCTGCACACCGAATACCTGATCCCGGTCTGCTCGCCCCTGTTGCTGACCGGCCCCAAGCCCCTGCGCACCCCGGACGATCTGACCCGTCACACCCTGCTGCACGACACCTCCCGGCGCGACTGGAAGGCCTGGTTCCGCCAGCTCGATATCGACGCGCCCAATGTCAATCAGGGGCCCATCTTCAGCCACTCCACCATGGTGATCCAGGCGGCGATCCACGGTCAGGGGGTGGCGCTCGGCCACAGCGTGCTGGCCCAGCCGGAGATCGAGGCGGGTCGTCTCATCTGCCCGTTCGAGCAGGTGCTGGTGAGCAAGAACGCTTTCTATCTGGTGTGTCAGGAGCAGCAGTCCGATCAGGGCAAGATAGTGGCCTTCCGTGACTGGATGCTGGAACTGGTGGAGCAGGAAGAGGCCCGCAGGCGTGCCCGCCTTGCCGATGCCTGAGGAGTTGACCTGGTGACTGACCTGACAAGAGAGGGGGCGAGTGACGCCCCCGTTCGCATTCTGCTGGCCCACGGCGCGGGGGCGGGCATGGAGCACCGCTTCCTGGCCGAGTTGTCGCGACTGCTGGCGGGGCCGGAGATCGAGGTAGTGCGCTTCAACTTCCCCTATATGACCAAACGGGCTCAGGACGGCAAACGCAGGCCGCCGGACAGACAACCCGTGCTGCTCGCCCACTGGCGCGAGATGGTGCGCCAGTTTGCCCATCCCCGGCTGTTTCTGGCGGGCAAGTCCATGGGGGGAAGGGTGGCGGCCGAGCTGTTTTGCGAGGGGGACGACGAGATGGATGCTGCAGGATTGATCGTTCTCGGGTATCCTTTCCACCCCCCGGCCAAGCCCGACGCATGGCGGGGCGAGGTGCTCAAGCTGATCACGACGCCCACGCTGCTGCTGCAGGGGGAGCGCGATACCTTCGGTTCTCGCGCCGAGCTGGCCGATTTCCCCTTCTCACCCGCCGTATCGGTCCACTGGCTGACCGACGGGGATCATGGTTTCAAACCGAGAAAGGCGAGCGGCATGAGCGAGCAGGAGAACCTGCGCCTGGCCGCGGAGCGGATCAAGGGTTTTATCGCGGCGGTGGGCCGCTCCTGACCATCTCGAGCGGGTCGAGAGAAGAAGCGTGCAAGGAGAGAAGATGCAGATCCAACGACATTGGCTGGTGCTGGCGGGCTTCTTCGGCCTGACGGCCACCATGCTCGGGGCCTACGGCGCTCATGGGCTGGCGGCGACCGGCATTGCTCCTTCGTTGCTGGCGGCGTTCAACACCGCCGTGCAATACCAGTTTTTCCACGCCCTGGCCCTGCTGGTGCTGGGGTTGTGCGGCGTGCGCGGCAAGGTGATCACCTTCGCGGGCGCCGTCTTTGTGCTGGGGATCCTGGGATTCTCCGGCAGTATTTACGCCATGGTGCTGCTTGGCAGCAAGGGGCTGGGGCTCATCACCCCGGCCGGTGGCCTCTGTTTTATGTTGGGATGGGCGGCTCTGATGTGGGCCGGCTGTCGTCTTGGAGGAAAGAATGAATAATCTGCTGCTTTATTGCCGCCCGGGTTTTGAGAAAGAGGCGGCGGCAGAGATCACCGAGCGTGCCGGCAACATGCAGTGCTACGGCTTTGCCCGGGTCAAGGACGACAGCGGCTATGTGATCTTCGAGTTGTATGACGAGGAGCAGGCCGATCTGCTGGCGCGCAAGCTGCCGTTCCGCGAGCTCATCTTCATTCGCCAGATGCTGGTGGTGACCCACGAGCTGAAAGATCTGGAAATAAGCGATCGGGTCTCTCCCATCCTGGAGGCGGCGAGCGGTTACGCCATTTGCGGTGATCTGCGGGTGGAGACGGCCGATACCAACGAGGCGAAGGAGCTCTCCGCCTTTTGCCGCAAGTTCACCGTGCCGCTTCGCCAGGCGCTGCGCAGCAACGAGATCCTGACCAAGAAGGAGACCCCGAACCGTCCCGTGTTCCACGCCTTCTTCCTGGCCAATGACCACCTGATGCTGGGGTACTCCTACTCCTTCAACAACTCTGCCTTCCACATGGGGATCCCGCGCCTGCGATTCCCGGCCGATGCCCCGAGCCGCTCCAGCCTCAAGCTGGAAGAGGCGTTCTACGTCTTCGTGCCGAAGGAAGAGTGGGACTTGCGCCTGTGCTCCGGCCTGAAGGCCGTGGATCTTGGCGCCTGCCCGGGTGGCTGGACCTATCAGCTGGTGCGTCGCGGCATGATGGTGACGGCGGTGGACAACGGCATGATGGCCCAATCCCTGATGGACACAGGTCAGGTGAAGCACATCCGTGACGATGGTTTCGTGTGGCGGCCGAGCAAGAAGAATACCTACTGGCTGGTGTGCGACATGGTGGACAAACCGGCGCGAGTGACCCACATGGTGGCCGACTGGTTCAGGGAGAACGACTGTCAGGAAGCCATGTTCAACCTCAAGCTGCCGATGAAGAAGCGCTACGCCGAGGCGGTGCACAACATCGAGGTGCTGCGCGGACTGCTGGCCGAGATCGACAGCGGCTTCATCATTCAGGCCAAACAGCTCTATCACGATCGCGAAGAGATCACGGTGCACGTCTACAACAAGTTCTGGGTCTCCAAGCTGGCACCCAAGTCCTGAAGCAGCATCGGGAACAGGGCATGAAAAAACCGGACGGTGACGTCCGGTTTTTTTGTGTCTGGGTCATCAGAAGCGGTAGTCCAGACGCATCATGGACTCGTCGTCGGTGATCTTCAGCTCAATTTGCAGGGGAATGGTCTTGTCACTGGGGTTGAACTGCATCTTGACGCCATCCCCGCGAAGCTTGACCGAGGTGTTGATGCCGCCAGCGTTGAACTTGATCCTGGGCTTTTGCTTTTCGAAGGAGAGGCTGACGCTCTTCTCTGCCGTGAGGTTCAGTTTCTGATAGGGGGTGACCTGCCGATTACCGTTGCTGTCGGTGGTGATATCCACCCCCAGGGAGAGCGGCTTGGGCTGTTTGAGCAGATCGTTGGTATCCAGGGTGGATTGCCAGGTCTGCTTGGCTGGCGCCTCGTGCTGGGGAGGCGGCGTCAACCAGGCATTGTCGACTGGCCTGTCTAATGCCGTGGCACTGCTGCTGACAATCAGCAAGATGAAAGTAGCACGCATGGTGGATCTCCTTATCCCTCATATCAACATAGTATTCATCTGGCGAGGGAGGTAGGGAGGCGTTGGCATAAAACAAAGGGAGCCGAAGCTCCCTTTTAAAATCATATGGTTGGATTCTATTTATAGACGGTCGATGATGGCCTGGGTGAATTCGCTGGTGGACGCTGTGCCCCCCAGGTCACGGGTCACCCGATCACCGGACTCGATGGTCGCCCGCACGGCCTCGCGAATGCGCTCCGCCTTGTCCTGCATGCCGAGATATTCCAGCATCTGGATGGAGGCGAGGATCACCGAGGTGGGGTTGGCGATGTTCTTGCCGGCGATGTCCGGCGCAGAGCCGTGTACCGCTTCGAAGATGGCGGCCCCTTCACCGATGTTGGCGCCTGGCGCCATGCCCAGCCCCCCCACCAGACCGGCACAGAGATCCGAGAGAATGTCGCCGAACAGGTTGGTGGTGACCATCACATCGAAGCGCTCCGGGTACATCACCAGGTTCATGCAGGCGGCGTCGACGATCATCTCCTCGTTCTGGATGTCCGGGTAGCGGGCCGCGACCTGACGGGCCACTTCCAGGAACAGGCCGGAGGTGGACTTGAGGATGTTGGCCTTGTGGATGATGGTGACCTTCTTGCGTCCTTCCTGGCGCGCCAGCTCGAAGGCGAAGGTGACGATGCGCTCGGCCCCTTCCCGGGTGATGATGCTCATCGCCTCGGCGCTCTGATTGTCATCGCTGCGCTTCTGGCCAGCACCGGAGTACATGCCTTCGGTGTTCTCGCGCACCGTGATGATGTCGATGTTGTCGTAACGGCTCTTGGTGCCCTTGAAGGAGAGGACGGGGCGCACATTGGCGTAGAGATTGAACTTCTTGCGCAGGGAGACGTTGATGGAGGTGAAGCCGCCGCCGACAGGAGTGGTGAGCGGGCCTTTCAGGCTGATCTTGTTCTTCTCGATCAGGTCGAGGGTGGCCTGGGGCAGCAGCTCGCCATGTTTTTCCAGGGCTACCAGACCGGCGTCTGCGTATTCGTAGTCGAAGTCACAACCCGCGTGGGTCAGGATCTGGATGGCGGATTCGATGATGCTGGGGCCGATGCCGTCGCCCGGGATGACGGTAATCTTTCTTTTTGACATGAGGCGTATCCACTTCTAGGGAACAGAGGGGGAGGATTCGTCGGCTTTATACCATTTTTGCACCACATCCTCCATGTTTCTTTACATTTTACCCATTTATGTCAACAGGTACGGCCTGTCTTGGGAAATGGTGTGCTGGGGATCACGCCCCGGCACCAGGGACGGGAGGGTAGCGGATCTCCCGCAGGTTGAACCCGAGCGGGATATCGTGCTGCAGCCGGACCAGGCGTTGGGCCAGCAGGGCCTCTTCCCGGTGCTGGCGCAGCTTGAGCAGGGGTCTGGTGGCCTCCTCCCGCTCACAGGCCTCCAGCATGGCAGCCAGGTCCCCGTATTGCTGCAGCAACTGGGTGGCGGTCTTGGGGCCAATGCCGGGCACCCCCTTGATGTTGGAGCCGCTGATACCGGTCAGGGCCCAGAAGTCCACAAGCTGGGTCGGTGTAACGCCGTACTGCTGCTGGACGAAGGCGGCATCCAGCCAGCGTTTGTTGAAGTAATCCCGCACCCGGATCTGCGGGCAGATGAGCTGGCAGAACCCCTTGTCGGTGGAGATGATGGTGGCGCTGGCGCCGTGCTGGGCAATGCCGCTTGCCAGGGTGGCGATGAGATCGTCCGCCTCGTCGGTCTGGGAGAGCAGGGCATCCACACCGCACTCCCAGAAGGCGTCCTGCAGGTCGGCAAGCCCTTCTCTCAGCTCATCCGGCATGGGGGTGCGGCCCTCCTTGTAGGGGGGATAGAGCGTCTTGCGCCAGCTGTGGACCTCACCGTCAAAGACCGCGATGGCGTGGGTCGGCTCGCTGGCCGCCAGGAGCTTCTTGCAGGTGTTGATGAGGTTGGCACGGGTGGCGAGCAGGGCCTGAGCCGGGGTCAGCCCCTGCTGGCTCTGCACCGCGTGCAGTCGGCGGATGAGGTTGAGGGCATCGATGATGAGCAGGTGTGGCATGGGGCACTCCGGGCGTCGGGGAAGCCATTGTAACAATGGTGGCGTCTCCTGCTAACCCCGTAGAAGACCAGTCAATGAAAGAGGGGCCCATGGGCCCCTCCGGTGCATTGTGATGTCCCGACTATTTGACAATCTCGTAGCAGGGAACGTACTGGCTGCCCGGCAGCTTCATGCGCTGCTGCTTGACGAAGCTTTCCAGCAACCTGTCCATCAGGTGCATCAGCTCCTTGTCGCCGTGCAGCTTGAAGGG
The DNA here is from genome assembly GCF_040907975.1 of Aeromonas sp. s10. Classification (NCBI taxonomy): domain Bacteria; kingdom Pseudomonadati; phylum Pseudomonadota; class Gammaproteobacteria; order Aeromonadales; family Aeromonadaceae; genus Aeromonas; species Aeromonas sp. s10. The sequence continues at coordinate 151,799 of NZ_JBFOCV010000036.1, read as the reverse complement.
ACCCTTCTTCTCGATGGCCCTGATGCCCCCTTCCTTGACGTTGCCTGCGACGATGCCTGAGAAGGCGCGGCGCAGGTTGGCTGCCAGCAGCTGGGGCGGCTGGTTGCGATGCAGATCCAGGCTGGCCATGCTGGCGTGATCCGGCTCGAACGGCAGCTGGAACTCGGGCTCGATCCGCAGGGACCAGTTGAAGGAGTAGGCATCTCCCACCGATTTGCGGTATTCGCGGATCTTCGGCATCGCCTCCTTCATCACGCGGGCCACCTCGGGCGCATCGCCGATGATGATCCGGTAGAGACTGGTGGCGGCTTCCCCCAGGGTCGCCTTGACGAAGTCGTCGATGGCGCGGAAGTAGTCGGCGCTCTCTTTCGGGCCTGTCAGCACGATGGGGATGGGTTGGCGATCGTTGGCCGGGTGCATCATGATGCCGAGCAGGTAGAGCAGCTCCTCGGCAGTTCCGACCCCGCCCGGGAAGATGATGATGCCGTGACCCAGACGCACGAAGGCTTCCAGCCGCTTCTCGATGTCCGGCAGGATCACCAGCTCGTTGACGATGGGGTTCGGCGGTTCGGCGGCGATGATGGAAGGCTCGGTGAGACCGATGTAACGGCCGTTGCGCACCCGCTGCTTGGCGTGGCCGACGGCGGCCCCTTTCATGGGGCCCTCCATGGCACCCGGACCGCAGCCGGTACAGATGTTGAGCTCGCGCAGACCCAGCTCGCTACCCACTGCCCGGGTGTACTGGTATTCCACCTCGTTGATGGAGTGGCCGCCCCAGCAGACCACCAGGTTGGGGTCGGCGCCGGGCAGGATCGCCTTGGCGTTGCGCAGGATGGCGAACACCACGTTGGAGATATGGGTGGAGCTGGTCAGGTTGACCAGACGATTGGACTCGAGCTGGGTCGACACATAGAGAATGTCCCGCAGCACGGAGAACAGGTGCTCCTGGATGCCGCGGATGATCTCGCCATCGACGAAGGCGTGCTCGGGGGCGTTGAACAGCTCGAGCTTGACCCCGCGCTCGCGCCGGATCACGTGAATATCGAAGGATTTGAAACGTTCCAGTATCTCTTTGGAACTGTCGGTATGGCTGCCGGAGTTGAGGACCGCCAGCGAGCAGTTGCGAAACAGTTGATAGATATCGCTGGAGGCCGTCTGCTTGAGGCGATCCACCTCGAGCTGGGACAGCAGGTCCATGCTGCCCACGGGATTGATGTGTGTAATCATAATTTCCCCTTTCACTCGCTTGTTATCGTTGTGCTTTCCCTGGGGAGAAAACGGGATGCTTTGGCATCCCTCGGGTTCGATAGTAGAGGCAAGGGGGTGGGCAGGGGAATAGGGGGACTGTGCGTTTGCCGCTTTTTTAGCCGCTCCTCAAAGCGGATTCAGGCGAGATTGACCTGATCCCGGCCAGAGTGCTTGGAACTGTAAAGCGCCTTGTCGGCACGCTCGAACGCATCCGTGGTATGGTCGCCGGTCCGAAACAGGGTGGCACCGATGGAGATGGTGATCTCGACCCTGGCATCGCGAAAGCGGAACGGGATGCTCTTGATGGTCTGACGCAGGTTCTCCAGCGGCTTCTGGTACTTGTCCGGATTGATGTTCGGCAGCAGGACCACGAACTCCTCACCGCCAAAGCGGGCGATGAAGTCGGTGTCGCGCAAGGCGTTCTGCAGGGCCTTGGCAACCACCTTCAATGCCTTGTCGCCGGCCATGTGGCCGTAGTTGTCATTGATGTGCTTGAAGTGGTCGATGTCGATGATGGCCAGGCACAGGGGGGTGCCATAGCGTAACCAGCGTTTGTATTCGAGCTCGAGCCGCTCGTCCAGGGCCGCCCGGTTGTGTACCTGGGTCAGGCTGTCGAGGAAGAGCTTGTGTTTCTGGATGGTGAGCCGCTTCTTGTACTCGGCGGTCTCGTCCTTCATCAACCTGAGCTTGGCTTCCATGTTGGAGAGGTGGGTGAGCAGGTGGCGCTCGCGGTTGGCCATCTCCTCCCGCTCCTGCTGCAGCCGGCGGATAGTGTCCAGATGCCCAGAAATGGCGCCTCTGAGTATCTGTGGCGAGTCATGGGCTGCCATGGCGCGATCGATGGCGGCGAGTTCCCGCTCCAGCGCCTGTCCGCTGAGATGGGCGGCATTTTGCAGCGCCCGCCCTTCATCCAGGGATTCGGTAAAGCTGTAATGGACCGAGGAGAGACTCTCGTTCAGGGTGCTGAGAAACGCCTGGGAGGCTTTGCGCTCTTCCCGGGTACCCTCGATGATGAGTTCGATGATCTGCAGGCAGACTTCGGCCAGCAGGGCAGGGGTGATGCCCCCGAGCAACTGGCGGCGGATGTCTGCGAGGCTCTCGCCCACGGCGCCGGCAAAGTCGAGCTCGGTGATGAGACGCTGCAACTCGTCTGAAATCTGGGCATGTGCCTTGATGTCAAAGGAGTCGGTAGGGGCCGGGCTGGAGAGCTCGGTGGGGATCTCCGCCGAAGGGGGGATCAGCGGCTTGCGCGGCAGCAGCTGGATCTTGATCGCCTGCTGGTAGAACTCCAGCAGCCGGATCACCTTCTTCTGGTGATCGCCGATGCCGTAACTCTCTGGGCTGGCGAGAAACTCCTTGAGGGCGCGGCGGGTATCTTCCGGAAACCCCTTGATGGTTTTGAGCTGTTTGCTGCCGAGATCGATGGCTGCCCGGGTCAGGCTGATGGACTCTTCCATGGTGTGGCTGTGCTGCTGCAACAGCTTCTCGATGGCGATCAGATCGGCATCGATGGAGGTGAGCGGAGGGTTGCCTTCAAGTTTCTGCTTGAGCTTGGCGAGCCGGTTGTCGAGCTCGCGATCGTGGCCGCGACAGGCTTGCATCAACTTGCCGATGAACTGGATACTGCGGGTGCGTTCGGCATCGGAGAAGCTCGCCATGCCGTCAAGCTCCTGCTGTTTCTGCTGGAGGGATTCCCTGAGTCTTGCCAGTTGTCCTGTTACGGCAGCCATATCATTCATTCTTCAGGTCGCCCTGTTGTCATTATCGTTTTTGTTTCGTCCAGCAACAGAAAGCCAATCAAAGACCCCGTTGAGTACCTTTTTGTCACGGATTGTCCGCAACCTTCGTCCGTGAAAGCGCAAGCCAGTTAACCCATTGCTTTTCATGAGAAGAATTTACTTTTACCAGTCCCTTGTCAATTGCCATCAAGCAGCATTGCCACACATCTCCGTTAAAAAATGCGGCCTGCTGGCAATCGATGGCGGCCAGCTCAAGCCAGACGCTCTGCTGGCATTTTTCGCTGAGCTGAATGGCACCCGAGAGGGCCAGGTAGCAGAGATCGAACAGGCCGTGGTGATCGAGGGCCATGGCCGCCTTGGGCAGGAAGGGATGACTGACGATGCCGAGGCTGATGCACCTGTCCAGCGGGTGCTCGCAGGGGAAGGCTGCCAGGGTGTCGAGCAGGGTCTGGGCTAGCTGATGCAACTGGGCCACGTGGCGCTGGGGCACCACATAGAGCAGGTGGCCTTCGCGCAGGTCGTAGATGCGGCCATCCTGCGGGGTCAGTTCGTTGACGTAACGGCCGAAGGCCTGCTCTATCTCGCGGCTGACCTGATAGCCGTGCTGCTCCAGGCTGTTGATCAGGAAGGGAACCCGGAACAGCAGGTAGTGCAGCTTGTCGTCAAATTCGCTGGTGGGGCGTTCGCTCAGGTACCAGCGCTCGGATTTTTGCTGGCGCTTTGCCATCTCCCGCGGCCAGCGGCTCATCAGTCGCTGCCAGTTGGCCAGGCCGCTGCGCGGCTCTACCAGCAGGGCCTCTCCCAGCTGTTTGGCATGAAGGCGCGCGACCCGCAGTTTCAGCCAGAGGGTGAAGAACAGATAGATGAAGAGTGCCAACAGCAGCCCGGTGCTGACGCTGGTCCAGAGGTATCGCTCCTGCTGGTGCTGGCTGACGTCGAGTTGCTGTTCCAGCTCCTTGACCTGTTGCACACGCTCCACCTGGGCGTAGTTGTCGCGCACCGCCTCCTGCTCCAGCGCCAGCTGTTGCTGGCGAACCAGTTCGCTGCGCTGGTGGTAATTCTTGTAGCTCTCCAGGGCCTGCTGGAGGTAACCCTTCTGCTCATAGGCGACGGAGAGCAGGCGGAAGATCTCGAATTGGCGCCGGATGTCCCCAATCCGGTTGGCCAGGGTGAGAGCGTTCTCCAACTGCAGGATGGCGATGCCCGCCTCCTGCTGCTTGAGGTGCAACTCTCCCAGCAACAGCAGGGTGTCGATGAGCGACTCCTTGTCATCCCCCAGCTCATGGGACTGGCGTGCGGCGTTCAGGTAGTTTCGCGCCAGGTTGAGGTTGCCGGTCTGCAGGTAGGTCTTGCCTATCTCGAACTTGAGATGGGCGATGCGGGTGCGGTTGCTGCTCTCGTCCAGCAGGTCGAGGGCATTGAAGAAATAGACCAGCGCCATGTTCATCTCGCCCTGATCCCGGTTGAGACGGGCGAGCACGATCAAAGCGTCGCTCAGCATGGAGGAATTGCCGAGGGCATGAAAATAGTTGGCCGCCTCGCTGGCGTATTGCAGCGCTTTTTGTGGCTCCTGCTCTTCCTGATAGAGGCTGACCATCTGGTTCGAGAGCAGGCCGAGGAAGAGGGGATCCTGCAGGGGCTTGGCTTGCTGTTGTGCTTCGATGTATTCCCCCAGTGCAAGCTGGGGCTGACCCAGCGCCTGATAGAGATCCCCGCCCACGGCGCTGGTCCAGGCCCTGGCCAGAGGCTGTTTGGCGTGTTCCGCCCATTTGCGGGTCTCTGCCAGCTGCTGTTTGGCGAGATCGAATTGCCGCTCCTCTACGCTGGCGTTGACGCGTAGCAGACGGCTGTAGACCTGCAACTGGCTCTCCTTGAGGTCGGGATTGGCCAGCAGTTTGTCGAGTTTGTCGAGCAGGGGGGACGCGGCGCCATGGGTATGCTGTTGCAGATTGCGGCTTCGAACCAGCAGATAGAGCCCATGGGCCTGCAGCTCGAACTGCTGCTCTTTCTCGGCCATGGCGATGCCCTGCTCGAAGGACTCCTGTGCCTGGGCGAACTGCCCTAGCTGCTGCAGACACTCCCCCTTGAGCAGATAGGCGCCCGTGGTCTGGGTGGCGGTACCGTAGTTCAGCATCGGCTCGCGATAGCCGTACTCCTGACGGTTGCTGATGATCTGCTTGGGATTGTTGGCCGTGCGTTCGAGGAAGGAGGTGGCAATCTGGGCACATCTGGCGGGATCGGTCAGCACCAGGGTCTGGGCCTGCTGCAGGTCGATGGACAACTGCTCCTTGGCCAGATCCAGATCAGGAGCCGACAGGGAGGACATCATCATTGCCAGAAAAAACAGTTGATTCATTGGATTAAGAACGGCACGGAGGTGCAGGCATGTTATCCAAGCCCACCCCCGCCCGTCCAGAGTTTACTGAGGTGATGCGCAGCGGGCCGCAGCCCGCAGGATGGCGGCGCCGGTGATTACTGGCGAATGAGGCGCAGGTTCGCCGGAACCGGCTCCCAGTCGCTGCGGAAAGGGTTGATGTCCAGGCCGCCGCGGCGGGTGTAACGGGCATGGACGGTCAGTTGTTCCGGGGCGCAGAAGTGTTTGAGATCGGTAAAGATGCGCTCGATGCACTGCTCGTGGAACTCGTTGTGCTGGCGGAACGAGATGAGGTAGCGCAACAGCTTCTCCCGGTCGAGACGCGGGCCGCGATAGTGGATCACCACGGATCCCCAGTCCGGCTGGCTGGTCACCAGGCAGTTGGACTTGAGCAGGTGGCTGTGCAGGGTCTCCTCCACGATCTCGCGACCGGCGGCCCCTTGCAGCAGGGTTTCGTCAAACTCGTAGCCGTCCACCTCGATATCCAGGTTGTCGATGCACTCACCGGGCAGCTGGGCTATCTGGTGGGGGGCCTGGTCGAGGGTGAAGAGGGTGACGCTCACCGGGGCACCAGCGCAGCCACTCAGATCCTGAACCAACAGCGCTTGCACTGCTTCCAGGGAGTCGCAGCGGGTCTGGTTGAAGGAGTTCAGGTAAAGCTTGAACGACTTGGACTCGATGAGATTCGGGCTGGTAGCAGGCACAAAGACCTCCCCGATGGCAACCACGGGCTTGCCTTTGGCATTGAGCCAGGAGAGTTCATACAGGGTCCAGACGTCGCCCCCCTGGAACGGCAGTTCACCTCTCAGGCCAAGATCGTCGCGGTTCAGGCTGCGTGGCACGGGCTGCAGCAGACTCGGGGTGTACTGGCTGATGTAGGCGGACTGCTGCCCCAGGCTCAGGCCTTGCAGCGCACTGGCGCCGGCGTATCTCTCTTGTTTGCTCATGCTGGTTTGCTCACGCTTGTCTGATAAGGGGTTTGATGGTGCAATGGCCCGATTTTTCGATCAGGTACTTGCGGCCATCAGAGGCCGCTATTGTGGGGAATATCGATGTCGGATCAAGTCCTGTCTGCCCTGGAGCAGTTCTTTTTACGCTGGCAGCGCGATGGCGAAGGAAGGCGGGGGCTGCCCCTGTGCGACTGGGAGGCCGACTGGCGCTCTCCTTGCGAGCTGGATGAACCCAGGGAGGGGCGGGTAGCCTGGCGTCCGTTCCAGCGGGAGCAGGCAGCCGACTTCACGGCCATGGCGAACGCCCTGGAACTGACCCTGCATCCCAGCGCCATCGCCCTGTTTGGCCACTGGTTCAGCCGCCCTCTGCCCTGCTCTTTCAAGGGGCTGCGCATCGAACTCATCCTGCCGTGGAACGACGCCGATCTGGATCTGCTCAAGGAGAACCTCATCGGCCACCTGCTGATGCTGCGCAAGTTGAAGCGATCCCCTTCACTCTTCATTGCCACGACCCGCAACGAGATGACGCTGGTCTCCCTCGATAACGAGAGCGGCCAGGTGTGGCTGGAGTGGCTGGACTCCGGGCGGCGCCTGACGCTGGCTCCCTCGTTGCCGGCCTTTCTGGCGCGACTGGAAACCTTGCCCCAGTGATGCCCCATAAGAGAGGGCCTTGCCACCTGGCAAGGCCCTCTCTTTTTAATGCGCCATTGTGCGCGGTGGGCACCTACTCCTTGAAGTCCCAGGAGAGGTTGGAGACCAGCCTGCAAGGCTCGCACCTGAAGTCGAAGATCTCGTGCAGGGGGGCGGCCAGCGCCCATGGACCACCACAGCCAGGGCAGGGGCGAGCCCGCTCTTCGGCGGCGCTCAGGCCGCCTACCCGGTAGAGATAGTAATAGGTGGGGATGCCGCTCAGGAGCTCCAGCCGTCTGGCGAGATCGCTGCCCCGGCGATGAAGGCGGCTGCCCACCTCGCCGATTTCGTGCAGGGCGGCGTGCTCGGCAATGGAGCCGTTCATCTGCAACTGATCGCAGGCCTCCCAATCTTCCTGCCACTTGATGATCTGCTTGTGGTCACCGTTGGCGACGGCGGGCAGCCGATAGAGCGGGATGGGGGCGAAGTGATCGCCACAGCGCAGGGGAGAGCAACTGTGCAGGAAGCTGGTGTAGAGCAGCATCCAGCTGGGACGCTCTCCCTGTTCTGCGCACGGGTCCGTACTGTCCGAGAGCAGATCCGCCCCTTGCAGGTGGAGTTTGGGGGCGAGCAGGCCCGCCTGGTGCAGACCTTGCTCGGCAAGGGCGACCAGCTCGCTCTGGTTGTCAGGGTGCAGGCTGTCCTGCTCCGGGCAGACCACCCGGCTGACGAAATAGCCTTCGTGCATGCTGGTGGGAAACTCCCGCCCCAGGATCTGACCCTGATAGCGCAGCATGTCGAGGTAGTGGACGATGGCTCGTTCGGCCTCCCCGAGGGAGGTATCGCGGTAGCACTCAAAGGTGAGTTCGAGGATATACATGGCGATGGGTCAATCCGGCTTCTGGTTGAGCAGCAGGTCGGTGAGGCGATCGACCTTCTGCTCCAGCCGGGCGAGCTGTTCGCTCAGTTGCTGAAGAGTGACGCTTTCCGTGGCCAAAGGGGGCGCCTCGGGGGCACTGGCGGGGGCGGGCGCTGTCGCCGCGGGCTGGGGTTGTTGCTTCCACTGGCTCAACACCTTGAGCAGCTCGGCCATGGGCACGGGATGGCTGAGGCGGGCCTTGACCATGGCGGTAGAGGGGGTGATCCCCCTGGCACTGAGTTCGTTGGCTATCTGGATGATCTCTTGGGCTGACATCTTGGCTCCTGCACGGCCGTCTTGCTGCGGGTGGATAGTGGCACAGAGCTTAATCAAAGCCTGTCCATCAGGAAAGCGGAGCGAAGGGCGTGGGTGGCGAGAGGGAGGGGATTGGCGGCTCCGCGTCTACCCAACGCTGGCCGCCGGGAGTGCGGGGATCAGGTCCCCTGGCGCAGCATCACGTCCAGTTGGTCGATGGCTTCCGCCCAGTCGGCGTCGTGGCTGAGGGCATCGCGCAGAAAGCCTGCCTGGGAAGGAGTCCAGAACGGCGCGTCGGGCAACTGGGTATGGCGATCGATGGGATGGTCGCGGATAAAACGCTGCTGGCTGATGTCGTCACTGGCCAGCCCCAGCTGGGCAAACAGGGCGGCCATGTCATGGGTGAGCAATTCCATGTCGGTACTCCTTGGAAGGGGGCTGTGGAAGAGTATAGCCAGCCCCCGTGCTCTCAAATCTAGGAGGGGAGACGATGGGGTGGCAGTTCGACACCGGCGACATGCAGCCCCTGCATGCAGAGCTGCCCCTGATAATGGCTCTCTCCGTCGCTGGAGAACTCGAACTGGTAGTAGGTGAGCAGGCGCAGGGGCTTGTGCCCCAGGGCACGGTGTGTCCGCGCCAGCGACAGCAGTTGCAGGTCGTGGTGCTGGCAGTAGCGGCGCATGTATTGCCAGGCCAACTCCGCCTGGCGGCGCTGTTGCCAGAAGGCCCAGCCAACGAGGCCGAGCAGCAAGATCCCAAGCATTTCTCCCATCAGCGGGTTCCTTCTGTGATGTGTGTGGGGCCCTGTTCACCTCAGGCAACAGGGCCGTTGTGTCGGGCCTAGGTGGCAGCGAACAGGCGACCGATGGCCAGACCCAGGGCCTCGCTGCGTTCAGGGTCACGCAGTTTTGCCAGCATATCATTGCGCAATGCCGGTAGCGTGACGAGCTCGGCAAATACCTGGTTGAAGAACTGGGTGGGTTGCAGGGCGAGCTGCTCCAGAAACAGGCCGAGCAGTTCGGGGTGTTTCAGATCGGGCCAGAGGCGGCCAGCGATGGCAAGGAGCAGGGCCGGGCTTGGCCGGGTTTGCAGCAGGGTCAGCAGCTTGTTGGTGCGCAGTCCGTTGCCCGGGCAGGAGGCCAGTGCCCGGCACAGATAGGCCAGGGTTTCGGGGTCAGGCTCGGCGCACTCCTGCTCCTTGCCGATGCGCTCCAGCAATGCGCCTTGCAGGGCAGGAGGCAGGGGGGCGTTCTCCAGGCTCTGGCACAGGGCGTAAAGAGGGGCCTGCGGCAGCATGGGCAAGGCCTTGCAGACCAGTGTCAGGTTGCGTTCAACCTGCAGCCGCTCCGCGAGATCTGCAAACCCTTGCAGTCCCAGGGCCTGCCACCCCTCTTCCCCCGGCGCCGCCAGATAGTGGCAGAGGGCCTCGTAGTAAGCGGAAGGGGCTTGTTCCAGCTGGCGGGCCAGCTTGGCGTGCACACTGGCCATCTTGGCCTCGGCCGGACGGAAGGTGTAGGGGTTGTCCGCCAGACGCTGGGCCTTCTCTTCGTCCAGTTCACCGGTGAGCTTGTAGCCCAGAGTCTCTACCACCTGATCCATAAAATGCTTGGGGCCGCTGGAGATGAGCAGGCCGCGCTCATCGAGGGCGAACTTGAGGAACCAGAGGTAGTGCCTGGATTCGGTCGGCTGGAAGAAGTGCACGCCGAGCCAGGCCTGCTGCTGCAACGGCCAGGGGTAGGGCTCCTGCTGCTGCTCGATGCGCACGAAGAGGTCGCTGGGGAGCGGGCGCACCTGGCGGCCCAGATCGAACAGCTGGAACTGGGTATCGGCCTGGGTCAGAAACTCGGTCAGGGTGTTGATGGAAGACATGAAGAGATCCCGCTTGAAGATAATGCGGGCGATTATAAGGGGGCTGCACCAGATAGCCAGAGGCGGTGATGCAGGGTATGAAGGTGACGGCAACATGGCAGCCATTGCGGGGTCGGTGTATAGTAGCGCCCCTTTTTGATGGCCGTATTGAGTGGGGCCCCGTCGCAGACCGGGCCCGCGATGAGGAAGTGAGCGAGATGAATCAATATCTGCTGGTTGCCGGTCTGCTGGGAGAGCTGACTGCCGAGTTGCAACGTCTGGAACGCTGGCAAGCCGACCATCCGGGGAGCGAGGCGCTGGCAAGCGAGCTGCCGTTTTGTGTCGATACCCTGAGTTTCGATCAGTGGCTGCAGTTCGTGCTGATCCCGCGCATGGAGCAGCTGGTGCTGCTGCAGGCTCCGCTGCCGACCAGCGTCTCCCTCTATCCCATGGCGAGTGAGGTCTATAAAGAGGAGCTGGCGGAGGTCGAGGCCCTGCTTCGTCTGATCGCCCGTTTCGATCTGCTGCTCTCCGGCAAAGTGGTCGAACAATGATGGACGAGCAGACCCGGACAGCGGATGCCTTGCAGCCGACTCTGCTCTATCAGGATGACTGGCTGGTGGCGGTGAACAAACCGTCCGGTCTCCTGGTGCACCGCAGTTGGCTCGACAAGGCCGAGACCCGTTTCGCCATGCAGATGACCCGGGATCTGATCGGGGGTCGTCATGTCTACCCCGTGCACCGACTGGACAGGCCCACTTCGGGTGTGCTGCTGTTTGCTCTCGATCCTGCCGTGGCCCGTACCCTTACCGAGGCCTTTGCTGCCCGTCAGGTCCACAAGGAGTACCTGGCACTGGTGCGGGGATGGGCCCCCGAAGAGGGGCTCATCGACTATCCGCTCAAGGAGCAGCTGGACAAGATTGCCGATGCCTTCAGCGACCCGGATCGCCCCGCCCAGGAGGCGGTGACCGCGTTTCGTCGTCTGCATCAGGTCGAGCTGCCCTTCGCCGTCTCCAAGAAGCATCCCACCAGTCGCTACAGCCTGGTCCGCCTCTTTCCCAAGACGGGGCGCAAGCACCAGCTGCGCCGCCATCTGGATCACCTGTTCCACCCCATCGTCGGTGATACCACCCACGGGGATGGTCGGCACAACCGCTTCTTTCGCGAGCACTACGGGTGCGACCGCCTGCTGCTGATCGCGCACCGTCTGAGCTTCGAGCATCCGGTGCTCAAGGTGCCGATGCGGATCCAGGCGCCCCTGGGCCCCGAGGTGCTGGGTCTGTTCGCCCGTCTGGGCTGGCCTGCCAGCGAGCAAGACTACGGCGCCTGAGCCTCTTTCCATCTGTTGCCTCTGACCGGGCTGTGGCATGCTGTAGCCCAGGTACGTCAGAGGAATGACTTATGGCTCAACGAGATATCGCCTGCGCAATCGCGTGCCCCCCGCCCGTTCAGGGGGTCTCTTCCTACCCATCCCGGTCTTGCCGGGCCCATTGTCTGTCCCTGAGGAGTCGCTGATGGCCGAGATCGACATCCTGGTCGGCACCGTCTACGGCTCTGCCATGCTGGTGGCCGAGACCCTCTCTGATCACCTGCAAGCCAATGGCCATGTCTGCCAGATCTTCGATGACGCGGCGCTGACCGACATCGATGCCTCCCGCTTTCTGCTCATCGTGACCGCCACCACGGGGCAGGGGGATATACCGCCCAATTTGCAGCCCTTTGCCAGTGCCCTAGCCGATCGTGCTCCTTATATGAAGGGATGGCGCTATGCCCTCATCGCCATGGGAGACAGCAGCTATGAACACTTCTGCGGAGCGGGGCGAACGCTGGATGCCCTGTTGCAGGAGCTGGCTGCCGAGCCACTGGTTGTGCGCCTGGAAATCGATGCGACGGTAGAAGATGAGCCTGAAGTGGCGGCGCTGGCCTGGTTGAAAACCTGGGAAAATAGACTGTAGCCAGACCCTTCTCCCCGAGAATAAATTCACCTCCGTGAGTGTGCTGACGGGGGTGTTTTATTTTTGGGGCGTCACGCCTCAGCCTCCAAATATATCCTCTCTTTCGTCCGGTTATTTTTCTCGCAAATTATGATAACCGGTTAGCCATATTCATCATCACCCACGACAAATTGAAAAATTAAAAGTTCCGCATTGAAAGCGATTTCAGTCATGTTTTTGCTACTGCGATACGGATTTATCACTTAACTCTCGTCGCAAATTAATATTTGAAAGCGCTTTCTTTGGTTATTGTTTTTCTTTTTTGTGCTTTTTTTGGGTTGTTGGTGCCAAAAAATGAAATTTTATTGATATTTTGCTGCTGTGACTGTCAGTGGCGTGCGATTTGTCATCGTTTTGTGAATCAGCTCATGTTTGCAGGGAATTTGGGTACCTATAATCGACCCCGGTTATCACCAAAACGTTTTTCCGGTGATAAGAACTTGAATATCAGGATCACACTCCTCTCAGCGGGAATAAGGAAAATGAAAATGAAAGCAAAGTGGCTCCCGATCGCTGCAGCAGTAACCGCAGCCCTGGCTTCTCAAGCCGCCTTCGCCGTTGATTTCCACGGCTACTTCCGTTCCGGTGTCGGTGTTTCCGGTGACGGGGACATGGTCAAATACAACGTCAACAAGGTTGGTCGTCTGGGTAACGAAAATGATACCTACGGCGAAGTCCAGCTGGGTCAGGAAGTCTTCAACAAAGATGGCAAGACTTTCTACGTAGACTCCATGTTTGCCATGACCTCCAACGGCTCCAACGACTGGGAAGGTACTGGTACCGTCTGTAACTTCGACGCCAAGCAGTGCAATGGCGATTCCGAATTCGCACTGCGTCAGTTCAACGTGCAAGCCAAGGGTCTGCTGGGCTTCGCGCCGGAAGCCACCCTGTGGGCCGGTAAGCGTTTCTACCAACGTCACGACATCCACATCTCTGACTTCTACTACTGGAATATCTCTGGTCCGGGTGCTGGTATCGAAGGCATCCAGGCTGGTCCTGGCAAGCTCTCTCTGGCCTGGGTACGCAACGACCGCAGCGCGGCCGATGTGTTCGGTCAGTACAACCAGATTGGTACCGATCCGAATACTGGCGACCCCATCTATCGTAAAAACGAAGATCTGAACGTCAACACCCTGGACGTGCGTTATGCCGGCATCCCGCTGTGGCAGGACGGCTCTCTGGAAGTGGGCGCCATGTATGCCCTGGTCAATGAGACCGACGCCCAGAAAGATCTGAAGAACGACAACATGAAGAACGGCGTCATGCTGACTGCCGAACTGACCCAAGGCATCTTCGGTGGCTTCAACAAGACCGTGCTGCAGTACGGTACCGAAGGCTACTCCAAGACCATGGCCTACTACGGTGACGGTTCCTGGTACGGTGCCGAAGCCAAAGCCGGTGCCGACGGCTACCGCTTCATCAACTGGGGCGTCATCCCGATGGGCAACTCCTGGGAGATGGGTCACCAGCTGGTCTACGGTGTAGGCAACGAGATGTGGAATGGCCACGACAAGACCGAAACCATGTCTGCCGTAGTCCGCCCGATGTACAAGTGGGATGACTTCAACAAGACCATCTTCGAAGGTGGTGTGTTCAAGGACAAGACCAGTTATAACAACGGCGGCAGCGACAAGGATGGCGGTTACAAGCTGACCCTGGCTCAGGCCTGGTCTGCCGGCTCCAGCTTCTGGGCCCGTCCGGAAATCCGGGTGTTCGCCTCTTACTTGGCCAACACAGAAGATCAAGAAGTCTTCGAAGGCAACACCTCCAAAGACACCTATCAGGTTGGCGTACAAGCAGAAGCCTGGTGGTAAGCAATATCTTCAGTTAAGTTAGTCACTGCCCCCTTATGGGGGCAGTTTTGTTTCGCATGATGTGGCAACCGGGTTATGGAGATAAGAAGAATGAAACTGGTAAAGATGTCTATCGCGGCCATGGTTACCGCGCTGCTGGCCGGTTGTTCCGGTAGCATGGTGGTGCCCGTGCAGGAGCACGCCTCCATTCTGAGTAATGCCGATCAGGCCAAGCAGGCGCTCTCCCAGGCAACCAGTTGTTGCACAGGGTTCAACGAATTCAATTATGTCTCCCTGCCGGAAGGCGAGACGCTGCTGGCCATCGACGGCAAGCAGCCCAGTTATCAGTTTGACGAGGGCATGAGCTATTTTGCCGCCTATCGTCTGCCGGCCAATACCGGCAATCTGGCCATCACCCTGGCCTCCCAGGTCAGCAAGACGGTCCTGGTTCCCAAGGTGATCATGCTGGATGCCCAGTTCAAGGTGACTCGCGTGCTGGGTGAGTCGGTCTTTGCCTATCAACCTGCCCACCTGCTCGACAACGACAGGATTGAGGGGCGTGTGTTCGTGGACCGCAGCATGCCGGGCAATCCCGCCACTGAAACCTATATGGTGGTCTATGCGCCGGCCAACGAGACGGCGGGCAGCACCACCATCTTGCACCCCGCGAAGGCCTTTGCCCGTGCCAACGGCACGGTCGAGCCGGATATCAAGGACCCCGTGATCCCCCATTCGCCCTGGGGTCTGGTACAGATAAAGGTCACGGACATGGCCAAGGGACAAGGCCTGGAAGCCGTGTTCAAGCCTGAATACGCCGACAAGGTGGCGATGAGCCAGGCCAAGCCTGCTACCACTGCCGTGGCTGCGACGGCGGCCACCACGGCAGCCGTTGCCGCAGCGCCGAGCAAACCGGCTCCCGCCATGCTGAGCGAGACCGAGAGCTTCTACAACGCCCAGATCGAGAAAGCGGTGAAGGCCGGTGACATCGACAAGGCGATGCAACTCGTGAATGAAGCCGAGCGTGCCGGTTCAACCAAGGCGAAATCGGTCTTTATTGATGCAGTGAAACGTTCACAGAAGAACTAAATATCTCGGTTTATTAAAATCGATATTTATTGGAGGCCTCCCTTGTTGGAGGCCTTTTTAATCGGTAGACTGGATAATATAAATCCGCAATAAGTTACATTTAGTTACAGTGAGTATCATTGGGTATTATTAGGTTTCTTTTTGATTTATTTTGAAGTGGTTTATTTCTTTTTGCGGCGAAGCTATAACAATACGAAATAATATTCAAGACAGTCCCCTCTCTGCTTATTTATTATCTTGTGATCTCTCCTCCAAATTTATTATTCCCTTGTTTCCGACAGAGGCATTTCCACCCCCGCTGGGTTATATTCTGCTGGTCAAAATAAGCAACCCGGGAAACGCACTTGGCGCAGTGACGGATGAAGCACATCGTCATCAATAAACTGCCCTGAGTCGTTGTCGGAAAAAAATCCATTCAGGAGCGCACACATGTTAAAAAATGCTTTCTCTAATCTGCAAAAGGTCGGTAAGGCGCTGATGCTGCCCGTATCGGTCTTGCCCGTTGCAGGTATTCTGCTGGGGGTGGGTGCTGCCCACTTCAGCTGGTTGCCGGAAATCGTCTCCCAACTGATGGAGCAGGCCGGTGGTTCCGTATTCGGCCAGATGGCTCTGCTGTTCGCCGTGGGCGTCGCCCTTGGCTTCACCAATAACGACGGTGTTTCCGGCCTGTCCGCCATCGTCGGCTACGGCATCATGACCGCCACCCTGACTGTGATGGCGCCTGTGATGGGTGTCGAGAAGATCGATACCGGTGTGCTGGGTGGTATCCTCGCCGGTGGCGTGGCTGCCTGGGCGTTCAACCGCTTCTACAAGATCCAGCTGCCAGAGTACCTCGGCTTCTTCGCTGGCAAGCGCGCCGTGCCCATCATCACCGGTTTTGTTTCCATCGGTCTGGGTGTCGTGCTCTCCTTCATCTGGCCGCCGATTGGTGGTGCCATCGGTGCCTTCTCCGACTGGGCTGCCAACCAGAACCCGGTCCTGGCCTTCGGCATCTACGGCGTGGTTGAGCGCTCCCTGATCCCGTTCGGTCTGCACCACATCTGGAACGTGCCGTTCTTCTATCAGGCTGGTACCTGCGTCAACGCCGCCGGTGAAACCGTACACGGCATCATGACCTGCTTCCTGACTGCTGATGACGCTTCCCGTGCTGCCGGTAACGGCTTCGGTCAACTGGCGGGTGGCTACCTGTTCAAGATGTTCGGTCTGCCTGCTGCCGCGTTTGCCATTGCGCACTCCGCCAAGCCGGAAAACCGCGCCAAGATCGTAGGTATCATGGCTTCTGCTGCTCTGACCTCCTTCCTGACCGGTATCACCGAGCCTATCGAATTCTCCTTCCTGTTCGTGGCCCCGGTACTCTACGCCATCCACGCCCTGCTGGCCGGTCTGGCCTATGTCCTGACCAACATGCTGGGTGTCGTTCACGGTCACACCTTCTCCAACGGCTTCATCGACTTCGTGGTGCAATCCCCGCGTGCCGACAATATGCTGCTGCTGGTGGGTCTGGGTCTGGTCTACGCGGTCATCTACTACGTGGTCTTCACCGTGGTCATCCGTGCCATGAACCTGAAAACTCCGGGTCGTGAAGACGAAGCCGCTCAAGAGTCCTCTGCCAGTCAAAGCAAGGACGAGATGTCTGCTGCACTGGTCTCCGCCTTCGGTGGCAAAGAGAACATCGCCTCTCTGGACGCCTGCATCACCCGTCTGCGTGTCGGTGTGAAGGATGTGGCCAAGGTTGACCAGGCTGGTCTGAAGAAGCTGGGTGCCGCCGGTGTGGTGGTGGCTGGTTCCGGTGTACAAGCCATCTTCGGCACCAAGTCCGACAACCTGAAAACTGAAATGGACATCTGGATGAAGAGCAACTGATTGCGCTCCGATATCCGAGTTCCGAAAAGGGAGGCGCAAGCCTCCCTTTTTGCTGGGTTGCGTTTGGTGGCGGGACATGTGCGGGGACTTTCCTGACGGCGCCAGCATGGTGTTACCCAATGAAAAAGGCGCCCCTGGGCGCCTTTGCTGCATCAGACCGGCTTAAAGCTTTTCGAGATCTCGTTCTATCTCGCTGATCTTGTTCTGCACCACCTTTTCCAGATGACGCAAGTCGCGCAGTATCTTCTGCTTGATGTCCGGATCGGCGGAAGGCTGGCCGCCCTGGGTCAGATTGTCCAGCTCATCCACCACGTATTTGAGGTTGGCGTTGATCTCGGTGACATCCTTGTACTCATGGGTCCCCGAGTCGACCAGCATGGTCTTGCGCTGGCGAGGGTATTTGAATTTGACGCTCTTGGCGAAGAATTCACCCTTCTGTTTCTTGAAATAGATCTTGAGGATGTCGTGGTTGGCTTCCTGGCGCAGGGTGTAGCTGTCCACCGAGGTGGGTTCCTGGATCCCCAGGCTCTTGAGATTCTCGTACATCGGGCTTCCTTGGTTTGAAACGATCCTGACCCCTCTATCTTACCCGAGTCCGGACGCCTTGCCTGTGACAGGCGCGCCAAAATTAAATTGGTGTCAAAAAGGTCTTTTTTAATCAACGAGCCAAGGAGGAAGGGTGATGCCTAGTCAGCGCTGCGATAAGCGGTATCGTCTCATGGGGGTGTGCAGTGATGGTGGGGCAGGGGAGTTGGCGCCCGCCCATGAGAGCGGGCATGAAAAAGGGCACCAGAGGTGCCCTTGATGACATCGACGTGGATTACTCGTCGATGGAGCGCAGCAGGGCGTTGATGCCGACCTTGGCGCGGGTCTTGGCATCCACCTTCTTGACGATGACGGCGGCGTAGAGGCTGTACTTGCCGCACTTGGAGGGCAGGGAGCCGGAAACGACCACGGAGCCGGCCGGGACGCGGCCGTAGTGGATTTCGCCGGTTTCGCGGTCATAGATGCGGGTGGACTGGCCGATGAAGACCCCCATGGAGATGACGGAGCCTTCCTCGACGATCACCCCTTCCACCACTTCGGAACGGGCACCGATGAAGCAGTTGTCTTCGATGATGGTCGGGTTGGCCTGCAGTGGCTCCAGTACGCCGCCGATGCCGACGCCGCCGGAGAGGTGCACGTTCTTGCCGATCTGGGCGCAGGAGCCCACGGTGGCCCAGGTGTCGACCATGGTGCCTTCATCGACGAAGGCGCCGATGTTGACGTAGGAGGGCATCAGCACTGTGTTCGGGGCGATGAAGGAGCCTTTGCGCGCAGTCGCGGGCGGCACGACGCGTACACCGGCAGCCTTGAACTGCTCTTCGGTGTAGTTGGAGAACTTCAGGGGAACCTTGTCGTAGTACTGGGCATCGTCGCCCTTGATGATGCCGTTGTCGTTGATGCGGAAGGAGAGCAGCACGGCCTTCTTCAGCCACTGGTGGACGACCCACTCGCCGGCAATCTTCTCGGCAACCCGGGCTTTGCCGGAGTCCAGCAGGTCGATGGCTTCCAGAATGGCGGCCTTGGTGGCGGCATCGACGGAGCCGGGGGTGATGGAGTCACGGCGCTCGAAGGCCGCTTCGATGGTCTGTTGCAACTGGGTCATGACAGGTTTCCTTTATAAAATTCTGTTTGTTGTATCACACTTTTCCAATCGTTTTTAAGGGCTCTCGCCGATTTCTTCAGAATCAGGGCGATTTATTGTACTTGAGTGGTCCAACCATTTGTTCTGATTGAGGAATCAATGCGTCAAAAAGCCTCTTTCGAGGCTTCATCCGAGCGTGTCAGGCACTCTCACCAACCGGTTCCTGGGGGTTGAGCTGATTGACCAGCCTCTCCTCGAGGGCTTGTTGCTCCTCCGGGTTCAGCGGCTCTCCGGCCAGGGTGGTGAGGCTGAAGAAGTCCTCCACCCGCTCACCGATGGTGGTGATCTTGGCGGCATGGAGGGAGAGGCCGCACTGCTGGAACACGGCACCGATACGGGCCAGCAGGCCCGGGGTATCCAGGGCCGTCAGCTCCAGCAGGGTGTGGCGGTTTTCCCCCTTGTGGGGCAGGAAGACCACCCTGGTCGGCACGCTGAACTGGCGGTGGCGTCTGGACAGGGGCTTGCTGCGCAGTACCAGTTTGCCCGGCTCCTGAAGGGCTTTCTCCAGCGCCTTCTTGATGGTGGCGGTACGGTTGGGGCTGATGGGCTCGCCGTTTGGCTCCAGCACGATGAAGGTATCAAGCACGTAGTCGTTGCGCGAATTCATGATCTGGGCGTCGTGGATGCTGAGGTTCTTCTGATCCAGCGCCGAGGCCACGGTGGCAAAGAGGTTGGGAGTATCGCGACAATAGATGAACACCTCGCTACCGCCCCGTATGGGATGCTTGCCGATGAGCACCAGGGGGGCCGGGTTGTCACCGTGGGCGATGATCTTGCGGCAGTGCCAGGCGATCTGCTCCGGGCTGTGGCGCAGGAAGTAATCGGCCTTGAAGTCGTTCCAGAGGGCGGTGACCGCCTCCTGTGGCACCTCGCGCTGGGTCAGGATCTGTCTGGCCTGACGCTGGTTTTCACGGATCTTGAGGCGCATGTCCGGCGGGTTTTCCAACCCCTGGCGCAGGGCCTTCTGGGTGGCGAAGTAGAGTTCGCGCAGCAGGGTGCCCTTCCAGTCGTTCCACAGACTGTCGTTCGTGGCACAGATGTCGGCCACGGTCAGGCAATAGAGCAGGTCGAGGTGCAATTCATCCCGCACCTTCTGGGCGAAGTCGGTGACCACATCCGGGTCGTAGATGTCGCGGCGCTGGGCGGTGACCGACATCAGCAGATGGTGGCGCACCAGCCAGGCGACCAGTCGGCTCTCGTAGCGATCCAGCCCGTGCAACTGGCAGAACTCCAGCGCATCCACGGCCCCGAGTTCGGAATGATCGCCACGCCTGCCCTTGGCGATGTCGTGGAAGAGGGCGGCGATGCTGAGCAGCTCGGGCTTGCGCAACTGGGTGAACACCTCGTGGCAGAGCGGGTGAGTCTGGCGGCTGGCCGGATTCGGGAAGCGATGGATGTTCTGCAGCAGCCTGTGGGTATGTTCGTCCACCGTGTAGGCGTGGAACATGTCGAACTGCATCTGGCCGACGATGAGGTTCCACTGGGGCAGGTAGGCCGCGAGGATCCCGTACTTGTGCATCAGGGTGAGCGGCTGGCCGATGCCGTTGGGGTGGCGCAGGAGCGCCATGAAGAGACGGCGGCACTCGGGTAGATCTTGCAGCCAGCAGTTGAGGGTGCGTCTGGCCTCGCGCAACTGGCGCAAGGTGGCGGAGTGGATGCCGGCAATCTCCGGGTGCTGGGCTATCTGGTAGAAGAGTCGCAGGATGGCGGCAGGATCCCGGCCGAACAGCTCGGAGTCCACCGCATCGATGAGGCGGCCGCGTAGCTGGAATTCGTCGCTGATGCGGCGCACGTCCATGGCGGTGTTGCCGAGAATGGCCTCGTCAAAGAGTTGCAGCAGCATCTCGTTGAGCTCGGCCACCCGCCGAACCGTCTGGTAGAAGCGCTTCATCATCTGCTCGACCGGGCCGTTGCCTTCCCCCTCGAACCCCAGCATCTGGGCCACGGTGCGCTGGCGGTCGAACAAGAGACGGTTATCCCCCTTGTTGATGGCCATGTGCAGGGCGAAGCGCACCTTCCACAGGAAGTTCTGACAGTCGAGCAGCTCCCGGTACTCGGCCCGGTTGAGAAAACCGTGGCTGGTCATCTCGAACAGGGTGGTGGCGCCGAAGTGGCGGCGGGCGACCCAGGCCAGGGTTTGGATGTCGCGAAGGCCCCCGGGATTGTTCTTGAGATCCGGCTCCAGCTTGTAGGCGGTGCCGAGAAACTGCTGGTGGCGCAGGGCCTGCTCTTCGCGTTTGGCACGAAAGAAGGCTTCGCTCGGCCAGAAGTGCTGGGGCTGGGTGGCCGCCTGCAACTGTTCGAATCCCGCCAGGCGACCCGTGATGTAACGGGCCTCGATGAGGTTGGTGGCAACCGTGATGTCGTTGCGGCCCTGCTCGATGCACTCGGCCACGTTGCGCACCGACTGCCCTACTTCCAGCTTGAGATCCCACAAGAGGGTGATGAACTCGCCGATGCGAAGCCCCAGCACCTCGTCCAGTTCATCTCCTTCGTAGAGGATCAGCAGGTCGATGTCGGAGTGGGGGTGCAGCTCGCCGCGGCCATAGCCGCCTACCGCAATCAGGGTGAGCTCGGTCCTGTCGAAGCCGAACTTGTGCCAGAGCCTGGTCAGCAGCGCGTCCATGTATTCGGAGCGGGTGGCCACCAGTTCGATGATGTTGTCACCGGCGTCGAAGCGCTCGTGCAGCCAGGCGAGAAAGCGGCTCAGGTACTCCTTGCAGTTGTCACGGGTGAGCTGATCGTCTGGGAGCAGATGGGGAGAAAGCAGGCTGGCATCCATGGCATGTCACACTCTCGGTCGGGCCGGGTAAAGAGCAACCCCGGCGCGCGGCCGGGGTTGAATGTCAAACGTGGCGGATAAAACGCTCGATAGTGTCGTCGGGGCGCAGGGTCAGGACCTCGCAGCCATCCTCGGTCACCAGCAGGGTGTGCTCCCACTGGGCGGAGTCGCCGCCGTCCTTGGTGGTCACGGTCCAGCCATCCTTCGGATTGACCTTGCAGTGGTACTTCTTGCTGTTGACCATGGGCTCGATGGTGAAGCACATGCCCGCTTTCAGCTCCAGCTTGCCGCCGTTGCGGTAGTGGAGGATCTGCGGCTCTTCGTGGAACTCGGCACCGATGCCATGGCCGCAGTAGTCGCGTACCACGGAGAAGCCGGCCTGCTCGACGATGGGCTGGATGACAGCGCCGATCTCGGTGATGCACATGCCCGGGCGCACTCGCTTGATGGCGGCATAGAGGCTATCCTGGGCCACCTTGCAGAGCTGGCGACGCAGGGGGGTGGTCTGGCCCACGATGAACATGGCGGAGGTATCGCCGTGATAACCATCCTTGATGACGGTGATATCCAGATTGATGATGTCTCCTTCCCGCAGTTTCTTGTGGTTCGGGATGCCATGGCAGATGACATCGTTCACCGAAGTACAGATGGACTTGGGGAAGCCGTGGTAATTGAGCGGCGCGGGGATAGCCTGTTGCACGTCGACGATGTAGTCGTGGCAGAGGGTATTCAGTTCGTCTGTGGTGACGCCCGCCTTGACGTGGGGGGCGATCATGACCAGCACGTCGGCGGCCAGCTGGCCGGCGACACGCATTTTTTCAATCTCTTCCGGTGTCTTGATTTTAATGGACATGGGATCTCTCTTGGGGCCTGATTGCGCATCCTGCCGATGCCCAACAACCAGGTAATGAAAAATAGATGCGTTTGCAATCAGGGCGAAATTTTATCCCCAACCCCCGTTTACTTCCAGTGTGATCGTCATCGCAACGTCATCAGGCGGTCGCACCATGGTCCGGGATCCATTTTTAGCAGCCGGGCTGGTGGTGTCATGACCAAAGTTATGGTATAAAGCGCGCCGGAATGGGGAACTCGTGTCCTCATGCCATCACCCTTACTCAACAACACACACACATCGACACATATGCCGGGGTGCCTTAACGGGTCGGTTATATGGGATGTGTGGAGGCCTAACCCCAATACAGAGGTATAAAATGGCTAAAGTTTCTATGCGCGACATGCTGCAAGCCGGCGTTCACTTCGGTCACCAGACTCGTTACTGGAACCCGAAAATGAAGTCCTACATCTTCGGCGCCCGCAGCAAAGTTCACATCATCAACCTGGAAAAAACCGTTCCGATGTTTGACGATGCCATGAACTTCATCAGCTCCGTAGCTGCCAAGAAAGGCAAGGTACTGTTCGTAGGTACCAAGCGTGCCGCGTCTGAAGCCGTCAAAGAAGCCGCTGAGCGTTGCGACCAGTTCTATGTTAACCACCGCTGGCTGGGCGGCATGCTGACCAACTGGAAAACCGTTCGTCAGTCCATCAAGCGCCTGAAAGATCTGGAAACCCAGAGCGAAGACGGTACCTTCGACAAGCTGACCAAGAAAGAGGCGCTGATGCGTACTCGCGAAATGGAAAAGCTGGAGAAGAGCCTGGGTGGTATCAAGAACATGGGCGGCCTGCCTGACGTTCTGTTCGTTGTCGATGCCGACCACGAGCACATCGCTATCAAAGAAGCCAACAACCTGGGTATCCCGGTAGTTTCCATCGTTGATACCAACTCCAACCCGGACGGCGTTGACTATGTCATCCCGGGTAACGACGACGCTATCCGTGCCGTACAGCTGTACCTGAACGCTGCTGCTGACACCGTTCTGGAAGCCCGCGAGCAGGACATCGTTGTTCAAGCCGAACAAGATGGCTTCGTTGAAGCTGAGTAATTGATAAGGACTGAAAAGCCCTTATTAACCAAGCTGATGTAATTGGTTAGCAGGGGCCCTTGTGGCCCCTGTTTCTTGTCAATTCAAGACCGAGGATACTGGACATGGCAAACATTTCTGCCGCCCTGGTAAAAGAACTGCGCGAGCGCACCGCCGCTGGCATGATGGATTGCAAAAAAGCGCTGGAAGAAGCCAACGGTGATATCGAGCTGGCTATCGAGAACATGCGCAAATCCGGTCAGGCCAAGGCCGCCAAGAAAGCTGGCCGTATCGCCGCTGAAGGTGTGATCTTCGCCCGTACCGAAGGCAACGTTGCCGTCATGATCGAGCTGAACTGCGAGACTGACTTCGTTTCCAAGGATGCCGGTTTCCTGGCCATGGGTCAGAAGATCGTCGAGATCGCTGCTACCCAGAAAATCGCTGACGTTGACGCGCTGAAAGCCGCCGACTTCGGCAACGGCGAGTCCGTCGAGCTGACCATCACCAACCTGATCGCCAAGATCGGTGAGAACATGAACCTGCGTCGCGTGATGCTGGTTGAAGGTGACAACCTGGGCACCTACGTTCACGGCTCCCGCATCGGTGTTATCACCAAGCTGGTTGGCGGTACCGACGAGCTGGCCAAAGATCTGGCCATGCACGTTGCTGCCAACAGCCCGCAATTCGTCAAACCGGAAGACGTGTCTGCCGAAGTCGTTGCCAAAGAGCGCGAAATCCAGATCGACATCGCCATCAACTCCGGCAAGCCGAAAGAGATCGCCGAGAAGATGGTTGAAGGCCGCATGAAGAAGTTCACCGGTGAGGTTTCCCTGACTGGTCAACCGTTCGTGAAAGATCCTTCCATGACCGTTGCCGAGCTGCTGAAGAAAGAAGGCGCTGACGTTGTTTCCTTCACCCGTTTCGAAGTGGGCGAAGGCATCGAGAAGCAAGAGACCGACTTCGCTGCTGAAGTAGCAGCCCAGATCGCGGCCGCTCAGAAGGCCTAATCGAACCGGTTTTTCCGTTTCCCCAGACCGCGACTTATGTCGCGGTCTTTATATGACCAGGAATCAGTGACATGAGTACCAATCCCAAGCCTGCATACAGACGTGTTCTTCTGAAGTTGAGTGGTGAAGCCCTGCAAGGATCCGAGGGTTTTGGCATTGATCCGGCGGTGCTGGAACGGATGGCCCAAGAGATCAAAGAGCTGGTTGAGCTGGGTGTTCAGGTCGGTCTGGTCATCGGTGGCGGCAACCTGTTCCGTGGTGCCGGCCTTGCCAAGGCAGGCATGAATCGCGTGGTGGGTGACCACATGGGCATGCTGGCGACCGTCATGAACGGCCTGGCCATGCGTGATGCCCTGCATCGTGCTTATGTGAATGCCCGCCTGATGTCGGCCATCTCCCTGCAAGGGGTCTGCGACTCCTACAGCTGGGCCGAAGCCATCAGCCAGCTGCGTGCCGGCAAGGTGGTGATCTTCTCTGCCGGTACCGGCAACCCCTTCTTTACCACCGACTCGGCAGCCTGCCTGCGCGGTATCGAGATCGAAGCCGACGTCGTGCTGAAAGCCACCAAGGTCGATGGCGTGTTCACCGATGACCCGGTCAAGAACCCGGATGCCGTGCTCTATCAGGAACTGAGTTATGATGAAGTTCTTGAAAAAGAACTCAAAGTGATGGATCTTGCTGCTTTTACCCTGGCCCGCGACCACGATCTGCCGATCCGGGTGTTCAACATGAACAAACCGGGCGCGCTGCGCCGCGTGATCATGGGTGAGCCGGAAGGTACCCTGATCCACCAGGCCAGCAAGTAAGGCAAGTGTGAGCCCCAGGCTCGCTTGTCCATTACGCCAGTCAACAAGATAGATACGAGCCGCCCGTCGGCTCGTTCGCCAAAAGGAAAACCACTGTGATCAACGAGATTAAAAACGACGCCAAGGACCGCATGGGCAAAAGCGTAGAGTCGCTGAAGACCCAGATGTCCAAGATCCGTACCGGCCGTGCTCACCCGAGCCTGCTCGACGGCATCCAGGTGGAGTATTACGGTGCTGCCACTCCTCTGAAGCAGTTGGCCAACGTGGTGGCAGAAGATGCCCGTACTCTCTCCATCTCCATCTTCGATCGCTCCATGATCCAGGCGGTGGAAAAAGCCATCCTGACCTCCGATCTGGGCCTGAACCCGTCCAGCAACGGCCAGACTCTGCGCGTACCGCTGCCGCCGCTGACCGAAGAGCGTCGCCGTGATCTGACCAAGATCGTCCGTGCCGAAGCCGAAGGTGCCCGGGTTGCCATTCGCAACATCCGTCGCGATGCCAACGCCGACCTGAAAGCCCTGCTGAAAGAGAAAGAGATCTCCGAAGACGACGACCGTCGCGCCCAGGAAGAGATCCAGAAGCTGACCGATACCTTCATCAAGCTGGTGGATGACGCCCTGGTTGTGAAGGAAAAGGAGCTAATGGAAATCTAAGCCTCCGACAGGTATATTACGAGCGCCGTGTAGTGCCCCTGCACGGCGCTTTTGTCTTTGTGGGAGAAATGAATGTCGCTTTTGGCAGCGCTAGGCGATAGCGCCAGCTCGTCCTTGCCCCGTCACGTCGCCATCATCATGGATGGCAATGGTCGCTGGGCCCAGAACCGCGGCAAGATGCGGGTTTCCGGGCACAAGGCGGGCGTGAAATCCGTGCGTGAGGCCGTGGCCTTTGCCGCTCGTGCCAAGATGGAGGCGCTGACCCTGTTTGCGTTTTCCAGCGAGAACTGGCGCCGTCCGGAAGGAGAAGTGAACGCCCTGATGGAGTTGTTCATGACGGTGCTGGGTCGCGAGGTGAGCAAGTTGCACAGCAACGGCATTCGCCTTCGGGTGATTGGCGACACTGCCCGCTTCAGCGAGCGGCTGCAGGCCAAGATTGCCAAGGCCGAGGCCCTGACCGCCAACAATCAGGGATTGACCCTCAATATCGCCGCCAACTATGGCGGTCAGTGGGACATCGCCCAGGCGGCCCGGACCCTGGCACGGGCCGTGGCGGCGGGTGAACTGGATGCCGAGGCGGTCGATGAGGCGGCATTGGGTCGTCATGTCTGCATGGCTGATCTGCCCCCCGTGGATCTGTTGATCCGCACCGGCGGGGATCATCGCATCAGCAACTTTGTCCTTTGGCAGCTCGCCTATGCCGAACTCTATTTTACCCCGGTCCTGTGGCCCGATTTTGACGAGGCCGAGTTCAGTGGGGCAGTTGCCTCCTTCGTTGCTCGCGAGCGTCGCTTCGGGTGTACGGGTGAACAGATCCGGGAATTGATCGCCGCGCAACAGACCGGCTAAACCCCGCTCCCAAGAGAGAGGTTTCTTTTGCTAAAACAACGAATTATTACCGCATTACTGTTAGTTCCCCTGGTGTTGGGGGCGCTGTTTTTTCTGCCGTTGAAATTCTTTGCCCTGCTCGCCGCCCTGGTCTTTCTGCTGGCCAGCCGTGAGTGGAGTGCCTTCGTCACTGCCCAGCCGCAACAGTGGTTGCCGCTGGTGTTCTGTCTGCTGCTGGGGGCCAGCCTGTTCTGGGTGCCCGTGGAGCAACTCTGGATCCCCCAACTGCATCCGCTGGTGATGGGCGTGCTCTGGACCGCCGTCAGCTGGTGGCTGCTGGGGCTGCTGCTGGTGCTGCGCTACCCGCAAAGCGCCAGGCTGTGGCGTGAATCTATCTGGCTCAAATCCCTGTTTGGTCTGGTGACCCTGGTTCCCTTCTTCTGGTCCCTTGTGGCCATTCGCGGTTACAACTTCTACCACGACCCCATGATGGGGGCCTGGATCCTGCTGTTCGTGATGGGACTGGTCTGGGCGGCAGATTCTGGCGCGTATTTTTTTGGCAAGGCGTTCGGCAAACACAAGCTGGCGCCGGCCGTGAGCCCGGGGAAAACCATTGAAGGCATGCTGGGTGGGCTGTTTACCGCCAGCCTGCTGGCCATCGGCGTGACCTGGTTCATGGGCTTCGTGCCTGCCAAGATGGGCACCGTGCTGCTCTGTTCTCTGCTGGCGGTGCTGGCCTCCGTGCTCGGCGATCTGGCCGAGAGCATGTTCAAGCGGGAAGCCGGCATCAAGGATTCCGGCACCCTGTTGCCGGGCCATGGGGGCATTCTCGATCGCATCGACAGCCTGACGGCGGCGCTGCCCGTCTTCCTGCTCAGCTACCTGTTGCTCGGTCCGGAGTTTTGATGTTTCGCGCACTGATGATCCCGGGAGCGTCCCGCTCCATCAGTCTGTTACCCAATCAGGAGTCTTGATGCAAAACCTGGTGATCCTGGGAGCGTCAGGCTCCATCGGTCAGAGCACCCTCAAGGTACTGCGCCACAACCCCGGGCGCTGGCAGGTGCTGGCGCTGACCGCTGCCCGCAGCGTGGATGCCATGCTGCGCGACTGTCTCGAATTCTCTCCCCGATTCGCCGTCATGGTGGACGAAGGCGCCGCCAGCGAGCTGGCGGGTCGGCTCAAGGCCCACGGCAGCACCACCCGGGTGTTGACCGGTCAGGCAGCCCTGTGCGACGTGGCTGCTCACCCCGAGGCCCACAGCGTGATGGCGGCCATTGTCGGTGCGGCGGGTCTGGCACCCACCATGGCTGCCGTGCGCGCCGGCAAGCGCATTCTGCTGGCCAACAAGGAGGCGCTGGTGATGTCCGGAGCCTTCTTCATGGAGGCGGTGCGCGAGCACGGCGCCGAGCTGCTGCCCATCGACAGCGAACACAACGCCATCTTCCAGTGCCTGCCGGTCGACGTGCAGCGCCAGCCCGGTTTCTGCGATCTGGCCGGGGCGGGGATCAGCAAGATCCTGCTGACCGGCTCCGGTGGGCCTTTCCGCTATGCCGATGTGGGCGAACTGCACCATGTCACTCCGGCGCAAGCCATTGCCCATCCCAACTGGTCCATGGGGGCCAAGATCTCGGTGGACTCCGCCACCATGATGAACAAGGGGCTGGAGTACATCGAAGCGCGCTGGCTGTTCAATGCGGCCCCCGAGCAGATCCAGGTGGTGATCCACCCCCAGTCTGTCATTCACTCCATGGTGCAGTACAAGGATGGCTCCGTGCTGGCCCAGCTCGGCAACCCGGACATGTGCACCCCCATTGCCCACGCTCTGGCCTATCCGGAACGGATCGAGTCCGGTGTGGAACCTTTGGATTTCTTCAGTGTCGGAGAGTTCAGCTTTATCCGGCCCGACTATGAGCGCTATCCCTGTCTGGCGCTGGCCATTAGCGCGTGCCAGCAGGGGCAGGGGGCGACCACCTCCCTCAATGCCGCCAACGAGGAGGCCGTCGCGGCTTTTCTTGCAGAGCGGATCGGATTTATGGATATTGCCAGAGTCAACGAATCCGTCATGGCCGAGCTGGGCAGCAGTGCTGCCGGCTCTCTGGCGGATCTCATCGCCCTGGACGGTACGGCCCGAGCCCGTGCCCAGCAACTGATAAAGGAGCTTGCCGTATGAACGGACTGTGGTGGCAGCCAGCCCCTCTCCATGCTCTCGAGCGCAGGACTGGACATGACCGCGAGGTACGCGGCTGATGGGCGGGGTTCTGTGGAATATCGGCGCCTTCATCGTGGCCCTCGGGCTGCTGGTGGCGGTGCATGAATTTGGCCACTTCTGGGTGGCTCGTCGTTGCGGCGTCAAGGTGGAGCGCTTCTCCATCGGCTTTGGCAAGGCCATCTGGCGTCGCCTTGGCAAGGATGGTACCGAATACGTGCTGGCCCTGATCCCCCTTGGCGGTTACGTCAAGATGCTGGATGGCCGGGTCGACGAACTCAAGCCTGGGGAGGAGGCGCAGGCCTTCAACCACAAGAGCGTCTGGGCGCGGATGGCCATCGTCGCGGCCGGCCCCATGGCGAACTTCGTGTTCGCCCTGTTCGCCTTCTGGCTGATGTTCATGATAGGGGTGCCGAGCGTCAAACCCGTGGTGGGCGAGGTGCGTCCCGCCTCCATCGTGGCAGAGGCCGGCATCCTGCCTGGCATGGAGATCGTCGGCGTCGGCGGCGAGGAGACCGGTGACTGGGAGAGCGTCACCTACGCCCTCATCAGCCACCTTGGCGATGACTCGGTCCAGCTCAAGCTCAAGGCGGCCAACACCAGCTATGCAGTGGACAAGACCCTGCAGCTGGCCGGCTGGAAATTCGATCCGGACAAAGAGTCACCCATCGGGAGCCTCGGGATCGTGCCCCTCGGTGGCAAGGTGCTGCCCGTGGTGGAGGCCGTGGTGCCATCGAGCGCCAGCGAGAAGGCCGGCCTTCAGATAGGGGATCGCATCAAGGGGGTCGATGGAGAGGCCATCACCGAATGGGCCCAGTTTGTCGAGCGTGTCCAGCAGTCACCGGCGCAGCCGCTGCAGGTGACGGTGGAGCGCGGGGGCAGCGAGATGACCCTGACCCTGACCCCGGACGGGAAGAAAGTGAAGGGCCAGCTGGTCGGTTTTGTGGGCTTGTCGCCGCAACTGGTTCCATTACCGGATGAGTATCGAACTCTGTTACAGTATGGGCCTTTGCAAGCCCTGTGGCATGGGGTCCAGAAGACCTGGAGCCTGATCACCCTGACCTTCGACATGATAGGCAAGCTGATCGGTGGCATCGTCTCTTTGGACAACCTGAGCGGCCCCATCTCCATCGCCAAGGGGGCCGGCAGCAGCGCCGATTACGGGTTGGTCTATTTCCTCGGATTCCTGGCGCTCATCAGCGTCAACCTGGGGATCATCAACCTGTTCCCCCTGCCGGTGCTCGATGGTGGCCATCTGGTCTATTTCCTCATCGAGGCGATCACCGGCAAGCCGGTATCGGAAAAAATTCAGGAAGTTGGGTTCAGGATAGGCGCCGCCATTCTGATGTTACTGATGGGCATTGCGCTGTTTAATGATTTCGCTCGCCTCTGAGGCCAGAGCATCAACAAGGACACATAAGAACAAAATGGCTGTTAAAAAAGCATTGGTGTTGAGTTGCCTGCTGGGGGCCAGCTTCCTGGCTCAGGCTGCCCCGGCCTCTTTTGTGGTGCAAGACATTCAGGTCGAGGGCCTGCAGCGGGTGACCCTGGGTGCCGCCCTGTTGAATCTGCCGGTGCGGGTCGGTGATTCCGTCGACTCCGTGTCCCTGGCGAACGCCATCAAGAAGCTCTATGCCTCCGGCAACTTCGAGGACGTCA
Source organism: Aeromonas sp. s10 (assembly GCF_040907975.1). NCBI lineage: Bacteria > Pseudomonadati > Pseudomonadota > Gammaproteobacteria > Aeromonadales > Aeromonadaceae > Aeromonas > Aeromonas sp. s10. The sequence continues at coordinate 121,553 of NZ_JBFOCV010000036.1, read as the reverse complement.
AGGTCTATCGCGACGGTCAGGTGCTGCAAGTGGTGGTCAAGGAGCGCCCGACCATCTCCAGCATCGAGTTCTCCGGCAACAAGGACATCAAGGAAGAGCAACTGACCCAGAGCCTGGAATCCTCCGGGATCCGCGTGGGTGATCCGCTGGATCGCACCGTGCTGAGCTCCCTCGAGAAAGGGCTGGAAGATTTCTACTACGGCGTGGGCAAGTACTCCGCCAAGGTCAAGGCCATCGTCACCCCGCTGCCGCGCAACCGGGTCGACCTCAAGTTCACCTTCGTGGAAGGGGAAGCGGCCAAGATCCAGCAGATCAACATCGTCGGCAACAACGTCTTCCCGGAAGAGAAGCTGCTGGCCCAGCTCTCCCTCAAGGACGACGTGCCCTGGTGGAACTTCACCGGCGATCAGCGCTACCAGAAGCAGAAGCTGGCCGGTGACATCGAAGTGCTGCGCTCCTACTACATGGACCGCGGCTACATCCGCTTCACCCAGGAGTCCACCCAGGTCTCCATGACCCCGGACAAGAAGGGAGTCTATGTCACCCTCAACGTCAAGGAAGGGGAGCAGTACAAGGTTTCCGGCATCCAGCTCAAGGGCGACCTCATCGACCGCGGCGGCGAGATGAAGGGCCTCATCCCCATCGAGGCGGGCAGCGTCTACTCCGCCAGCCAGGTGACCCATACCGAAGAGGTGCTCTCCAAGTTCCTCGGCCGTTACGGCTACGCCTATCCAAAAGTGGTCACCTTCCCCCAGATCAACGACCAGACCAAGGAAGTGGAGCTCATCGTCAACGTGGAGCCGGGTCCCCGGGTCTATGTGCGCAACATCAACTTCAGCGGCAACGTCACCACCAAGGACGAAGTGCTGCGTCGCGAGATGCGCCAGATGGAGGGCACCTGGCTCTCCTCCGACAACGTCGAGCAGTCCAAGACCCGTCTCAACCGCCTCGGCTTCTTCGAGACCGCGGAGGTTGACACCAAGCGGGTGCCGGGCAGCGATGACCAGGTCGATCTGGACTTCAAGGTCAAGGAGCAGCCGGCGGGGTCCATCAACGCCGGTATCGGCTACGGCACCGAGTCGGGTCTGAGCCTGCAGGCGGGTCTGCAGCAGGACAACTTCATGGGGACCGGCAAGAAGATCGGCATCAACGCCAGCACCAACGACTACTCCAAGAGCGTCGACCTGAGCTATAACGACCCCTACTTCACCGTGGACGGGGTGAGCCTGGGCGGCCGTCTCTACTACAACAAGTTCAGTGCGGCCGACGCCAACATCGTGGACTACGAGAACACCACCGTCGGTTTCCGTCTCTCCAGCGGCTTCCCGGTCAACGAGAACAACCGTCTCGACTTCAGCCTGGGCTACGAAAACAACAAACTGTCCCAGCCCAACCCCTATGTACAGGTGGACGAGTTCTGGAAGGTCTACAACGGCAATCTGGATGGCGACAACCGCATGGTGTTCAACACCGTGGACGTCACCGCCGGCTGGACCCGCTCCACCCTCAACAAGGGTCAGTTCCCGACCTCCGGTGACCGCCAGCGGGTGAACGCCAAGGTGACGGTGCCCGGCATGGATCTGCAGTACTTCAAGCTCAACGCAGAAGATGCCCACTACTTCCCGTTTGATGCCGATCACAAATGGGTCATGCTGGCCAAGGCCCGTGCCTCCTACGGCGATGGCTACGGCACCAATGGCGATTACGAGCACGTTCTGCCGTTCTTCGAGAACTACTACGCCGGTGGTTTCGATACCCTGCGTGGTTTCAAGAGCAACACAGTCGGTCCGAAGGCGCTCTACTACTACAACTTGAGTGGTAACGACGTCATCCAGGGCACTGACAGCTCGGTCGGGGGCAACGCCCTGGCGGTGGCCTCGCTGGAAATGATCGTGCCGACGCCCTTTGCCTCCGAGACCTATCAGCCCCAGTTGCGGACCAGCTTCTTCATCGACGCCGGTTCCGTGTGGGATACCCACTTCGACTACAGCCAGTATCAGAACCGTTGCTTCAGTGGTTGCAACTATCTGATGGACTACTCCGACCCGAGCAACATCCGGATGTCGACCGGCCTGTCGCTGCAGTGGCTCTCTCCCATGGGCCCGCTGGTGTTCGTGCTGGCAAGACCAATCAAGAAATACGAAGGGGACGACACCGAAGTCTTCTCCTTCAACATCGGCCGTACCTTCTAAGGGGAGCGGACGCCCCCCCCCGCCATGGCGGGGGAAGCATGATGGGTCGCGCGTTTGCGTGCCTCACCAGGTAACAAGACGATCTCGTGGATCGCTTGCACAATCAGGTAAATCAGGTAGCCCTCGACCGAGGGACCAAGGAGTAAGTGTGAATAAAGCGTTGAAAGTAGCTGGTTTGAGCTTTGCACTGATGGCTGCCGGCATGGGTTCTGCCTTCGCTGAGACCAAGATTGCCGTGGTCGACATGGGCGAAGTCTTCCAAAAGCTGCCCCAGCGTGAAGCCGTTGCCAAGAAGCTGAAGGGCGAGTTCGAGCCGCGCATGCGTGAACTGCAGAAGCTGGAGTCCGACGGTCAGGCACTGGTCGAGAAGTTCAAGAAGGACGAAGCCTTCATGAGCGCCGAACAGAAGAAGCAGAGCCAGGAGAAGCTGGCCAAGCTGCAGATGGAGTTCAACCAGAAGCGTCAGGCGTTTGAACAGGACAACGGTCGCCGTCAGTCCGAAGAGCGCAACAAGATCCTGACCAAGGTGCAGGCTGCCATCGACGCCATCGCCAAGAGCAATGGCTACGATCTGGTGCTGGAGCGCAACGCCGCCCCTTATGCAGCCAGCAAGCTGGACATCTCCGGCCAGGTTATTTCTCAGGTTAGCAAGAGCAACTAATTGATGGCATTCACTCTCGCACAGCTGGCCCAGCAACTGGGGGCCGAGGTCCATGGGGATGGGACCCGGGAAATTCGCAAGGTCGCGACACTGGAAAAAGCCGGGGAGGGGGAGATAGCCTTCCTGTCCAACAAGAAGTACCGGCATTTTCTGGAGCAGAGCAAGGCCACTGCCGTGCTCATCACCGAGGCAGACCTGCCGTTTTGCCCCACCAACGCCCTGGTGCTCAAGGACCCCTACGTGGGCTTTGCACGGGTTGCCCAACTGCTGGACACCACCCCGCAGCCGGCCATGGATATCCATCCGAGCGCCGTCATCGCGGCGGACGTGCAACTGGGCGAGAGAGTGGCCATCGGTGCCAATGCGGTGATCGAATCCGGCGTCGTGCTGGGTGACGATGTGCGCATCGGCCCGGGCTGTTTCGTTGGCAAGGATACCCGACTGGGAGCGCGCTCCCGGTTGTGGGCCAACGTCACCCTCTATCACAACGTGACCCTGGGCACGGACTGTCTGGTACAGGCCGGCACCGTGATCGGGGCAGACGGTTTCGGTTATGCCAACGAGCGCGGCGAGTGGATCAAGATCCCCCAGCTTGGTGGCGTGACCATCGGCAACCGGGTCGAGATCGGTGCCTGCACCACCATCGACCGCGGTGCGCTGGAAGATACCCGCATCGCTGACAACGTCATCATCGACAACCAGTGCCAGATCGCCCACAACGTCGAGATCGGCTACGGCACTGCCGTGGCGGGCTCCACCGTGATGGCCGGTAGTCTCAAGGTCGGCAAATACTGTATCATTGGTGGTGCCTCCGTCTTTAACGGGCACATGGAGATCTGCGACCAGGCCACCGTCACCGGCATGGCCATGGTGATGCGTCCCATCACCGAGCCCGGTATCTACTCTTCCGGCATCCCCCTGCAAACCAATAAAGAGTGGCGCAAGACCGCCGCCCGGGTGATGCGTATCGAAGAGATGCACAAGCGGTTGAGCAAGCTTGAGAAAAAGCTGGATCAAGAATAATCACGATTGGTATAGGGTACTGTTTTGACTACTGAAAAGAAGAGCCTGGGCATCCAGGAAATCATGGATCTGCTGCCCCACCGTTATCCGTTCCTGATGGTGGACAAGGTGGAAAACTACGAGATCAGCGATGAGCGCAAGACCCTGCGCGCCATCAAGAACGTCTCGTTCAACGAGCCGATCTTCCAGGGCCACTTCCCGGCCAAGCCGGTCTTCCCCGGCGTGCTGATCCTGGAAGCCATGGCCCAGGCCACCGGTATCCTGGCCTTCACCATGGTGGGCAAGCCGTCCCCCAACGAGCTCTATTACTTTGCCTCCATCGACAATGCCCGCTTCAAGCGCCCGGTGGGTCCCGGCGATCAGCTGGTGCTGGATGTGGAGTTCCTGAAGGAGCGTCGCGGCATCGCCAAGTTCACCGGTGTCGCCACCGTCGACGGTGAAGTGGTCTGTACTGCCGAACTGATGTGCGCCAAGCGCGAGGTATAACCGTGATCGATCAGACTGCCATCATCCACGACACCGCCATCGTCCATGAGTCTGCCGTCATCGGCAAAGGGGTTGAAATCGGCCCCTTCACCGTCATCGGCGCCGAGGTGGAAATCGGTGACAACACCTGGGTGAGCTCCCACGTGGTGATCAAGGGCCCGACCAAGATCGGTCGCGGCAACAAGATCTTCCAGCACACCTCCATCGGTGAGGATTGCCAGGACAAGAAGTACGCCGGCGAGCGCACCTTCCTCGAGATCGGCGACAACAACGTGTTTCGCGAGAACTGCACCGTGCACCGCGGCACCACCCAGGACCAGAGCCTGACCAAGGTGGGTAGCGGCAACCTGTTCATGGTCAACGTTCACGTGGCCCACGACTGCATCATCGGTGACAACTGCATCTTCGCCAACAACGCCACCCTGGCGGGCCATGTGCACATCGGTGACTTCGTGATCTTCGGCGGTCTGTCTGCCATTCACCAGTTCGGCCGCGTCGGCTCCCACGCCTTCGTCGGCGGCTGCGCTGCCCTGAACAAGGACGTGCCGCCCTACGTGATGGCCGCCGGCAACTACGCCAAGCCGTTCGGGGTCAACTCCGAAGGCCTGCGTCGTCGTGGCTTCAGCGCCGAGGCGATCTCTGCCGTCAAGCGCGCCTACAAGGAGATCTTCCGCTCCGGCAAGACCATTGAAGAGGTGTTGCCCGTGCTGAGCGAGATGGCCCAGAGCGAACCGGCCATCCAGCTCTATGTGGATTTCCTCAAGGACAACGAGCGCGGGATCATCCGTGCCTGATCCCATTCGCATCGGCATCGTCGCCGGAGAGACCTCCGGCGACATCCTGGCCGCAGGGCTGGTGCGCGAACTGCAAGCCCGCTACCCGGATGCGCAGTTCGAAGGGATCGCCGGGCCGCGGATGCAGGCTCTCGGCGTGAAGGCGCTGTTCGAGATGGAGGAGCTCTCCGTCATGGGCATCACCGAGGTGCTGGGCCGTCTGCCCCGCATCCTCCAGGTGCGCCGCGAACTGCTGCGCCACTTCATCGCCAATCCCCCCGACATCTTTGTCGGTGTGGATGCACCGGATTTCAATATCGGGGTGGAGCTGAAACTGCGCCGCGCCGGTATCAAGACGGTCCACTATGTCAGTCCCTCCGTCTGGGCCTGGCGTCAGGGCCGCATTCACAAGATCAAGGCGGCCACCGACATGGTGCTCGCCTTCCTGCCGTTCGAGAAAGCCTTCTACGACCGTTTCGATGCCCCCTGTCGCTTCGTCGGCCACACCATGGCGGACGACATTCCCCTGGTGCCGGATCAAGGGGCGGTGCGCGAGGCCCTTGGCATCGATCCCGCCCGTCGCTGGCTGGCGGTACTGCCGGGGAGTCGCACGGCGGAAGTGGGCTTCATGGCGCCGGTCTTCCTCGAGGCGTGCAAGCACCTGACGGTGCACAACCCGGATCTCGGTTTCATCGTGCCTCTGGTCAACCAGAAACGGCGCGAGCAGTTCCTCGCCATCAAGGCCGAGGTGGCCCCGGAGCTCGACATGGTGCTGCTGGACGGCCAGGGCCGCGAGGCCATGATTGCCGCCGATGTGGTGATGCTCGCCTCCGGCACCGCGGCCCTCGAGGCCATGCTGGTGAAAAAGCCCATGGTGGTGGGTTACAAGCTCAAACCCTTCAGCTACTTGCTGGCCCAGTGGCTGGTGAAGACGGACTATGTCTCCCTGCCGAACCTGCTGGCGGACAAGATGCTGGTGCCCGAGCTCATCCAGCACGAGTGCACCCCGGCCAACCTGGTGGAAGAGGTGAGCAAGCTGCTGGACCATGACAACAGCGAGCTCATCACCACCTTCACCCGGTTGCACGAGAAGATCCGCTGCAATGCGGATGTGCAGGCAGCGGAAGCGGTTGCCGCGCTGCTGGAACGCTAGTGGGCTCTGCCTGTGTGTTAGGCGTGATGTTGTGCTGATACTGGCCCTGCGGGGCCGGTTTTGATTCAAGGCTATGAGATGACGATCGATATTCCCGAAGACAAGCTGATTGCCGGGGTGGACGAGGTGGGTCGCGGCCCCCTGGTGGGTGACGTGGTCACCGCCGCGGTGATCCTGGATCCTGCCAATCCCATACTTGGCCTCGCCGACTCCAAGAAGCTCTCCGAGAAGAAGCGGCTCGCCCTGTTTGGCGAGATCAAAGAGAAGGCGCTGGCCTATGCCATCGGCCGCGCCAGCCCGGCGGAAATCGACGAGCTCAACATCCTGCACGCCACCATGCTGGCGATGCAGCGCGCCGTGGCGGGGCTCAAGGTGACGCCCGAGCTGGTCTTCATCGACGGCAACCGCTGCCCCAGATTGCCGATGGAGGCCCGCGCCGTGGTCAAGGGTGACAGCCTGGTGGCCGCCATCAGCGCCGCTTCCATCCTCGCCAAGGTGACCCGGGACGCCGAGATGACCGAGCTGGACAGCCGCCATCCCGAGTACGGTTTCGCCCGCCACAAGGGCTACCCGACGGCGGAGCACCTCGCCATTCTGGCCGAACGGGGTCCGCTGCCCGAATACCGTCAAAGCTTCAAGCCGGTGCGCCGCGCCCTGGGGATCGAATAACCGATGCCGATCTGTCTGAACGATTTCTGCTTGCGCAATGAGAGGGCGTGACCATGGCTGATCCCCGTTTCATCCACCTGAGGGTGCACTCCGACTTCTCCATGGTCGACGGCCTGCAGAAGATCGGTCCCATCGTCTCCGCTGCCGCCGCCAACAACATGCCGGCCCTGGCCCTGACGGACCAGATGAACATGTGTGGCCTGGTGCGCTTCTACGGCTCTGCCCACGGCAAGGGGATCAAGCCCCTGGTCGGGGCGGATTTCTGGGTGCAGAGCGACGAGCTTGGAGACGAGCAGTTTCGCCTCACCCTGCTCGCCATGGACAACGACGGCTACCAGAACATCACCCTGCTCATCTCCCGCGGCTATCAGCGCGGTCATGTGCAGGGGCGCCCCGTCATCGACAAGGCCTGGCTTGGCGAACATGCCAAGGGGGTGATCGTCCTCTCCGGCGGGCGCGAGGGGGATGTGGGCAAGTTCCTGCTCAAGGGCAACCGCCAGATGGTGGAGCATTGCCTCGCCTTCTACCAGACCCACTTCCCGGATGCCTACTACCTGGAGCTGCTGCGTACCGGCCGCCCGGACGAGGAGGTCTACCTGCACATGGCGGTGGCCATTGCCACCGAGTTCGAACTGCCGGTGGTGGCCACCAACGAGGTGGTGTTCCTCACCGCCGATGACTTCGATGCCCATGAGATCCGGGTCGCCATCCACGACGGCTACACCCTGATGGACAAGCGCCGACCGCGCCGCTACAGCCCCCAGCAGTACCTGCGCAGTCAGGAGGAGATGGCGGAGCTGTTTGCCGACATCCCGGAAGCCCTGGAAAACACGGTGGAGATCGCCAAGCGCTGCAACGTGACGGTGCGCCTTGGCGAGTATTTCCTGCCCAACTTCCCCACCGGCGACATGACCACCGAAGACTTCCTGGTCATGAAGTCGAAGGAAGGGCTGGAGGAGCGGCTGGCCTTCCTGTTCCCGGATCCGGCGGTGCGGGCCGAGCGCCGTCCCGAGTATGACGAGCGTCTCGACATCGAGCTCAAAGTGATCAACCAGATGGGCTTCCCGGGTTACTTCCTCATCGTGATGGAGTTTATCCAGTGGTCCAAGGACAACGGTATCCCCGTCGGTCCGGGCCGGGGCTCGGGGGCGGGGTCGCTGGTGGCCTATGCCCTCAAGATCACCGATCTGGATCCGCTGGAATTTGACCTGCTGTTCGAACGTTTCCTGAACCCCGAGCGGGTCTCCATGCCCGACTTCGACGTCGACTTCTGTATGGACCGGCGCGACGAGGTGATCGATCACGTCTCCGAGATGTACGGTCGGGAGGCGGTGTCCCAGATCATCACTTTCGGCAGCATGGCGGCCAAGGCGGTGGTGCGGGACGTCGGCCGGGTGCTGGGCCACGCCTACGGCTTTGTCGATCGCATCTCCAAGCTGATCCCGCCCGACCCCGGCATGACCCTCGCCAAGGCGTTCGAGGCCGAACCCAAGTTGCCGGAGCTCTACGAGCAGGACGAGGAGGTCAAGGACCTCATCGACATGGCGCGCCGCCTCGAAGGGGTGGTGCGCAACGCCGGCAAGCACGCCGGTGGCGTGGTGATCGCGCCCACCAAGATCACCGACTTCGCGCCGCTCTATTGCGACGACGAGGGGCATCACCCGGTCACCCAGTTCGACAAGAACGACGTGGAGTACGCAGGCCTGGTGAAGTTCGACTTCCTGGGGCTGCGCACCCTCACCATCATCGATTGGGCCCTTGGCATGATAAACCCCCGTCTTGCCAAAGAGGGCAAGCCGCCGGTGGACATCGCCGCCATCCCCATCGACGACAAGAAGTCGTTCGCCCTCTTGCAGCGTTTCGAGACCACGGCGGTGTTCCAGCTCGAATCCCGCGGCATGAAGGACCTCATCAAGCGGCTGCAGCCCGACTGCTTCGAAGACATGATCGCGCTGGTGGCCCTGTTCCGCCCGGGCCCGCTCCAGTCGGGCATGGTGGACAACTTCATCGAGCGCAAACACGGCAAGGAGGCCATCTCCTACCCGGACGAGAAGTGGCAGCACGAGAGCCTCAAACCCATACTCGAGCCCACCTACGGCATCATCCTCTACCAGGAGCAGGTGATGCAGATCGCCCAGACCCTGGCGGGGTATACCCTGGGTGGCGCGGACATGCTGCGTCGGGCCATGGGCAAGAAAAAACCCGAAGAGATGGCCAAGCAGCGGGCGGGCTTCGAGGAGGGGGCGGTCAAGAACGGCGTCGACGGCGAACTGGCGATGAAGATCTTCGATCTGGTGGAGAAGTTTGCGGGCTACGGCTTCAACAAGTCCCACTCCGCTGCCTATGCGCTGGTCTCTTACCAGACCCTCTGGCTCAAGACCCACTTCCCGGCGGAGTTCATGGCGGCGGTGATGACCGCGGACATGGACAACACCGACAAGATAGTGACCCTGGTGGACGAGTGTCAGCGCATGGGGCTGACCGTGATCCCGCCGGACGTCAACACCGGTCGCTACCGCTTCAGCGTCAACGAGGACGGCCATATCGTCTACGGTATCGGCGCGGTGAAGGGAGTAGGGGAAGGGCCCATCGAGGCGATCCTGGACGCGCGGGATCGGGACGGTCCGTTCCGCGACCTGTTCGATTTCTGCAACCGGGTCGACATCAAGAAGCTCAACAAGCGGGTGATGGAGAAGCTCATCCTCTCCGGCGCCATGGACAGGCTCGGCCCCCACCGCGCCGCCCTGATGGCGACCCTGGAGGAGGCGATGCGCGCCGCCGAGCAGCACGCCAAGGCCCAGGCGGTGGGGCAGGTCGACATGTTCGGTGTGCTCACCGAAGAGATCGACGACGTCAAGAAGGCGTTCGCCAACGTGCCGCACTGGCCTGACAAGGTGTGGCTGGAAGGGGAACGCGAGACCCTCGGGCTCTACCTCACCGGTCACCCCATCAACCAGTACAGCAGCGAGCTGCGGCGCTACACCTCGGGCCGACTGTGCGATCTGCATCCCACCTCCCGGGATACGGTGACCACGGCGGCGGGGTTGGTGATCGCGGCGCGCAGCATGGTGACCAAGCGCGGCAACAAGATGGGGATCTTCACCCTGGACGACAGATCCGGCCGTCTGGATGTGACCCTTTTCAGTGAAGCGCTGGAAAAATACGAAGAATTGATGCAAAAAGACCGTATTTTAGTGGTTTCTGGACAGGTCAGCTTTGATGACTTCTCCGGTGGCCTTAAAATGTCGGCCCGCGAGTTGCTGGATATCAACGATGCGAGGGAGCGTTTTGCCAGGGCAATCCGCATCTCCCTCGATGAACAACGCATTGACGAGCGCTTTTTCCCGCGTTTGTGCGAGATTTTGGAGCCCGCCCGTGCCGGAGTCTGTCCGGTTCAGGTAAACTATCGTCGCCCCGGTTCCCGGGTGCGATTGACGCTCGGTACCGAGTGGCGGGTGACGCCCACCGATCAACTGATAGATGACTTGCGAGTCCTGCTTGGACGAGAGCGGGTTGAATTGGTTTTTGATTAGAGGATCTATTGTCCCTATGAGTCTTTTTCTGGATTTTGAACAGCCGATCGCCGAGTTGCAGGCACAGATCGATGAACTGCGCCATGTGAGCGAGCACAACAGTGCCGTGGATCTCAGCGAAGACATTCGCCGGCTGGAGAAGAAAAACGAAGAGCTGACCAAGAAGATCTTCGGCGATCTGGGTGCCTGGCAGGTATCCCAGATGGCACGTCATCCCCAGCGCCCCTACACCCTCGACTACATCGAGCAGATCTTCACCGATTTCGACGAGCTGGCCGGGGATCGCGCCTATGCCGATGACAAGGCCATCGTCGGCGGCATCGCCCGTCTCGACGGCGAGCCCGTGATGATCATCGGTCACCAGAAGGGTCGCGAGACCAAGGAGAAGATCAAGCGCAACTTCGGCATGCCGCGCCCGGAAGGGTACCGCAAGGCCCTGCGCCTGATGGAGATGGCCGAGCGCTTCAAGATGCCGATCATCACCTTCATCGACACCCCGGGTGCCTACCCCGGCGTCGGTGCCGAGGAGCGTGGCCAGTCCGAAGCCATCGCCCGCAACCTGAAAGTCATGGCCGGCCTGACCGTGCCGGTGGTCTGCACCGTGATCGGTGAAGGCGGCTCCGGCGGCGCTCTCGCCATCGGCGTGGGCGATCGGGTCAACATGCTGCAGTACTCCACCTACTCCGTCATCTCCCCGGAAGGGTGCGCCTCCATCCTGTGGAAGAGCGCCGAGAAGGCCTCGGTGGCGGCGGATGCCATGGGCATTACCGCCCAGCGCCTGAAGGAGCTGAAGCTCATCGACAACATCGTCGAGGAGCCCCTCGGTGGTGCCCACCGCGATGTGGAGAAGATGGCCAAGCACCTGAAAGCGCGCATCAAACAGGATCTGGATGCCCTGCGCCCCCTCGACAGCGAGCAACTGCTGGAGCAGCGCTACCAGCGTCTGCTGGGTTACGGCTACTGCTGATCTGCCGCTTCCAATAAAAAGTCCCCACATGCGGGGACTTTTTTATGGGCGACGTTTGTGGGGGGACGCCGGGGCGGGCCTCAGGGGGCGGTCAGCGCCCGTTGCATACGGACGGAAGCACGCCCTCCGGCAGGGCTCAGGGCCCGCCACTCCCGCCACAGCAGCCAGCACAGGGGGGGCGTCAGCAGCAGCACGGTGGCGGGCTGTGCCATCAAGACCCCGTCGCGCCCCCACCAGAGGGGCAGCAGGAAGATGAGGGGCAGCAGCAGCACCGTCTTGGCCACGGAGATGGCGAGGGCCTGGCGGGTGCGGGCCATGGCCTGCAACAGCACGATGCCGAACATGACGATCCCCTCCAGGGGCAGGGCAGCGAGGTTGAGGGTCAGGCTGCTGATGGCGGCGGCGAGCAGCTCTGCGTCCTGATCCCCGGTGTAGAGCATGGCGACCGGCTGCGGCAGCAGCTGGACAATCAGCCAGACCCCCAGGCCATAGACCAGGGTGATCTTGAGCCCCATCGCCATCAGGAACTGGAGGTCGCGATGGCGCCCGGCCCCGGCTGCCTGGCTCACCAGGGGCTGGATGCCAAACGCCAGTCCCTGCAGGATGACGATGAAGACCGCCTCCGTGTACCCCGCCACGGTGAAGCCCGCCAGATCCTTGACCGTGCCGTGCACCATCAGCTGGCTGTTGTGCAGCAGCAGCAGCAGCCCCAGATTGAACTGGGCGATGAGGCTCGGCAGCCCGGTGAAGAGCAGGCCGGGCATGGCCGGGAAGCGGGGCACCAGCTGGCGCCAGGTCAGCCGCAACCGGGCGTGGCGGGTGAAGAAGTACCCCAGGCCGAGCAGGCTGACCATGGCCTCCGAGAGGAGGGTGGCCTGGGCCGTGCCGGTGAGGCCGAGCCCGAGCCGGCCCACCATGATGTAGTTGAGCAGGATGTTGAGGAGGGCGCCGCCGCTCACCAGTACCATGGCGAGGCGAGGGCGGCCGTCGTTGCGAAGCAGGTAGGGCACCGCCAGGTTGCTGGCGAGCAGCAGGGTGCCACCGCCAATCCAGGTGAGGTAGTCGCTGGCCTGCTGCCAGGTGTCGGTGCCGGGGGCCATTCCCAGGGCCTGCAGGATATCGGTGTGCCAGTGGTGCAGCAGCAGCGGCGCTACCGTGCCCAGGATCAGCAGCAGCCAGAGGGCGCTGACCAGAGCCTGGCGGGCCAGAGCGAGGTTCCTGGCGCCCTGCTGGAAGGAGATGGCGGTGGCGGCCCCCATGGCGATCATGGCGGCGAGGCCGATGAGCACCATGATGACCGGATAGACCAGGTTGATGCCGGCAAGGCCGGCGGCCCCCACGTAGTGGCCGACGAAGATGCCGTCCACCAGGTAGTAGGCGCCGGAGACCAGCATGGCCATGACGGAGGGGAGGGCATAGCCCCAGAAACGGCGGGCCATGGCCCGTTGACGCAGGCGGAAGTAGGCGGACATATCTGTACTCGGGAAAAGGGCCGGAATCGAGCAGACAGTCTAGTTTCTTATGGATTAATTGATAATCAGGCTTTCATTTGATGGATTGCTGAATGAGGCTCATCAATCAACGGATCCTGTGATACTCCTTCAGCATGTCGATCAGGGCTCGCAGCCCTTGCCCCAGCTGGTGCCGGCCCGGATAGAAGAGGTTGAACCCGGCAAAGCTGGGGCTCCAGTCATCCAGCACGCTCACCAGCCGCCCCGATGCCAGGGCGTCGAACACCTCCCCTTCATGGCAGTAGGCGAGCCCGAGCCCCGCCTCGGCCGCCCCCAGGTAGAGCGCAGGCGTGCTGGTGGTGAGCGGGCCCGTCACTTCGATCTCCAGCAGTTCCCCCTCGGCGGCAAAGGCCCAGCGATAGTGGTGATGGGGCGTGAGCCGATAACCGATGCAGTCGTGCTGGCGCAGATCCGAGGGGTGGCGAGGGGTGCCACGCCGTGCCAGATAGTCGGGGGAGCCCACCACCAGATAGCGCTGCTGCGGGCCCAGGGGAACCGAGATCATCTCCTGGGGCAGCAGGTCGCCGTAGAAGAGGGCGGCGTCGTAGCCATCCTCGATGAGGCGGGGCATCAGCTCCAGCTCCTCCACCTCCACCTGCATGCGCGGGTAGCGCACCAGATAGTCGATGAGCACCGGGGCCAGCACTTCCTGGATGGCGGCTCGGGGGGCACAGAGCCTGAGCCTGCCCACGGGTTCGCCCGCGTGGCGCGTCAGCTCCGCCAGCGCCGCCTCCAGTTGCCCCAGGGTCGGCAGTACCTGGGCCAGCAGCCGTTCGCCCGCTTCGGTCGGCACCACGGCCCGGGTGCTGCGATTGAGCAGCCTGACGGCCAGGCGACTCTCCAGCCCTTTGAGGGCATGACTCAGGGCCGAGGCGGAGACCCCGAGCTCGAGGGCGGCCTTGCTGAAACTGCGGTGACGGGCGACGGCGGCAAACACGGCCAGCTCGGCGAGATCGGTGCGGGAGAGGGTCATGGTCGGTACGCAGAAAAGGGGCGGACACAAAGGGTACGCCATGGGGCGACGGGAGACAATCGGGGGGCAACGAGGGGGTTGTGACAAAATTGTTGCGCGTTTCAAGGGTGAGGTGGATCACATCAAAAAGTTTATATGTTAAAAAAAAATCGCAATATGGCGATTCAAGTGTGATCTGAAGCGACGGAAAGGCGATTCCAATCAAACTTTGGTTGATTAATTCAAAAAAACGCTGTGATTAATAGGGCCTTTTAACTAGAGTCATCTCATCGGATGAGGTGAGCGTTATCCCGTTGTTAACGAGCGAGCACGATCCCCTCTGTATTACGACTCCCCGCCCGTGTTTGTTGCAATCAGGTTGCCACAGGGAGTGGCGGCCGGATGGCCGGGGCGGAGGAACAAACAGGACGAATAGCTGGAGTTCCATGGAAAGGAACCGGGCCCAGGCCCACTGACAAGTTAAGATCCCACTTTCCTTGATGACAGGAACACCCCTATGTCTGACATGAACATTGCAGTTGAAGGCAGCTTGAGCAAAGCCTCCTCCCGTGGCATCAACAAGGCCGACGTGGTCTGGATGCTGGGTCTGTACGGTACCGCCATCGGCGCCGGTGTCCTCTTCCTGCCGATCAATGCCGGTGTCGGTGGCCTGTGGCCGCTGGTCGCCATGCTGATCCTGGCCCTGCCGCTGACCTTCTTCGCCCACCGTGGCCTGACCCGCTTCGTGCTGTCCGGCTCCACCCGTGACGGCGACATCACCGAGGTGGTGGAAGAGCACTTCGGCAAGACCGCAGGCAAGTTCATCACCCTGCTCTACTTCTTCGCCATCTACCCCATCCTGCTGATGTACTCCGTGGCCATCACCAACACCGTCGAGAGCCTGATGGTGCACCAGCTGGGCATGACGGCACCTCCCCGTGCCATCCTCTCCCTGGTGCTGATCCTGGGCCTGATGGCGATCGTTCGCCTGGGCGGCCAGGTCATCGTCAAGGCGATGAGCGTGCTGGTCTTCCCCTTCGTGGTCACCCTGATGGGCCTGGCGGTCTACCTGATCCCGCACTGGAACGGTGCCATCATCACCGAAGCCCCGGCGCTGGGTGAGGCCTTCAATGGTGACTTCATCAAGACCCTGTGGCTGGCCATCCCGGTGATGGTGTTCTCCTTCAACCACTCCCCGATCATCTCCTCCTTCGCGGTGGACAACAAAGGCCGCTACGGCGCCAACGCCGAGAAGAAGTGCAGCAACATCCTGCTGGGCGCCCACGTCATGATGGTGATGACGGTAATGTTCTTCGTGTTCAGCTGCGTGCTGAGCCTCTCCCCGGCTGACCTGGCGGCGGCCAAGGAGCAGAACATCTCCATCCTCTCCTACCTGGCCAACCACTTCGACAACCCGGTGATCGCCACCGTGGCACCGCTCATCGCCATGGTTGCCATCAGCAAGTCCTTCCTGGGTCACTACCTGGGTGCGCAAGAGGGCATGAACGGCCTGATGGCCAAGTCCCTGCGCGAGAAGGGCAAGAACGTCGACGTCAAGCAGCTCAACAAGGTGACCGCGGTCTTCATGATCCTGACCACCTGGGCCGTGGCCACCATCAACCCGAGCATCCTCGGCATGATTGAAGATCTGGGCGGCCCCATCATCGCCATGCTGCTCTTCCTGATGCCGATGTACGCCATCGCCAAGGTGCCGGCCATGCGCAAATATGCCGGCAACCTCAGCAACGGCTTCGTCACCCTCATCGGCCTCATCGCCATGTCCGGCATCATCTACAAGCTGATTGCCTGATGACAGCGTTCATCCCTGTGAGAAAGCCGCCCCCCGGGGCGGTTTTTTTATGGGCACAAATGCTTAACAAAGCGGTGGTGGCGGCCTAACATGGCGGGATGTTTTTCTAGACGGGACAACAGGATATGTCTGGGTTGAAAAAGGCTCTCGGGCTCTGGCAGGGGATGGGGCTGCTCGCCACCTCCCTGCTCGGTACCGGGATCTTCGTGGTACCGGCCACCGCTGCCTCGCTGGCGGGAGGGGCGTCGCTGTGGGCCTGGCTGCTGCTGATTGCTCTGGTGCTGCCCATCGCCTTTACCTTCGCCCGCCTCGGGCGGCGTTATCCCCACGCGGGGGGCGCCCCCCATCTGATTGGCCTCGCCTTTGGCAACGGCGCTGAGCGCTTCTCCGCTTTCCTGTTTCTGGCGGTGCTGCCGGTGGGCCTGCCTGCCGCCCTCACCATCGCCGCCGGTTTTTGGCACGCCCTGTTCGACATGGGGGAGTGGACCCTCTGGGGCATCCAGCTGCTCACCCTGCTCGGGGTCTTTCTGCTGGGGCTGCGGGGAGCGCGCTCCTCCGGCAACCTGCAACTGCTGATCGCTCTGGCCATTCTGGGGCTCACCCTGCTCATCTGGGTCAAGGGGGATCTCAGCTGGCGCGATGCCGCCCAGCCTCTGCCAACGGCGAGCGAGTGGCCCGCCATGGGCTCGGCGCTGGCGGTGATGTTCTGGTGTTTCGTGGGGCTCGAGGCCTTCGCCCACATGGGGGAGGAGTTCAAGCGGCCAGAGCGGGACTACCCCCTTGCCCTGTTGGGGGGCGTGCTGCTGGCGGGGCTCATCTACTGGGTTCACTCGCTGGTGGTGCTCAAATATGACCTCTACGGGGACGAGGCGACCAATGCCACCGCCATTCCGGCCCTGCTCTCCCTGCTGTTCGGCCCCACCGCCAAGTGGCTGGTGGCGGTGCTGGGCTATCTCTCCTGCTTCGCCAGCATCAACATCTACCTGCAAGGTTTTGCGCGCCTTATCTGGAGCATGGCGCGGGAGGGCAAACTGCCGGTCTCCCTCTCTCGCCTCTCGGCCCGGGGCGCTCCCCTGCATGCCCTTGCCTGGGTGCTCGCCATCTGTTTCGTCTCCATCACCCTGATCCTCTGGCTGCGTCTGCCCCTTGATGCGCTGATCCGCTACGCCAATGGCAACTTCGTGCTGGTCTATCTGCTCTGCATGGCGGCCGGCTGGCGCTTGCTGTCGGGGACCAGCAAGGGGCTGGCGGGCCTCAGCGTGCTGCTCTGTGCCCTGGTGCTGCTGGCCCTCGCCACCCAGGTGCTCTATGCCGTCGTGCTGAGCCTGGGGTATGGCGGCTTCTCCCTGTGGCGGCGCAGACGCCGCCGCTCGGCGTCCGATGAGGGTGTCTGCGCCATCAAGTAACTCCCGAAAAAAAGCCCCGCAGCGCGGGGCTTGTTGTTGCGGGTCACAGGCTGGCGGGCAGGTCGCTGCGCAAGATGGCGTAGTGGCGCAGGGAGATGAAGCCATCCCCCTTGCGCTCGCACTCCCGCGCCGTGCCCTCGTAGTGAAAACCGGCCCGCTCCAGCAGGCGGGCGGAGGGGCGGTTGGGCTCCTCCACCACCGCCATAAGCCGGTGCAGGTCGGTGGTGCGGTAAGTGAGCGGGAGCCAGAGTTGCAGCGCCGCGCTCATTACCCCCTTGCCCCAGTGTTCGGGATAGAGCCAGTAGCCCAGCTCAGCACACCGGTGAGTCGGGTCGGCATCGTTGTAGCCGATGGCCCCCAGCGGTTCGCCCGTGTGCCGGTCGCGAATGAGGTGCCAGGCGCCACGGCCGGTGCGGGTCAGCTCGGCATACCAATCCATCTGTGCCCGGCATGCCGCCAGGCTGTCGTAGCTGACGCCGTAGTAGGCGACGACCCGGGGATCGGAGAGGCCGCGATAGATGTGAGGCAGGTCGGTGTCGGTGACGGGATCCAGCCTGATGTGGGGTGGTGCTGATGTCATGATGACTCCTTGCGGCCAGCCGTGGCTGGCCGCGTGTGTTGCGTAACAAGAGATGGATGAGCCGGGCTGGCGTCAGGCAAAGCCGAGGCGCTCGGCAAGGCGCGCCAGCTCGTCACGCCACTGCTGCTGCAGGCGCGGGGTCTGGTGCCTGGGCTTGCGGGCCAGATCGGCGGCGAGCAGGGCATCGAGCTCATACCAGCGCGCCAGCAGCGCCTCTTCGTCATCCCCCGTGGCGGCCGCGGTCTGCGGGTCACCTGATCGAGCCGGGCTGCCCGCCTGCGGCAAGGGGGCATCGCCCAGCAGCTCGGCATAGGCCCGCTCGGCACTGTGAGCCTCCTGGATGCGCCCGTCCTGTATCAGCCAGAAGCGGTTGCAACTGCGCTCGATCAGCTCCCGGTCGTGGGAGACCAGCAGCACGCCCCCCGGGAAGGCGGCAATCGCCTCGGCCAGCTCCTCCTTGCCCGCCAGATCCAGGTGGTTGGTGGGTTCGTCGAGCCAGAGCATGTGGTGGCTGCCGAGGGACAGGGCGAGGAACAGCAACCGTGCCCGCTCGCCCCCGCTCAGGGTGTGCACCTGCTGGCCGTGGCGGGCATAGGGGAAGCCCGCCCGGATCAGCGCCTGTCGCCGCGTCACCTCAGGCAGAGGGGCCAGGGGGTACAGCGCGTCGCTCAGGGTGGCGTCGTCAGCGAGCTGCTGCAGGGACTGATCGTAATAGGCGATGCTGGCGCCGGGGTGGCAGTACCAGCCCGCCTGCGGACTCAGGTCAGTCAGTTCGCGCCAGCACTGGCGCAGCAGGGAGGACTTGCCGGTGCCGTTGGCACCGAGCAGGGCAACCCTGTCCCCCGCTCGCAGCCAGAGCCCCTCGGCACGCAGCAGCGGCGGCAGTGCCGGTGCCGGCGATACGTCGAGGGCTTCCAGTCGCAGCAGGGTGTCGGCAGGCAGGCTCACTCCGCGCAGCTCGAGCCGCCAGGGGGCCAGCGCCGCCACCTGGCTCTGCTCCTCCTGCAGGCGGGCGATGCGCTTTTCCATGGACTTGGCCTGGCGCACCAGCTTCTCGTTGTCATATTCGCGCCCCCAGATGGCGAGGCGCTTGCTGCTGGCGCTCAGGCGGTCTATCTCCTTTTGCTCATCTGCCCGGCGCAGGCGGGCCTGCTCATCCTCGGCAGCCAGTGCCGCCCTGGCCGGGCTGCAGGGCAGGGCGAAGCGGTGCAACTGGCCGTCTCGCAGGATCAGGGTCTGATCCGTGACGCTGTCCAGCAGGCGAGCGTCGTGGGAGACCAGCACGAAGGCGCCGCGCCAGCCCAGCAGAAACTGCTCGAGCCAGAGCAAGGCGGGCAAGTCCAGGTGGTTGCTGGGCTCATCGAGCAGCAGCAGGTTGGGTTGGCGCAGCAGGGCGCGGCCTATCTGCAGCCGGCTGTGCTGGCCACCGCTCAGTGCACTGACCGGCAATGTGGCCTGGGCCTCCAGCTGCAGTTCGGCCAGCAGCTTGTCCACCTGCCATTCGGCGGCGGGGTCGTTGCCCAGGGCATCCAGCAGCACGGCGCGGGTGCTGAGGGTGGAAAGCCCAGCGGGCAGTTGCTGGGCCACGAACTCGCAGCGGCAGGCGGCGGCCTGCACGATCCGGCCGGCCTGGGGCGTGCGCTCGCCCGCCAGCAGCGCGAGCAATGTGCTCTTGCCGCAGCCGTTGGCGCCAATCAGGCCGAGTCGGTCGCCTGCGCGAATGCCGAGTTCGAGGTGATCAAATAAGGGAAGGTGCCCCGCACTCATCTGCAGGGAATGGGTACTCATCAGGGTTGTCATGCTCTTGCTCTCTTAAATCGCGGGATGGGAAATCCCTGTCATCAGGAGCGCTGGCGACAACGGCAGAGTCGAGAAAGGTCTCGGTATGGAAGGGAGTCGGCTTTGCTCGAACCCGCTATCGCAGCGCGATGGTATGCAGGCAAGAGCACTTGAATGTGCCGAACAGGCGAGCCGAGAACATCGGACACGCTTGGATAACCATTTTTTACCTCCTTGTGTTTCGTTATGGCAGGGTGCGGCGATTATAGGCACAGAAAAAAACAGTCGTCCATCCGCCCTGTGGGGGGCCGTGGGCACCGCATCGGGAGGCGCGGGGTAAAAAACGCCCCGTGATACGGGGCGTGGGGGTTGTCAGTCGCGGGGGGTCTTGAGGGCCTCAATCACATCGTCACTGGGGGCCAGTCCCTCCACGTGGTTGAAGCTCTCCAGCCCCTCCTGGGGATTGATGGTGAGGGCGTCGGCGCTCAGGTAGCTGCCGCTGCCGGCGCTCTCCACCACGACGATGACTTCAGGCTGCTTGTCGCCGTTGAGATCCAGCAGCTTGATCTCCTTGATACTGCCATCGCGCGGCAGCACCTTGCCGTCGATGAACTGATCCAGCGGAAACTGGGGGTTGGCACCGGAGTAGAGGCGCACGTCGTAGCTGCCGGTGGAGGCGGGCTCGCCGCGCCCTTCGCTGACGGTCACCACCTGGCCGGAGGGGAGTGTCAGCTGTTTGAAGAAGCCGTCCGCCGCCTGGCTGGCGAGGGGCAGGGTGAGCAGGCCGAGAGTAAGGAATAAGGCTTTCATGGAGAGGACCCTTGTTGCTGCTTGTGTGTCTGTGACGAGCCGGGGACGCTTCCCTGCCACGTCGGAAGCGGGCAGGGGGCCGCTGGTCGGCCGCCCCCTGCCCGGGTTGTCATCACCATATCTTGACCCGTTTGGCCGGGTCCAGATAGAGCTTGTCGCCGGGCTGGATCTTGAATGCCTCGTAGAAGGCGGGGATGTTCGGTACCACGCCGTTGACCCGGTATTCCGGCGGCGAGTGGGGATCCGAGGCGAGCAGCATCTGCATCAGCTCGGGGCGATACATGCCCTTCCACACCTGGGCCCAGCCGAGGAAGAAGCGCTGCTCGCCGGTAAAACCGTCCAGCACCGGGGCCTCCTTGCCATCCAGGGAGAGCAGGTAGGCCTTGTGGGCGATGGTGAGGCCGCCGAGATCGCCGATGTTCTCCCCCAGGGTAAACTGGCCGTTGACGTACTGGCCCTTGATGGGCTCGAAGCGGTTGTACTGGGCCACCAGCCGGCTGGTGCGGAAGCGAAACTCCTTGAGATCCGCCGGCGTCCACCAGTCGCGCATCACGCCGTCACCGTCGGATTTGGCCCCCTGATCATCAAAACCGTGGCCCATCTCGTGGCCGATCACCCCGCCGATGGCGCCGTAGTTGACCGCATCGTCCGCCGTCATGTCGAAGAAGGGGGGCTGCAAAATGGCGGCCGGGAAGACGATCTCGTTGTTGCTCGGGTTGTAGTAGGCGTTCACAGTCTGGGGCGACATGTGCCACTCGTCCCGATCGACCGGCTTGCCGAGGCGCGCCAGGTTGTCGGCGTATTCGAAGGCGCGGGCCCGCTGCAGGTTGCCCACCAGATCGTCGGGGCGAATGGTGATGGCGCTGTAGTCCTTCCACTTGTCCGGGTAGCCGATCTTGGGTCTGAACTTGGCGAGCTTCTCGAGGGCCTGGGTCTTGGTGGCCGGGGACATCCAGTCCAGCTCCTGGATGCTCTGGCCGTAGGCGGTGCGCAGGTTCTCCACCAGCTGCTCCATACGGGCCTTGGCCGCTGGCGGGAAGTAGCGCTCGACATAGAGCTTGCCCACCGCCTCCCCCAGGTTGTTGTCCAGTACCCCGAGGGCCCGCTCCCAGGGGGCGCGCTGCTTGGGCGTGCCGCTAAGAGCGGTGCCGAAGAAGGCAAAATTCTGGGCATCGGTCTGGCTGTCGAGGTAGGGGGCGTAATCGGTGATGAGCTGCCACTTGAGGTAGGCCTGCCAGTCAGCGACCGGGGTCTGCTGCATCACCTCGTTCAGGGCCGAGAGATAGGTGGGCTGGCCGATGACCAGGCTCTGCTGCCCCGCAAGGCCGGCCTGGGCCAGGTAGGCGTCCCAGTCGATGGCGGGGGCGAGGCGCCCCAGCTCGCTCACCGGTCCCTTGTTGTAGTTCTTCTCTCTGTCCCGCAGGGCCACGTTGTCCCACTGGATCTGGGCGAGCCTGGTCTCGAGGGCCAGGATGCGTTTCGCCTTGGCCTGGGCATCCGTCTCACCGAAGCGGGTCAGCATGGCGGCGATGTGTTGCTCGTACTTGTGCAGCAGCGCCTGGCTGTTGGGGTCGCGCTTGAGGTAGTAGTCCCGATCCGGCAGGCCGAGGCCGGCCTGGTAGAAGTAGACGGCATAGCTGTCAGGGGCCTTGGCGTCGGCGTCTATCCAGAAACCGAAGGGGGAGCCGCCACCGGTGCGGGCGCTCTGGGCGAAGGCCCGGGCGAGATCCTGCGGCGTGCTGATCTGCTCTATCTCGCTCAGCATCGGCAGCAGGGGCGTGGTGCCTTTGGCGTTGCGGGCGGCCTGATCCAGATAGCTATGGTAGAGGTCGTGGATCTGCTGGGCCTGGGTGCCGGCGGCGGCTTTGCCATCCAGCCCCTCCACCAGCACCCGCACGTCCGCCAGGGATTTGTCCCGCAGCAGGTAGAAGGCGCCGTCGGCGGGCCTGTCATCGGGGATCTTGGCCGTGGCGAGCCAGTGGCCGTTCACGTAGCGGAAGAAGTCGTCACCAGGCTTGACGCTGGTGTCCATGTTGGCCAGCGCAAGGCCGGAGTGTTTGTCCGGTTGGTTCGGTGCCTGACTGCAACCGGCCAGCAGGGCCAGCCCGACGAGGGTGGCCAGGATGTGTTTCTTGTTGTTCATTATGGTTTTATTCCAATTCGGGTTATATGGCTTCCTTGCCCACGCAGGGAGCGATTCACTCTAGCAGCCGGGTTAGCGCTTGATAAGCCCGACTCTGCTAAGATCGGCCTGGTCGTATTGGGGAAGCCTATGATTTCTCGTATTTATTCTCGTTTTTGTCAGACCCTGCCCGCGCCGGAAGGTTCCCGCGGTCTGCTGGTGGCTTTCAGCGGCGGGCTCGACTCCACCGTCTTGCTGGTGCTGGCGGCCCGTTTTGCACGCGCCCACGGCCTCGCCCTGAACGCCCTGCACGTTCATCACGGCCTGAGCCCACATGCCGATGACTGGGTGGCTCACTGCGAAGGGGTGTGCCGGCAACTGGCGGTGCCCCTCATCGTGGAGCGGGTGCAGCTCTGTCGGGGCAACGGGGAGAGCCTGGAGGCCCAGGCGCGGGCGGCGCGTTATGAGCGACTCGCCGCCCACCTGGGGGAGGGGGAGTGGCTGCTCACCGCTCACCATCAGGACGATCAGCTGGAGACCCTGCTGCTGGCGCTCAAGCGGGGTGCCGGTCTGCGCGGACTGGCGGGCATGGTGGCGAGCCAGCCTTTTGCCGCAGGCTATCTGTTGCGCCCCTTGCTCGACATGAGCCGGGCCGAGCTGGCGGAAGCCGCGCAGTCACTTCCTTATGGCTGGGTTGAGGATGAGAGCAACGAGGACCCGAGCTATGACCGCAACTTCCTGCGCCAGCAGATCATCCCCCTGCTCAAGGACCGCTGGCCCGCCATGGCCCGGACGACGGCGCGCACCATGGCCCTGTGCGCCGAGCAGGAGGCGCTTATCAGCGAGCTGGCCGAGGCGGACTGGCAGGCGGTGGGTGAGGGAGAAGGGCTGCGCATTGACGGACTCCTCTCCCTCTCCCCCGTGCGGCGCAACAACCTGCTGCGCCACTGGATCCGCCGCCAGGGGGGAGAGATGCCCTCCCGCGAGCTGCTGGGCCTGCTGTGGCAGGAGGTGGCGCTGGCGCGCGATGACGCCAACCCCAGGCTGAGCCTGCAAGGGTTGGCGTGCCGCCGCTATCAGGGGCGCCTGTACCTGATAGCGCCAGATCTCGCCCCCCGCGAGGAGGTGCTGCCCATCCGGATGGAAGAGACGCTCACCCTGCCGGACGGGCTCGGGCAGTTCAGGCTCTGGAGAACGGATGGCGAAGGGTTGCGGACACCGAGGGGGGACGAGCCGCTCTCGGTGCGTTTTCAGGTCGCCCCCGGCGTCATGCTGAAACCGGTGGGGCGGGTGGGCAGCCGGCGGCTCAAGAAGCTGCTGCAAGAGTACGGGGTGCCCTCCTGGCAGCGGGGGCGCATTCCCATCCTCTACTACGGTGAACAGGTGGCACTGGTGGCCGGGCTCTTTGTCTGCGACGGATTTCTGGCGCCAGAAGAGGGGGTGGCGTGGGAGTGGCGGCCCCCCGTCCCCCAGGATACGAATTGACATCGCAGAGTGACAGGGGGCCGGGAGGCGAAAGGGTGATGCCCTATTCGGGCAGGCCGGAGCTCCCGGCTTTCTTGCGGGCGTAGAGATGGGTATCGGCCGTCTCGTAGAGGCGCTGCACATCCATGCCCGACTGCCAGCTGGCGGCTCCCAGGCTGCACCCCACCGAGAAGGCGCTGAGCTCCTTGTGGCTGTGGAGCACATGTTGCAACCGCAGCCAGACCGGGCGCCAGGCCTCGGGGTCCGCGGGTTGCAGCAGCAGGGCAAACTCGTCCCCGCCGAGGCGAAACGCCTGATCCGTCCCGCGAATGCACCCCTGCAGCAACTGGGCGAAGCGGCTTAGCACCAGGTCGCCCACCGGGTGGCCCCAGGTGTCATTGACCTGCTTGAATCTGTCGAGATCCAGCAGCACCAGCACCAGGCCGTGGGGTTCCCGGCTGTGTTGCTCCACCGCCCGGCCGATGGCCTCGTCGAAGTAGGCGCGATTGCCAAGCCCGGTCAGGTGGTCGAGCCGCACCTGCTGTTCCAGCCGATCCAGCCGCAGATAGAGGGGCAGGGGGAGACTGAACAGCTGATGATATTGCTCAAGCAACCGCCTCTGGCCGTCGCTCAGAGGGTGCTCCAGCTCGTAGTGCAACTGGCCGAGCAACTGCTCGTGTCGTCCCCGCAGCTCGAAGCGATAGGCATGCAGGGTCAGCCTGGCCTGGGGCGGGTGCGAGATGAGGGGATGGGGCTGGCCACAGTCGAACTGGAGCGAGTGGATCCGGACAATGTTTGCCACCCGCTCGGCAAAGATTGCCAGCAGGGCGTCAAGATCCCGTTGCCCCAGCAACTGCTCTATCTGCTGATAGCGGTCCTGCCCGGTCAAGGGCGCAAGCCGCTCCATCTGCTGTACCCACTGCTCTATGCCATGTCCGAAGCCGTTCAATGACGATGTGTTTTCCACGTTACAGCCCTTACACCTCTCCATTCATTGCACAGGCTCCTGCAAGCCCTGTGCCTAAAATATGTCCGATGAAAAACAAGGGGGCTGGCTAGGCTTAACGGGATGAAACGGGAGGGGAAATCCCTGCCGCTGAGCGAGTGGCGTGCCATATGGGGAGCGGGCGCTGTGCTTGCTGCGTCAGGGAAGAGGGCGCCGGGCAAATGAAGGAGAGGGATGGGTGTACGCCGATGTGTTGATCCTGCTGATCTTCGCCGTTGTGCTGGTGGCCATTTTCCGGCGCCTCGGCCAGCCGGTGATCCTTGCCTATCTGTTTGCCGGCATGCTGCTCGGCCCCCATGGCGTGGCCATCGTCACGGGTCAGGCCATGATGCAGACCATAGGGGAGCTTGGCATCGTGTTCCTGATGTTCTCCCTCGGGCTCGAGTTCTCCCTGCCGCGTCTGCTCGCCATGCGCAAGCTGGTGTTGGGGGTCGGCAGCCTGCAGGTGCTGTTCACCTCACTGCTGTTTTTCGGGCTCGGCTGGTGGTGGGGGCTGAGCCTGGCCCAGGCGCTGGTGGTATCAGGCACCCTGGCGCTCTCCTCCACCGCCGTGGTGATCAAGCAGCTCGGCGAGCTCAAGCAGCTCCATACCCGGCGAGCCCAGCTCGGGGTGAGCGTGCTGCTGTTCCAGGATCTCGCCGTGGTGCCCCTGCTGGTGATGATCCCCATCCTGGCCCAGCCTGAGGTGCAGGGCAGCGCCCTGCTGGCGGAGGTCGCCTGGGCCTCCCTCAAGGGGTTGTTTGCGCTCTCCGTGCTGCTGGCGGTGGGGAAGTGGCTGCTGCCCATGCTGTTTTTCGAGGTGGCGCGCGCACGTTCAGATGAACTCTTCGTACTGAGTGCCCTGCTGGTTGCATTGCTGGCGGCCTCCCTGACCCAGTGGATGGGGCTCTCCATGGCGCTCGGTGCCTTTCTGGCGGGCATGATGCTGGGGGAGTCCCACTATCGTCATCAGCTCGAGGTGGACATCAAGCCGTTTCGCGACGTGTTGATGGGGCTCTTCTTCATTACCATCGGCATGACCATGGACTGGGCGCTGGTGGCGGGCGCCTGGTGGCAGGTGTTGGCCTGTGTGACGGGGCTCATCCTGTGCAAGTCGCTGCTCATATTGCTGGCGGGCCGCCTGATGGGGGAGCGCAAGCGCGACGCCATGGCCGCTGGCATCATGTTGAGCCAGGTCGGGGAGTTCGGTTTTGTGCTGCTGGCGCTGGCGAGTCATCACGGCTTGCTGGATCACCAGCTGGTCTCTCTGCTCATCGGCATCGGTGTCATCTCCATCGCCCTCACCCCCTGGCTGGTGTTGCGGGCGCTGGGACTTGCCCACTCCCTCACCGACAGTGCCCTGCTCTCTCGCGCCGAGGTGGCCCAGTCGGGCCTGAGCAAACACCAGCACGTCATCATCGCCGGGTTCGGACGCACCGGCCAAACCTGTGCCCGCTTTCTCAAGCTCGAAGAGATCCCCTTCCTGGCCCTGGATCTCGATCCCGAGCGTGTGAGCGAGGCCAAGCTGGCGGGGGAGCAGGTGGCGTTCGGCGATGCCAGCCGGCGCGACATCCTGCTGGCGGCCGGTCTGTTGCGGGCGCGGCTGGTGATCATCACCTTCGACGATCAAAAGCGGGTCGATGCCATGCTGACGCTGATCCGGGAGCTGGCGGGGGAGATCAAGGTGCTGGTGCGTACCCGGGATGACAGTTTCCTTGAACACTACAAGCAGGCCGGCGCCTTCGAGGTGATCCCCGAATCCCAGGAGGGAGCCCTGATGCTGGTCTCCCACCTGCTGCTCAACTGCGACATTCCCATCGGCCGGGTGATCCGGCGCATGGAGCACGAGCGCAGCAGCCAGTATCGCTTTCTGCACGGTTTCTACTGGGGCGGCAAGAGTGCGGGCAATCTGGAGACGGATCAACAGCTCGAGCGGCTGCATCCCGTACTGCTGCACGACCAGGCCTGGGCGGTGGGACACAGGGTACGGGATCTCGCCCTGGGAGAGGTGCGCATCAAGGCGATTCATCGCGGGGAGCGCAGCCTGGATCCCAGGCGCGAGCTGGTGCTGGCGGCGGGCGATACCCTGGTGCTCTTCGGCACGGCCGTGGCCATGGAACAGGCCGAGCAGCGCCTGCTGGAGGGACGCTAGGATCTCCTTGCCATGGGATAAGGCCCCTCAGGCCTCTTCGCGAAACTGCTCCTGCCTGCCGCTGCCCGGCAGGTCGAGGAAGGCCTCGATGCGCTGGCGGTGCTCCAGCGCGTCCTGGTATCCCAGCTTGATGAGCCGCTGGCAATAGCCGGGGTCAAACATCAGGAAGCTGGCCAGGCTGCTGCTCTCTTCGCCGTTGACCCCGAGCACTCGCAGCAGACGGCGCAGCTGGGTCGGCAACCGTGGGAGGTATTCGAGGGCGATGAGGTCGAGATCCTGGCTGGGGCGGATCACGCAGGTCTCCACCTGGCGCAGTTTCAGTCGACTGCGCTCCCGTGCCGGAATAAGGGAAAGGGTCTGGTTGATGCGCCCGAGCCGCTCCAGATCCGAATTGAGGGTGTCGGAGAAAACGGTGTTGAGCAGATGGCTCGCGATGTTGGAGCTGGTCAGGTGCCCCTGGCGGGGAGTCGGGTTCTCCCTGTGAGGGGAGTCCAGGGTCACCAGCAGGATCCTCTCCGCCCCCAGGTGGATGGCGGGGCTGAGCGGGCTCAGCTGGTGGATGGAGCCATCCCCGTAGACGCGATCGCCGATGGGGGTGGCGGGAAAGACAAAGGGCAGCGCCGACGAGGCCAGCAGATGATCCGAAGTGAGCAGGGTACGCAGGCCACGTCGTCTGGCGCGCTCCCAGGGCTGATGCTCGGCCCGCCCCTGGAAGAAGGTGGTGGAGAGACCGTCATCGTAGTCGGAGGCCGTGATGGCGATGGCCTCCAGGCTGCCGTAGAGGATGTTGTCATCGATGCGGTGATAGTCGATGAGCTGATCCAGCAGACGGCGCAGGGGGGCGTTGTCAAACAGGTGAAAGGCTCGGTTGCTCTGGGGGGTGATGAGGCCGGCCGAGCCCTGATAGAGGGTGCGCCACAGCAGTTGGCAAGGGTGGAAGTCGAAGATGTGGTGGGTCTCGAATCGTCGCCAGACCCACTCCAGCTTGCGCACCCCCAGATGGAAACAGGAGGCGTAGCACGCCAGCGCCGTGATGTTGAGAGCCCCCGCCGAGGTGCCGCACAAAATGGGGAAGGGGATGCCGATGTTGCGGGGGTAGAGTTCGGCCACCGCCTTGAGTACGCCGACCTGATAGGCGGCGCGGGCACCACCACCAGTCAGCAGAAGAGCAGTATTGGGTCTGGCCATGAGGGTGCGCCTTATCGTGATCGCCAGGGCGGGTTGCCACCGCGCAATTCAACTATAAGACGTTGTATACCGGATAAAAATGGGCCGCACGCTCAATTTTTGCGGCCCGTTTCATTTTCAGTTTGCCAAGGGCGTCTGGCTCAGTTGATCGAAGGCGGCGAAGGCTGGAGGGCTTGCCAGAATACGGCCATGGCCGAGCCCCCGGGTGCTCACCAGCCGGGTGCGGCCATCCTGGGCCGCGCGCAGGGAGTCCCGGTGGGGGGCGAAGCGGTCTTCCTCATCGTGAACGATGAGGGCGGCGCCGCTGCGCCGGGCGAGCCGGCCAAGGGGGTCAACCGTGCTGAGCGGGTGCTGGTATTCGTGTTCTATCTCCTTGACCACCGCATCGAACAGCCGGATGGAGTAGCCGGAGCGCGCCACCATGCCGTAGAGCTGGGGCACGTAGTCGAGCACCGGGGAGATGAGCAGCAGTGGCAGCGCATCGATTGCTGGGTGACGGCTGCTGAGGGTGACGGCGCCCCCCATGCTGTGGGTGATGACGCCCTGGACGGGGCCGACCCGCTCGAGGATCTCGTCGAAAGCGCGCACGAAGCGGGGCAGGTGACCCCTGTTCCCTTCGCTCCGGCCGTGGGCGGGGTGATCGTAGGCGAGCGCCGTATAGCCCTGGGCGGCGATGTGGCTCATCAACGGATAGAACTGGCTGGCACTGCCTGACCAGCCGTGCATCAACAGCCAGACCGGCCCCTGCCCGAGCCGGTAGCTCATCAGGGTCCCTTCACTGGTGTGGATGGCCTGCTCGACCAGGCCAGCCGGGGCTGCGACGCCCCGGGTCGCCCGCTGCGGGGTGAGCAGCAGCTTGCTGGCGGTGCGCTTGGCGTGGGTGGGCGCGAGCACGTGATGCAGGCGGGTGCCGAGGCCCAGCAGCAACTTGCTCGGGCTGAAGCGGCGTGTGTTGAAGTAGATCTTGCTGCTCATGGTCATCCTGTGTCTTTTGTGTGCGAACGATCGTGCTTTTTTGCGAGTTTTTAAAAAGAAGAGCCCGTCGGGTCAGCGCCAGCTGGTCAGCAATTGTTCCACCTCGGGCCAGAAGTGGCGGGCCGGATCCTCGCTGAGCGCCAGGGCATGGAACACCTGATCCCCGAGATAGAGGCCATAGAGGCGATAGACGGCGCGCCAGGGGTCGAGATCGCTGCGCCACTCCCCGCTGGCCTGCCCCTGCACTACCTGGCGTGCCAGGTAGTCGAGCCAGAAACGGACCAGCTCGCGTGCCGCCTGCTGGACCTCACCCTCCTGGGCGGAGGTCCAGGCATCGAGGAACATGCAGCGGCCGGCAAAACTCTGGTTCCAGGCCAGCCAGGCCTGCAACAGGGCGAGCAGTTTCTCCTGCTGGGTGGCGTACCCCTGTTGGCGCACCGGCTGGATCACCCGCTCCCGAAATACCTCGGCGGAATGGGTGAGCACGGCAATTTGGAGGTTGTCGCGGGACTGGAAGTGGGCGAACAGACCGCTTTTTGACATCTCGCAGGCCGTTGCGAGGGAGCCTATGGTGAGGCTCTCAAGCCCCTGCTGGCTCGCCTGCTCGAATGCAGTCTGCAAAATGGTGTCGCGGGTCAGACGTCCCTTGCTCATCCGGCTCTCCTCTCTCTGGGTTGGCAGCATAAAGTACGACCGTGCTAATTGTCGAGCCGCAAATGGTGCAGGGAGGCCGTTTCCGGCTGCCGCGGGGGGCCAGAGAGTCTTCTGGGAGGCGGGTGTGGCTGGCTTGTTACGAGCCAGCCGGGGACGAGCTCAGTCGTCCTTGATGCCCATTTGCTGCAGGGCGATGACCGCCTGGGTGCGGTTCTTGACCCCGAGTTTGCGGAAGGCGGAGTGATATGGGCTCTGATGATGGCAAGGGGCTCAACTGTCCTTGATATCCATCTGCTGGAGGGCGATGACTGCCTGGGTGCGGTTCTTGACCCCTAGTTTGCGGAAAATCGCGGTGATATGGGCCTTGATGGTCGCCTCGGAGACGTTGAGCTCCCAGGCGATCTGTTTGTTGAGGCTGCCATCCCGCAACATGATGAGCACCTTGTATTGCTGGGGGGTGAGGCTGGCCAGCTTGGTGGCGAAATCGGGCCCTTCGCTGGGCTCGGGATGGAGGGAGATGCCTTCCGGCACCCAGTTGTCCCCCCCGATCACCGTATTGAGGGCGCTGACCAGCTCTTTCATGGGGACGGACTTGGGAATGAAGCCGAGCGCGCCCAGGCGCAGCACCTGCTGGATGATGGCGGGATCCTCGGAGGCCGAGACCACGACGATGGGGAGATCCGGGTGATGTCCGCGCAGATAGGCCAGCCCCTCGAAGCCGTTGGCCCCCGGCATCTTGAGATCCAGCAGCAGCAGGTCGACGTCGGGATGTTCATCGAGCAGGTGGCTCAGGCTGTCGATGGAGTCAGCCTCCAGCAATCTGGCGTCGTCGATGGCCATGTGCACCGCTTGATAGAGGGCGCCCCGAAACAGGGGGTGGTCATCTGCGATGACGATGGTAAATTGGCTGTCCATAGCTCACATTGTTGCTAACTGATTGTTTTGAAAAATCAAACTAGCACTGCTACCCAAGTGGGTCAAACCCGCCAGTACGCAAATGTGAGGTGGTCATCGGATGTCGTGCCACGGGGCCGGCGGGATGGCCAGTAAACAACCCATGCAGGAGGCAATCGATGGGATCCCTGGTTTTGACGGTGGGCACGGGCTCCACCTGGGCAATGAGAACGGCGCTGGTGCTGGCCATGAGCGGGCTCAAGTGGCAGGAGCAGGTCTTCGATCTGGAAGATGCCAAGGAGCTGCAACGGCTCAAGCGCACGGCCCCCGCCGGCCTGGTGCCCTGGCTCGACGACGGTGAGCTGCGTATTCACGACTCTCTGGCCATCGCCGAATATCTCCACGAGTGCTGCCCGGAGCGTCACCTTTATCCGGTGGACAAGGCCGAACGGGCCCTGGCCCGCAGCCTGTGCGCCGAGCTGCACGCCGGTTTTCGCCAGATCCGCACCCTGCTGCCTTTCTTCCTGGGGGCGCCCACCCAGAGTGAACCGCCGGTGGAGGTCATCGACGAGCTGGCCCGGTTGCAGACCCTCTGGTCCCAGGCGCGGGGGCGCTTCTATTTCGACGAGGCGAGCATTCTGGATGCCTTCTATGCGGTGATGGCCTATCGGCTGGCAAGCTATGGCATTTCGCTGCCCGGTCAGGCTGGCGCCTATCAGCAGGCCTTGCTGGCCTGGCCCCTGTGGCAGGAAACCCTGCTCAGGGCGAGGTTGCAGTGGCCAAAGGCGGCCCGCCAGTCTGATTGATGCGGGCGTCGGCAAGACAAAAAAGGGGAGCCATCGGCTCCCCTTTTTATTCAGGCCAGGTCGCTATTTCTGCCGACCTGCGAAGACCACGACCACTTTGTCTTCTCCTTTCTCCCGCACGAAGCCGTAGGGGGCATCGGAAATCTTCTTGTGGCTGCCCGCCGCGATGGCAGGGTGGGCGGCACGGAACTGGCCGAGCCGTTGCCAGTGCTTGACCAGCTCCGCCTTCTCGCCACTCGCCAGCTCCTGCCAGTTCATGTCCGAGCGCACGCTCTGATCGAACACGCCGCCATCCTTGGCCAGTCCCCGGCCGGACTCGTCGCCATAGTAGATCTGGATGCCCCCCGGCAGCAGCATGAAGCTGTTGGCCACCCGCCGTTGCAGCGCCACGTCCTGGTAGTCGCCGAAGAAGAGCTTGGTGTCGTGGGAGCTGATGTAGCTCAGCACGTTGAACTCGGGATCCTGGTTGATGCGGCTGGCGTAGCTCGCATAGGTGGGCTCTGCCCCCGCCATGCACTGGGCCTGGGGCAGGGCGAATTCACGCTGGTAGTCGAAGTTGATCAGGGAATCGAAGCCGTGCTGGTACCAGAAGTCCTTGGCGACCCCGTGATCCCACACCTCGCCCACCATGTAGAAGGGAAGGTCATCGAGGGCCTTGCCCGGGTTGGCGGCCTTCCACTCCTTGAGCGCGTCGGTGCCCGCCTGCTTGAGCCTGGCCCAGACCGCGGGCTCCAGGTGCTTGACGGTGTCGGCACGGAAGCCGTCGATGCCGAATCGGCGCACCCAGTCGGTGTGCCAGGCAATGAGGTAATCGCTCACGGTGGCGTTGGGCAGGGCCTTGGCCCTGGTGTCTTTTTTGGCAGCGAGCAGCGGTGGCAGCCCCACCGATCTGGTGGATTCGGTCAGGAAGTCCGGCAGTCCCGCCACCGAGCCGGTGACGTCGTCGGTGCCGGGTTGCGGGTAGCCGGGCAGGCCGGCCCGCACCCAGTCAGGGCCCCACCACTTGTCCCAGTGGGATGACTGGTAGTCGATGAACTGGTTGTAGCCATGCCAGTTGAGGCCGCCGCTCGGGCGCCATTCGTTCCAGCGACTCGGCAGCTTGCCGGTGTTCTGGGTGAGATCGGTGAGCCCCAGATCCTGCAAGTCGGCGAGGGTGGCGTAGCCTGCGTGGTTCATCACCACGTCGAGGATGATCCGCATGCCGCGCTTGTGGGCCTCGTCCACCAGGGTTTTCAGGCTTTCTTCGTCGCCGTAGTTGGGGTCGATTTTGGTGAAGTCGAGCGCCCAGTAGCCGTGGTAGGCGTAGAAGGGGAAGTTCCCCTGTTCGCCACCGCCGATGAAGCCGTGGACCTGTTCCACCATGGGGGTGATCCAGATGGCGTTGATGCCGAGTTGCTTGATGTAGTCGAGCTTCTCGGTCAGCCCCTTGAAGTCACCGCCATGCCAGGTGGCCACTTCGTCCTGACCATCCTTCTGACGACCGAAGCTGTGATCATTGGCGGGATCGCCGTTGTGGAAGCGGTCGGTCAGCAGAAAATAGACGCTCGCCTGATCCCAGCTGAAGGGAGCAGGCTTGGCGGCCTTGACCGGCTCGAGCAGCAGCAGGCCGCCGCTCTCCTTGCTCGGTGTCAGGGTGATCTTGCCGCCCTTGACCACGGCTTCCTGTCCCGAGTAGGCATCCCGCAACCGGGTGCCGTCGGGCCAGACGCCCTTGAGTGATGTCGTGACCGGGCCGCCATCCCAGCTGATGCAGGGCTCTTCCGGAGGCTGGCGTTTGAACTCGCTCTTTTTGGTTGCCCGCAACACCTTGAGGCTGGGGGTATCGGGGTTGAAGGTGAACTCGTAGTCCCCCGCCAGCATCACCCTCAGATTGAAGTCTGTCCCCTTGCTGCACTTGTCCATGGGCTGGGCGGTGCCGAAGGGAAGGGGCCTGGCCTCGGTTGGCCCGAAGCTGGTGCCGCAGCTGTTGCCCGCATCGCTGATGCGGATCTGGTGGCTCCCCTTGTCCAGTCTGTGGGTCAGAGTGACGGTGCCCTTGTCCAGCGTCAGCGCCTCGGCCACCGGTTTGCCATCCACATGGAGATAGACCTCGGGGGCGGCCATCGCCTGACTGATGAACAGCGGTGTGGCGAGCACGGCCAGCCACAGGGGTGATGGGCGAAGAGCGGGGCGCGAAGAGAGACGCATAAGCCATTCCTTGAGCAGAGTGTGAGGAGCAGGATCCGTTGAGGCACTCATTCTAGGGCGCGCTGGGGCAGGCTTGGACCGGTAAAATACCGATTTGTGACGTCAGTTCAAATGGTTACGTTTTCAAGAATGGAAAAGTGTGAACCGGGTGTCGCGGCCATGAAAAAAGCCGGTCAGTTGACCGGCTTGTAGGCATTCGGGGTGGCGTCACACGGTGAAGAACTTGAAGTTGACGAAGGCCACCGCGATGAAGGAGGCAACCATGCCGCTGATGCAGAGCACCGCAGGGCGGATGGCAGGCCAGCGATGGGCCAGCAGCACGATGGCCAGCAGGGTCGGATAGAGGCCGAACATGTAGCGGGGCATGGCGTTGAGTCCGGTCATCAGGGGGATGGTGCAGCAGATGAACATCAGGGTCGCTTCGGCCCAGCGTTTCTGGCTGAACAGGTAGCCATTCAGGCACCAGCCGAAGATCACCATGATGGAGAGATAGGCCTTGCGCCCCCCCAGCTCGAAGCCGCTCAGCCACCAGTCCAGGGGGCTGTCCATATAGCGGCCCCAGGCCACCTGGATGTGCTTGAAGGCAAGGGCATCCCCGGTGAGGTGATAGAGATAGACCATGTAGGAGAAGAGGCCGAGGGGAATGAGCCAGAGGGTGAACACCACCTTGAAGGCCCGCTCGGTGAAGCGGAAGAACTCGCGCCAGCCGTAGGCCTGCAGGGCCAGGATCAGCACCGGGAACACCATCATCACCCCCAGGTTGCGGGTGGCGGAGATGAAAATGCCGAGGAAGGCGACCATGAGCCACTGTTCGCGGTAGGCGAACAGGAACATTCCCAGCATCAAGGCCATGAACATGGGCTCGGTATAGCCAGAGACGAAATAGGCGGAGAAGGGGGAGAAGGCCAGCAGCCAGACCCCGAAGCGGGCGGTGTCGTCCCCCAGCTTGAGCTGGCGCAGCACCAGCAGCATCAGGGGCAGGCTGATGAAGAAGGCGATGTTGGCCACCAGCATCAGGCCGATGAGGCTCTCCATGTCAAACAGGCTGGAGAGACCGCCGGCCAGCATGGGATAGAGGGGCATGAAGGCCCAGTTCGCCGCATTGCCCTTGCTCAACCAGCGTGGATAGAGGTCGTAACCATTCTCGATGATGCGCTGGAACCAGACGCAGTCGAACTGGCAGTAGGCTTGCAGCGGCCCGATGTCGGTGGCGCCATAGAGCTGGACGCCGAAATAGCCCATGCCATAGAGCGCCACCCGGCTCAGTACGAAGGCGGCGACGATCATCAGCCAGTCGCGGCCGCTGATGCGCAGTGACGGGCGATAGGGGAGTGCAGCCCCGGTTGACGGGGCGGTATTGGTCATATCATTCATCAGGCAAAAACCCAGATACGGGAGAGAACGTAGGTGAGCACGGTGACGGTCAGGGTAGCGATCACCACCGGCAACAGGCCGGAGAGACCGGCAAACAGCAAACCGCTCAGGATGAGATTACGCACCGCCAGAGAGAAGAGGGCAACCAGCAGGAACTTGCTGGCGGCACCTTGTTTCTGGAAGGTGATGTAGCGATGGCCGAAGAACGAGAACCAGAACGCCACGGCAAAGGCCAGGGTCGTGACCAGGTGCTCGGAGATGGCCGGCCAGGTATGAAACAGGGCGATGGAGGTGCCCAGATCGACGAGGGTGGCCCCCCCGCCGACAAAACCGAAGCGAACCAGCCGCCAGAATTCCTCGCGGGAGATCATTGAGACGCCTGCTCCTGCTGATCATCAGCGGCCTTCGCGGCGGCCTTCTTGCCAGCGCTCTTCTTGCTGGCGGTGGGCACTTCCTGCTTCTGCTCTTCATCCTGCTTGGCGTACTGGCCGTAGACCCCTTCGATGAGGTAGACGGGGCGCTGTTTCACCTCGACGAACATGCGGCCGATGTACTCGCCGATGATGCCCAGCGACAGCAGCTGGATGCCGCCGAGGAACAGCATGACCGACATCAGGGAGGCGTAACCGGGCACGTCGATGCCGAAGAAGAGCACCTGGGTGATGATCTTGAGGATATAGAGGAAGGCGATGAAGGAGACACCGACCCCGATGTAGCTCCACACCCGCAGCGGCCAGCTGGAGAAGCTCATCAGGCCGTCAAGGGCGAAGTTCCACAGCTTCCAGTAGTTGAACTTGGTTTCGCCGGCGTGGCGGGCCGGGCGCTCGTAGGGAACGCCGACGGCGCGAAAACCGGCCCAGGCGAACAGCCCCTTCATGAAGCGGTTGCGCTCCGGCAACTGCTTGATGGCCTCGACCACCTTGCGATCGATGAGGCGGAAGTCACCGGCGTTCTCCGGCAGCTTGGTGCTGGTGGAGAGGGCGTTGAAGAAGCGGTAGAAGCCACCTGCGGTGAGGCGTTTCATCGGGGTATCGGCGCTGCGATCCACCCGGATGCCGTAGACGGTGTCATAGTCGCCGGTCTGCCACAGCTTGACGAACTCCAGAATGAGAGAGGGGGGATCCTGCAGGTCCACGTCCATGGGGACGATGGCGTCGCCCTTGGCCTGGTGCAGGCCGGCGGTCATGGCCGCTTCCTTGCCGAAGTTGCGGGCCAGGTTGACCAGGGTCACACGGGGATCCCGGGTGATGGCCTGCTCGACCACCTCACGGGTGCGGTCACGGCTGCCATCGTTGACGAACACGATTTCAAGCTGGTCTTTGAGTGGGGCCAGTTCGGTATCTATCGCGCTGATGAAGGCGTCTATGCTCTCTTCCTCGTTGTAAACGGGAACGACCAGAGAGAGTCGAAAATCGGCACGGGACATGGGAACTTCCTTATTGAAAGAATTATTTTAAGGAACAGATACTTGGGGCATTCCGCTTCACTGAGCCACGGTCAGTCGCACGGACTGGACGTTGAGCGGTGTCGGGGCGGAGAGCGCCAGGAAGTTGGGACGCTTGGGATCGGCGGTCAGGGAGTCGCCCGGCAGGCTGAGGCGGATCTCGTTGATGCCCGCCTTGGCCAGCTTGACCGTGGTGGTGAAATCATGACCCAGCGCCACCTTGAGCAGGGCGCCAGCCTGGGGGCTGTTGATCCTGGCCTGGATGGTGAGCTGCTCCGGCTGGGCCTGCTGCTTGGGCAGCACGAAATAGAGACCGCCCTGACCGCTCAGCTCGGTGCCTTGCTCGCTGGGCTTCTTGGCCCAGCCTTCGCTTGAGAGGAAGCGGCTCGGCTTGGTCAGGTTGAGTTCGTTGCCGGGCTGGTAGGTCATGCTGGAGTTGTGCTCCCAGAAACGGGTCTTGCCTTCCAGGTAATAGAGCTTGTAAGCCAGGCTCACGTTGGGGTGAGCGGCCAGATAGAGGGTATAAAGGTAGAAACCGCTCAGTGCCAGGATGGCAGCCAGAAAACCGAACTTTTTGTAGGTCATATTACTCACTCGACGCCCGACAGATTGATAGGCAGATTTCGCGCATATGCTAATCCAATTGCAAAAAAAGCATAGTGGATCACAAAAATATATTTGCTCACATATTAACCCTCAATCACCCTGCTTACCAAGGGGCTTTGGGGTCGTTTGCTTCCTCTTCTTGATTGTGGCTTTTTCGGCGCCAACCTGTCTGCCGCCACCTGGGGCGCATCAGGCAAACGGCTGATATTGTGCTTTGTTGTGGCAGGATCTGTCGCCATTTCACCCAGGCAGAATTAAGATGGCCTGTCCCGTCGTCAAGGATGACCCATGAGACTCTTCTCTCTCTCTGTGCTCTGCTGTCTGCCCCTCCAACCGTTGTGGGCGCAATCGTTCTGCTCCTCCCCCCTTCGCGTCGGTTTCGATGACTGGCCCCCATACCACTATTACCAACAAGAGGGCGCACGTCGGGAACTGCGTGGATTTGCGGTCGACTACCTCAATGCCGTGTCGATTCGGCTGGGTTGTCGTCTGGTCTATGTGGAGCGTCCCTGGAAGCGGGGGTTGCACGATCTTGAGCGGGGTCGGCTGGACATCGTGATGGAGGCGTATTTTGCCGATGAGAGGGCGCGTTATGCCTGGTTCTCCATCCCCTACAACCCGGGCCGGACATCGCTCTGGGTACGCAAATCCGGTACCGGTGAGGAGTCGGATCTGGCAAGCTGGCTGGCCCACGGGCATCGCCTCGGTGTGACCAGGGACTACTATTACGGCCCGGAAATCACCAAGGTTCTGCAGCGATACCGCAACCAGGTGAGCGAGGTCAACGATGTGCAAAACTATCGCAAGCTGCTGCTTGGGCGGATAGACGGTTTTCTCGGGGATAGTCTGGCCACGCCCTGGGGTCTGAAAAGAGAGGGGCTGTCGGATGCGGTCGTCCCCCACACCATGGCGATCCATGAGACGCCCACCTTTTTCATGTTGAGCAAGAAGACCTTGTCCGGGGAATTCGTAGCGCGGTTCAACGAGGCGATAGTGGCCGTCGGTGACAGCGGGGAGCAGGAACTCATCTGGCGTCGTTACACCTCCGTCCGCTAGCAAAGTCGTCGGCATTCACGCATCATGGGGTCCTGACCGTCGCGCCTGACAGGCCGAAATGAACCGATTTGAGGCAAGCGTGGTAAGAAGCATGGGTAAGAAGTATTGGTTGGCATTGGCGAATCTCATCTGGCTGGGCTGCTGGCCGGCCAGCATGGTTCATGCCAGCACGGAACAGGCGGTAGTGGCCAGTCCCAGCATCCAGCATGACTGGTATCAGAACGAGGTGGCCGAGCAGGCTCGTCATGAGCTTGAACAGCAGTTGCAGGAAGCGGTGTTGGCCCAGCTGCATCCGGATTTCTACCGCCTCTGGCAGCAGTTGCAAAAGACCCCGGCGGATCGGCGCGGTGCCCTCTATGATGAGGCCTTTGGCAAGCTGGCCCGGTTCCAGCAGGCCTGGCGAGGGATGGATCTGGTCGCGCGCGAACAGATGCAGACCCTCAAGCTGGATCTGAACCGCCCCCTGGCCCATGCCCCCCAGGGAGACAATCTGCTGGAGCAGGTCAGGCAACTCAGGCCACAGGTGGCGGAATACGACGCCGTGCGCGAAGAAGTGCGCAAGCTGCTGGCCATGCCCATGGCCAAGCACTGGCCCACCCTCTCCATGCCGACCCTGCGGGCCGGGGAGAGCTCGACCGAGCTCGGCCAGATCCGCTCCATCCTGAACGAACTGGGGGACAGTGCCCCGACTCACCAGGACAGCCTCTACGATCCCGAGACCGAACAGGCCATCAAGCAGTTCCAGCGCCGCCACGGCCTGACCGCCGACGGCATCATCGGCCGTCAGACCCGCAGCTGGCTCAATACCGGCCCCGAGGTGCGCGCCAGCCTGCTGGTTCGCAACCTGTGGCGCCGTGATCTGGTGGATCACCTTGCCGGTCGCTATGTGCTGGTCAACATTCCGGACTACCGCCTGAGCGTGGTGGAGTCGGGCAGCGAGGTCTTCACCAGTCGGGTCATCGTCGGCAAGGAGCAGCGGGCCACCCCCATCCTCGCCAGCGAGATCCGCTCCATCGTGCTGAACCCGGCCTGGCACGTGCCGCGCTCCATCCTGAGCAAGGACATTCTGCCCAAGCTCGGGCGCGATCCTGCCTACCTGGATCGCGAACAGTTCGAGGTGATCGACGGCGAGGGCAATCCGGTGCAGTTCAGCGAAGATGGCTGGCACCATGCGCTGGCCTCGGGTTTCCCTTACCGGTTGCGGCAAAAGCCGGGGGATCACAATGCCCTGGGTCGCTACAAGTTCTATCTGCCCAACAACGATGCCATCTATCTCCACTCCACCCCGCGCAAGGCGCTGTTCGAGCAGGGGGCCCGTGCCTTCAGCTCGGGTTGCATCCGGGTGGAACATGCCGACGATCTGGCAGAGCTGCTGCTGGCGGACTCCCGCTATCAGCCGGACAAGGTGGCCAGCATCCTGAAAGAGACCCAGACCAAGTGGCTGCCCCTGAGCAACCCTATCCCGGTGTTTACCGTCTACTGGAGCAGCTGGATTGATGAAGAGGGACGTCAGCAATTGCGCAACGATATCTACGGATTCGACAGAGTCAGCTATCAAAGCCGCTTGCTGTGATCCTTGCCACAGAGTGAAAAGCCCGGCCCGTGCCGGGCTTTTTCATAGGGGCATGGGGTTTGACAGCGCTTTTTCTGGCAGGTAGTTTCGGCCCTTGTATCAAATTCATTCACCTGTGTGACTTCACCATGAGATGGACGGACAACGGATGCTGGGACAAGAGATAAGCCGACGCCGTCTGCTGCTGGGGGCGGGTTGCCTGATGGGGACCAGCCTGCTGTCGTTCCCTGCGCTGGCGAGCCGCAGCACTTCGGGACGGGAACTTAGTTTCTTCAACCTCAATACCGGCGAGCGGGTACGCGCCAGTTATTGGGAAGATGGCCACTATCTGAGCGACGGGCTGGCGGAGCTCAACCATATTTTCCGTGACTACCGTCGCAACGAAGTGTTCAACATCGACAGAAAGCTGTTCGATCAGCTCTTTCTGCTGCAACACAAGCTGGGGCGCCACGGCGAAATCCAGCTCATCTCGGGTTATCGCTCCCCGGCCACCAATCAGCAGAAGCGGCGCAAGAGTCGCGGCGTCGCCAAGCACAGCTACCACACCCTGGGACAGGCGGTTGACGTGCGCATCCCCGGCGTGCAACTGGCACACCTGCGCAAGGCCGCCCTGAACCTCAAGGTGGGCGGTGTGGGTTATTACCCTTCCGACAACTTCGTGCACCTGGACACAGGCCCCGTTCGCAGCTGGTGAGTCGGGATTTCCTCAAGGGTTGAGTGCCGATTGTGTCTTTTTGTCGCTGGCATTGAGGGGGACCAAGCTGCTAGGCTCTGGATTCCAGCCAGAGGAGAGAAAGATGAAGCAGATTGTGATCGGGGGGCTCATCGCCCTGTTGTTGACTGGTTGCGGCAAGCTCAACCGCGAGAGCTACGACAAGCTGAAAGTCGGGATGAGCTATGCCGAAGCGAGTGCCATCCTCGGCAAGGCCGAGCGTTGCGACGATGCTCTCGGCACCACGAGCTGTGTCTGGGGAGGGGAAGGCAAGAACATCAAGGTGCGTTTCATCGCCGACAAGGCGACCTTTTTCAGCTCGGAAGGGATCAACTGACCCTTTCCTCTCTTGCCGATGCCCAACAAAAAAGCGCCGTATGGCGCTTTTTTGTTGCTCGTTATCCGTGCGATATGGCCAGGAACTGGCGTGTTCAATGGGTGGCATACTGATAGTTGAAGGTGGGCAGTCCCCACTTGAAGCGTACCGCCAGGAGCCGCAGCACGAAGCCGATGCCGATGGCACCGAAAGCGGCCCAGTCGTTGGGCAGCCCATGGTGCAGCGCAAAGCAGTAGAGCGCGGCGGTGATCAGCGAGACGGCGGCATAGAGCTCGCGCTTGAACACCAGCGGGATGCGCTGGCACAGCAAGTCCCGCAGCACCCCCCCGAACACGCCGGTCACCACGGCCATGATGCAGGCGATGCCGGCCCCGTGGCCCATCTCGAGCGCCCGGGCAGCCCCGAAGATGGAGAAGACCACGAGCCCCAGGGCATCGAGCGCCAGGAACAGCTTGCCAAGGTAGCGCATCAGCGGGGCCGAGATGACCCCGGCCATGGCGGCGCCCGCCACCAGCAGCACGTATTCGGGGTGCTCGACCCAGAGCAGGGGATAGTGGCCCAGCAGCACATCCCGAATGGTACCGCCACCGATGGCCGTCGCCGAGGCGATGATCACGACGCCAAACAGATCCATCCGTCGCCGACCCGCTGCCAGCGCGCCAGTCATCCCTTCGGCCACCAGGCCGAGCAAGAAGAGTGCATGTAACATGAGATATCCCAGGGTGCGAGAAAGGCCCGCATCCTAACAACCCTGCGCTGGGGCGACAAGCTATCTTGGTTATGCATTAGATTAAGTAATGAAAAGGGGGCTTTCGCCCCCTCTTTTGATCATGATGACGCGGTTCAGCGTCCAAGTTGCTCGCTGCGGTATTGGTCTACCCACATGGCGGTGGCGCCACAGATGGCTACCGGCATCACGAAGAGATTCACCACCGGGATGGCGGAGAAGAGGGTCACCAGGGCGCCGAAGCTCAGGCACTTTCCACGACGTTGCTTGAGGGCGTCGCGCATGGTGATGAAGCCGATCTTGTGGTTGTCGAACGGATAATCGACATACTGGATCGCCATCATCCAGGCGCTGAGCAGGAACCAGAGCACGGGTGCCAGGGTCTGGCCCACTACTGGGATCAGGAAGAGGATCAGGCAGCCGATGGCCTTGGGCAGATAGTATTTCAGCTTGGTCCATTCGCGGCCGAAAGTACGGGGCACATCTTTCACCACATCCAGCATGCCGGTGTCATTCATGGCTTCACCGGTGAGGATCTGTTCCACCTTCTCTGCCAGCAGGCCGTTGAAAGGG
Organism: Aeromonas sp. s10; assembly: GCF_040907975.1. Taxonomy (NCBI): domain Bacteria; kingdom Pseudomonadati; phylum Pseudomonadota; class Gammaproteobacteria; order Aeromonadales; family Aeromonadaceae; genus Aeromonas; species Aeromonas sp. s10. The sequence continues at coordinate 79,419 of NZ_JBFOCV010000036.1, read as the reverse complement.
GCAGCTATCCAGTTGGCCACCGAGCTGAAGATGAAGGAGAAGACCACCAGTATGGTGATGAGGGCGATGGGCCAGAGCAGGTAATCAAGCCAGGAGAGCCAGCTCGGGATCTGCTGGTGCAGCCAGGCGAACAGGCCGTCCAGTTGTAGCAACAGGGCGTAGAAGGCACCGGCAAAGAGCACGAAGTTGACCAGCAGGGGGATCAGCACGAAGGTGCGGATGCCGGGCTGGCGGATGAGTGAGAACCCGCGCAGGAAGTAGTCTGCACCGCTGACCGAATCTTTGACCATGTGGGGTGATTGGCTCATGTGAGCTCCATCAGTGAATGGGGAAAGTGCCAGCATATTACAAACAAGCCTTTGATTTGGTAAAGTCGCCTGCCCGCCTCCTCTTTATTTCGTTACCCACATAGGCCGCCATGCGTCTGAAATTGATCAAACTCGCCGGTTTCAAGTCGTTTGTCGAGCCGACCCGCATCGAACTCAACGCCGACATGACCGCCGTGGTGGGCCCCAACGGCTGCGGCAAATCCAACGTCATCGACGCCGTGCGCTGGGTGCTGGGGGAGAGCTCCGCCCGCCATCTGCGCGGCGAGAACATGACCGACGTCATCTTCAACGGCTCCATCAACCGCAGCGCCCATGGCCGCGCCTCGGTGGAGCTGGTGTTCGACAATCCCCACAACCGGGTACCCGGCGAGTTCGGCCGCTTTACCGAGATCTCGGTGCGCCGCGAAGTGCTGCGCGACGGCTCCAATCACTACCAGATCAACGGCCAGAAATGCCGCCGCAAGGACGTGACCGACCTCTTCCTCGGCACCGGCCTTGGGCCCCGCAGTTACGCCATCATCGAACAGGGCACCGTCAGCCGGCTGGTGGAGTCCCGCCCCGCCGATCTCAAGCTGTTCATGGAAGAGGCCGCCGGGGTCTCCCGCTACAAGGAGCGGCGCCGCGAGACCGAGCAGCGCATCCGCCATACCCAGGAGAACCTGGAACGCCTTGGCGATATCCGTAGCGAACTGGGCTCGCGCCTCGAACATCTCAAGGCCCAGGCCGAGACCGCCGAGCGCTACAAGCAGCTCAAGAGCCGCAGTCGCGCGGCCCGCAGCGAACTGATCGGCTCGGAACTGTGGGCGCTGGAGACGCGTCTTGGCGAAGCCAAGACCGAACTGGCCCAGACTGAACAGGCGCTGGCGGCCCTCGATGCCAAGCGCACTGCAGACGAAGGGCGCCACGTCACCCTATCGGTGGCCCGCCAGGAGGCGCAGGCCGAGCAGGCGAGCCGCCAGCAACAGATTTTTCTCGGCGGGCAAGCCATCGCCCGCCTCGAGCAGCAGCAATTGCACCAGAACGAACTCGGTCGTGACTGGCAGGCGAGGCGGCAGGCCCTCGGCGAGCGTATCGACGGTCTCAAGGCCCAGCTGGCCGGCCAGCTGGAACAGCTGAGCGACAGCACGTTGCAGGGGGAGGTGGCGTCGGCCCGCCTCGAGCAGTGTGAGCAGTTGCTTACCGACCAGCAGAGCGTGCGTGCGGTAGCGGGCGATCGGCTCGAGCAGGCGCGCCAGCGTCAGCAGCAGTGGCAGCAGCAGCTGGGCCAGTTGCAGGGGCGGCTCAACCAGACCCGCGCCGAGGTGAACGGTCTGCAGGAGCTGCAGGCCAAGACCCGGCTTGCCCGCCTCAAGCTGGAAGACGAACAGGCCGGGCCCCTTGGCGGGGAAGGGGAGAACCTGCAACCGGCGCTCGATGCGCTGGCGGCGGAGCTCGCGCTTTCCCGCGCCCGCCATGAGGAGTCCGAAGCGGCGTGGCAGGCCGCCGTGGCCCGCCACGAAGCACTCAAGGCAGAGCTGGGTCACCAGCAGGGCTTGCTGCGCGAGCTGGAGGCGCGCCTCGCCACCCTGGATCAGATCCTGGGGGAGCAGATGGCGGGTGCGACCCTGGCGGATCGGTTGCAGGTTCCCCCCGAGTGGGCCCGGGGGCTGGACAAGGTGCTCGGCCGCTGGCTCACCGCAATCCCGGCGGACGAGTGCAACCTGGCGCAACCCGGACTCTGGATTGGCCCGGCCCAGCCAGCCAGGGCCGGTACCCTGGCGGCGCAACTGGGGGGCGAGCACATTCCGGCTTTCCTCAATGCCATCTGGCTGGCAGAGAGCAGGGAGGAGGCGCTGTCCCGCCTGCACAGCCTCTCTGCCGGTGAGTCGCTGCTCACTCCCGCCGGCGACTGGTTCGGCCCCAACTGGGCGGATCTGGGGGAGGGCATGGCCCTCGGTACGCTGGCGCTGCTCGGTGAGCGTGAGCGGCTGCACACCGAGCTGGCCGCGGGTCGGGAGGCGCTGCACAGACTCGACGAGCAGCTTGCCGCCGCCGATGCAGCGCGGGCCCAGCTGCACAGTGCCCATGGGCTGGCTCAGCACACCCTGCGCGAGCAGGAGCTGCGGTGGCAGCAACTGCGCGAAGCCTGGAGTCTGCGCGAGGGGCAGCGCCAGGAGCGCTTGCAGCGCCTGGGCCAGCTGGGGGAAGAGCTGGCCCGGCTCGACAAGGAGCAGGCTGAGGAGGCGCAGCGGCTGGCGTCGGCCGGGGAGCGGCTTGAGCAGGATGAAGCGGCCCTTGGCGAGCTGCAGGAGCAGGGGGAGGTACTCGCCGAGGCGCTGCTGCTCGCCCAGGAGCAGGTGAGCGGGGCGGAGCGGGCGCTGGAAGAGGTGCGCCTTCGCCGGGAGCAGCAGCAGGCGGCCTGCCAGCGGTTGCAACTGGAGCAGCAGAACCAGCGCCAGCTCATCACGCTGCGCGAGCAGGATCTGGCCCGTCTCGGCCTGGAGCTGGCGGAACTCAAGGAGCCAGGGGCCGCTCCGAGTCAGGATCTGTCGCCCCTGCTGGTCGAACAGCGCAATCTTGAGGCGCAGCAACTGGCCTGTCACCAGCGGCTCGCGGAGCTGGAGCGTCAGCTGACCGAGCTGGAGCAGGCCAGAAGCGCCGATCACAAGCAGCTGGTGAAAATTCAAGAGAAGCTGGCGACTCTGCGGCTCGAGCGCGAGCGCAACCTGACGCGCAGGCAGGGACTGCACGAGCAGTTCGAAGAGCTGGGCGTGCGCCTGGTGGACCTCGATCAGGCGGTGCTGATTGCCGCTGATCGCGGCAAGCTGCGCCAGGAGATCCAGACGCTGGAGGCGCAGGTGGAGGCGCTTGGCGCCATCAACCTGGCGGCACTGGAAGAGTATGAGGAGGCGAAAACCCGTTCAAGCTACCTGGAAAATCAGTGCCAGGATCTGGAGCAGGCCCTCGATACCTTGAGCCAAGCCATTAAAAGAATTGATAAAGAAACACAAATACGCTTCCGCGACACTTTCGATAAGGTCAATGAAGATTTAAAATCCCTGTTCCCAAAAGTGTTCGGGGGGGGCAGTGCCTGGCTTGAGCTGACCTCGGATGATCTTTTGGAGGCCGGAGTGAGCATCATGGCAAGACCTCCGGGCAAGAAGAATGCTACCATTGCCCTGCTTTCCGGGGGGGAGAAGGCGCTAACCGCCCTTGCGCTGGTTTTTGCCATCTTCAGACTCAATCCAGCACCATTTTGTCTGCTGGATGAGGTGGATGCACCGCTCGATGAAGTGAACGTCGGTCGCTTCTGTTCTCTTGTCAAAGAGATGTCGAGCACAGTACAGTTCGTTTACATCAGTCATAATAAGGTCTCCATGGAGATGGCCGAGCAGCTGGTTGGCGTCACGATGCAAGAGCCCGGGGTTTCGCGCATAGTGTCGGTCGATATCGGTGAAGCCGTCGCTTTGGCTGAGCAAAACTAGAAAGAGAAGCAGCTAATGCAGGAATTGCGTTACATCTTGGTTGCCCTGGGCGGTATTGCCATCGCGGCATTGCTCATTCACGGGTTGTGGAGCAACAGAAAGAATCGTCAGGCACCGATCAAGGAGAAACCCCTGGGTCGGATGGAGTCCAAGTCCCGTGAGCGTGACAACGACGCCTTCGACAGCGATGGCATCGGTCAGGTGCGTGTGGTGAGCGGTGGCCGTCGTGCCGAGCCCAAACTACGCAGCGACGAGGCCCGTCAGCCCGAACCCCGCCGTGTCGCCCCCGTTCCCGCCTTCGATGATGAAGATGACGACGCCGATCTGCCGCCTCCCGTGGTGCGCAAGCCTGCCGCTCGCCCTGTCCCCCCTCAGCCTGTGTATGAGGAAGAAGAGGACTATGACGAGCCGGTTGCCGCCCCTGTTGAAGAGGCCCCAGCCGCGCCGGTGCGCAAACCTGCACAGGTGATCCGCCGTACGCCGGTACACCGTTCCCGTCCGCAGCGCGAGCCCATGATGCAGCCGCTGGACGAAGAGCCGCTGGTGGAGCCGGCCTATGCCCAGGCGCCGACCTTCGGTGCACGCGAGCCGGCACCGGTTGCCCAGCAGGCTCCCCGCTACGCCCAGCCGGCTTATGAAGAGCCCGCTTACGATGACGAGCCAGCCTATGAAGAGCCGGTTCACGCAGCCGAGCCAGAACCCGCTCCGGCCCCGGTCGAGAAGATCTGGCAGGATGTCTATGTCATCAACCTGATGGCCCGTCCCGGCCACGATCTGCAAGGTGCGACTCTGCTCTCTTCCCTGCTGGCGCTGGGCTTCAAGTTTGGCGAGATGGACATCTTCCACCGTCACGAAGATCTGGGCGGCAAGGGGGAAGTGCTCTTCTCCATGATCAACATGGTCAAGCCGGGTACCTTCAACCCCTATCGCATGGAGCAGTTCAGCACCCCGGGTGTGTCCCTCTTCATGCAACTGCCCCTTCGCAGCAATGCCGCCTTCGCCTTCGAGCACATGTTGCAGGCTGCGGATCAGCTGGCGAGCGATCTCGATGCCATGCTGACCGACGCCTCGCGCAGTCCCCTCAGCGACGACGACATCGCCCGTTATCGCCACGAGCTGGCCGCCTACGAGGCCAGCCGCGACTGATGCGCCATGGGGCTTGAACAATGAAAAGTGCGGTACCCCGGTGCCGCATTTTTGTTTCTGCCCCAGACTGAATGTTCCATCACACTTCGAGACTTTTTCATGAGCGATATCCTCTCCCGCCACCGTCAACTGTGTGAGCTGCTGACCGAGTACGGCCATCAGTACTATGTGCTGGACAACCCCACGGTGCCGGACGCCGAATACGATCGCCTGATGCGCGAGCTGATCGCGCTGGAGGCCGAGCATCCCGAGCTCAAAACCCCGGCCTCGCCGAGCGTGCGAGTGGGAGGCCAGCCGCTGACCGCCTTCAAGCAGGTACGCCACGAGATCCCCATGCTGAGTCTGGACAACGTCTTCAGCAGCGAGGAGTTGCAGGCGTTCGAGCAACGCATGAGTGATCGCCTCAAGCGGGAGGTGACTTTCACCTTCTGTTGCGAACCCAAGCTCGACGGTCTGGCGGTGAGCCTGCTCTACGTGGATGGCCAGCTGGTACAGGCCGCCACTCGCGGGGACGGCACCACGGGGGAGGAGATCACGGAGAACGTGCGCACCATCAAGGCCATTCCTCTGACCCTGCGCGGCCAGGGGTGGCCTGCGCGGCTGGAAGTGCGTGGGGAGGTCTTCATGCCCAAGGCGGGGTTCGAGACGATGAACCGCGATGCGCTGGCGGCGGGGGAGAAGGTGTTCGTCAACCCGCGCAACGCCGCTGCCGGCAGCCTGCGCCAGCTCGATTCACGCATCACCGCCAGCCGCCCCCTCAGCTTCTATGCCTACGGCGTGGGAGTCGGTGGCGACGAGCTGGGGGAGTCCCACTTCGCTCGCCTCAATCAGCTCAAGGCCTGGGGTCTGCCGCTCAGCCCGGAAGTGAAGCTCAAAGAGGGTGCCGCCGGCTGCCAGGCGTTTCACGATGATATCCTGGCGCGTCGCGGGGATCTCCCCTACGAGATCGACGGCGTGGTCTACAAGGTGGATGACATCGCCCTGCAAGGGGAGCTCGGTTTCGTGGCCCGCGCGCCGCGCTGGGCCACTGCCCACAAGTTCCCGGCCGAAGAGGAGATGACGGCGCTTGAGAACGTCGAGTTCCAGGTGGGCCGCACCGGTGCCATCACCCCGGTGGCCAAGCTCAAGCCGGTGTTTGTCGGCGGCGTCACCGTGTCCAACGCCACCTTGCATAATGCGGACGAGATCGCGCGCCTTGGCGTGATGATCGGCGACACCGTGATCGTGCGCCGGGCCGGGGATGTGATCCCCCAGGTCGTGGCTGTGGTGGAGGCGCAGCGCCCCGCGGATGCCCGCGCGATCCTCTTCCCGACCGAGTGCCCGGTGTGCGGCTCGGCGGTGGAGCGGCTGGAAGGGGAGGCCGTGGCCCGCTGTTCCGGCGGTCTCTTCTGCGAGGCCCAGCGGGCGGCCGCCATCAAGCACTTCGCCGCCCGCCGTGCCATGGACGTGGACGGCCTCGGCGACAAGATAGTGGAGCAACTGGTGGACAAGGGGCTGGTGAAGACCCCGGCGGACCTGTTCAGTCTCAACGCCATCCAGCTGGCCGGTCTCGAGCGGATGGGGCAAAAATCGGCCCTCAACCTGGTGGCCGCCATCGATGCCGCCCGCAGCACCACCCTGCCCCGCTTCCTGTTTGCCCTGGGGATCCGCGAAGTAGGGGAGGCGACCGCCTTGAACCTCGCCAACCACTTCCTCACTCTTGATGCCCTGCGCGCCGCCTCGGTGGAGCAGTTGCTGGAAGTGGCCGACGTGGGAGACATAGTGGCCAAGCACGTCTACTACTTCCTGCGCCAGCCCCACAACATCGAGGTGCTCGACGCCCTGTTGGCCGCCGGGATCCACTGGCCGGCCATCGAGAAGAAGGAGGCAAGCGATCAACCTTTTGCCGGCAAGACCTTCGTGCTGACTGGTACCCTCACCGCTTTGTCCCGCAACGACGCCAAGGCGGCGCTGCAGGCCCTGGGGGCCAAGGTGGCGGGCTCGGTGTCGGCCAAGACCGACGTGCTGGTGGCGGGGGAGGCGGCAGGCTCCAAGCTCGCCAAGGCCCAGGAGCTGGGGATCACCATCTGGACCGAGGCCGAGTTGCAGGCGGCCATTCAGCCCTGAGGATGCACGTTTGAGCAGACAAACCCGGCCCACTGGCCGGGTTTGTCGTTGGTGGGCTCACTCGACGTAGCTCACCTTGTCCTGCCAGGCATCGGGAGCCGTCAGGTGCCAGCGTGCCAGTTCGCTCTTGCTGAACAGGTATTCCCCGCGGGATGCGGCGCGGGGGGAGAGGGCGCCGGGCGCCGTGCCCGAGAGGATGGCATTGGCCAGTTCGGCGGCTCTCTCTCCCTGACTGTGGCCGTCGAGCACCAGGCCGCCGATGGCGGCTCCCCTGCCCACCGCAAAGGCCCAGAAGCAGAACAGTGGCACCGGGCTGTTGGCGCTGGTCCATGCCAGCACCTGTTGCTCGCTTACATGCTGGCCCTGAGCGTCGGTGAGAGTGTGGTAGAGGCCGAGGAAGAGCGCCTGATAGCCATTTTCCCGGCTGGCGAGCACTGCCTCCTGCCAGCGTCCGTAGTCGGTGAACTGGCGGCTGCTGACCCGGGTCTGGCCGATCGTCAGCTCGCCTCGCCCCTTGAACTCGTGGGCGACGGCGGTGCGGGACACCTCGCTTTCGTCAAACAGCACCAGGGCGCGCTCCAGTCCTCCCATCAACTGACTCATCTCGCTGATGCTGCGCTTGAGCAGGGGGCGTTCCAGTACGCCGGTGATCAGGGGGTGGCCGACCAGCCCCTTGGGGCGCGGATTCTCGTTCATCCCGAGAAACACCACGGGCGTTCCCCGGGCGGCGATGGGTCGGGCGAGGGCGTTGATGGCGTTGTCATCCCCCAGGATCACCAGCGCCGGCTGGTGGGTCCGGTAGGCGGCCATTCCCTTGGCGAGCAGTTCGTCACGGGTCTGGCCGGGCTGGCGCTTGGTGTCCAGATAGAGATACCCGAGGTGATGCGCCTGCTTGAGGTGTTGCTCGAGGCCGGCACTGTAGCTCTGATCCCACTGGTTGCTCTGGTGATAGCTGCTGATCACCAGGATCTCGGCGGCCAGCAGCGGGAGGGAGAGGAGGGAGAGCAGGAGCAAGACCTTGGTCACGTGTGTTTTCCGCAAGGGACAGACTGTTCCCCAGTATGTGCTCTCCCGCTCTCTGGCGCCTCGGTCAATTGTTGTCGGAAGGCGTGCCCCTCTCTTTTTATCCCTTGCCGGGCGGGAGCCCGCATCCCGTCTGGGGTGAGCAAAAAGAGCGCCTTTTGGCACTGGTCGTGAACTGCCCCACTCCTTCCAAAACCTGTTCTGGATCAAGAAACAGGGTACCGCTTTGGTGCCTAATAGACCCCACATATAGGGGTAAGCATAAAAAAAACACCCATATATAGTGTCATAAAGCTGTGCATAAGTGGTCGCCCTCTCAGTGTCAGCCCAGGTGTTTCAAGCCTTGGCTGACCTTGTTTGCGCCGGGGACGGGCGTGGAGAAGGGGACTCAACGAGGGTGAGCCGAGGGTGGCCACCAGGTCTTTCAATACGGGGAAAATCGATGAAACCGGTAGTGATCAAACGCGATGGATGTCGTGCACCATTCAATGGCCAACTGATCCGCGATGCGGTCAGCCGAGCGGCGGCAGCGGTCAATCAGGCCAGTCCGGCGCTGGCAGAGCGCATTGCCGCCGCTGTCAGCCAGGAGCTGGAGGGGCGAGGGGAGGTAGACATCCACGAGATCCAGAACCGGGTCGAGAACCACCTGATGGCCTCCGACGACAAGGCCATCGCCCGTGCCTACATCGAATACCGTCACGACCGGGATCAGGCTCGCGAGGCCCGGGGTCGCCTGGCCCAGGAGATCCGCGGCCTGGTGGAGCAGACCAACGCGGCCCTGCTCAACGAGAACGCCAACAAGGACTCCAAGGTGATCCCGACCCAGCGTGACCTGCTGGCGGGCATCGTCGCCAAGCATTACGCCATCAGTCACATGCTGCCCCGTGACGTGGTGCAGGCCCACGAGAGCGGCGACCTGCACTTCCACGATCTCGACTACTCCCCCTTCTTCCCCATGTTCAACTGCATGCTGATCGATCTGCAGGGGATGCTGACCCACGGCTTCAAGATGGGCAACGCGGAGATAGACACTCCCAAATCCATCAGCACCGCCACCGCGGTGACCGCCCAGATCATCGCCCAGGTGGCGAGCCATATCTATGGCGGCACCACCATCAACCGCATCGACGAAGTGCTGGCACCCTATGTGACCATCAGCTGGCACAAGCACCGGGAGGTGGCCGAGGAGTGGGGGATCCAGGATGTGGACGCCTACGCCATGGCTCGCACCGAGAAGGAGTGCCACGACGCCTTCCAGTCCCTCGAATACGAGGTCAATACCCTGCACACCGCCAACGGTCAGACGCCGTTCGTCACCTTCGGCTTTGGCCTGGGGGACAGTTGGGAATCGCGCCTCATCCAGCGCGCCATCCTTGGCAACCGCATCGCCGGCCTTGGCAAGAACAGGAAGACCGCCGTCTTCCCGAAACTGGTGTTCGCCATCAAGGATGGCCTGAACCACAAGCAGGGGGATCCCAACTACGACATCAAGCAGCTGGCGCTGGAGTGCGCCTCCAAGCGGATGTACCCGGACATCCTCAACCACGACCAGGTGGTCAAGGTCACCGGCTCCTTCAAGACCCCCATGGGGTGCCGTTCCTTCCTCGGTGCCTTTGAAGAGAATGGCGAGCTGGTCCACGAAGGGCGCAACAACTTAGGTGTCGTGAGCCTCAACCTGCCGCGCATTGCCCTGAAATCCCGCGATGAAGCGGACTTCTGGGACAAGCTGGACGCCGCCCTGCGGGTGGCCAAGACAGCGCTCATGTACCGCATCAAGCGCCTCGACGGGGTCAAGGCCCGGGTCGCCCCCATCCTCTACATGGAGGGGGCCTGCGGGGTGCGCCTCAAGGCCGATGACAACATCAGCGAGATCTTCAAACATGGCCGCGCCTCCATTTCGCTGGGTTACATCGGGGTACACGAGACCATCAACGCCCTCTATGGCACAGACGTCCACCTGTTCGACAGCGAGACCCTGCGCCAGAAGGCCATCGCCATCATCGCGCGGCTCAAGGCGGCCACCGACGAGTGGAAGGAGGAGACCGGCTACGGCTTCAGCCTCTACTCCACCCCGAGCGAGAACCTCTGCACCCGTTTCTGCCGCATCGACGCCAAGGAGTTTGGCGTGGTGGCCGGGGTGACCGACAAGGGCTACTACACCAACAGCTTCCACCTGGACGTGGAGAAGCAGGTGAACCCCTACGACAAGCTGGACTTCGAGGCGCCCTATCCGCCCATCGCCAGCGGCGGCTTCATCTGCTACGGCGAGTACCCCAACATCCAGCACAACCTGGAGGCGTTGGAGAACGTCTGGGACTACAGCTATGACAAGGTGCCCTACTACGGCACCAACACCCCCATCGACGAGTGCTACGACTGCGGCTTCACCGGCGAGTTCGAGTGCACCTCCAAGGGCTTCACCTGCCCGCGCTGCGGCAACCACGACCCCGCCAAGGTGTCGGTGACCCGCCGGGTGTGCGGCTATCTCGGCAGCCCGGATGCGCGCCCCTTCAACGCGGGCAAGCAGGAAGAGGTCAAACGCCGGGTCAAGCATATGTAAGCGAGCAGACCCCACCCCAGCCCTCCCCTTGGCAGGGGAGGGGGCAAAGAAGCTCCTCCCCCTTTCGAAGGGGGAGGTTGGGAGGGGGTTGGCCGTTAACCCAGAGAACTCGAATGCACTACCACCAGTACTACCCGGTCGATGTGATCAACGGCCCAGGCACCCGCGCCACCTTGTTCGTGTCGGGTTGCGAGCACCAGTGCCCCGGCTGCTACAACCAGAGCACCTGGCGGCTTGATGGGGGCAAGCCGTTCGATGAGGCGATGAGCGATCGCATCATTCATGATCTCAACGACAGCCGCATCAAGCGGCGCGGACTGTCGCTCTCCGGTGGCGATCCGCTCCACCCCGTCAACGTGCCGCATGTGCTGGCGCTGGTGAAGCGGGTGCGAACCGAGTGCCCCGGCAAGGACATCTGGTGCTGGACCGGCTATCTGTTGGCCGATCTCAGCCCGGCCCAGCGGGAGCTGGTGGCCTTGCTGGACGTGCTGGTGGATGGCAGGTTCGAGAAGGCCCTGGCGGATCCCGGTCTGCTCTGGCGTGGCAGCAGCAACCAGATGGTTCACGACCTCAACGCCTGGCGGAAAGGAGGAGAGCAGATCCCCTGTCTGGTTTGCAGTTGAGGCCTTGGGTGTTTATGGTTAGGCCAACCCCAGGCGCTGTTTACACGAGGAATCCCGATGAACAATCTGCTCAAGATCCTGCTGGCCATCTTTCTCCCCCCGGTCTGCGCCTTTATCCAGGTAGGCTTCAGCCTCCATTTCCTCATCAACATAGTGCTGACCCTGCTGGGCGGTCTGCCCGGCATGGTTCATGCCCTCTGGCTGGTGGTAAGCGACAAGCGCGCCTGAGCCGTGAGAGATCACAAGGCCAACCCTCCGGGGTTGGCTTTTTTTTGCCTGCCAGATGGGGGCTTCCCGGATGAGCCCCTTTGCCTGACACTGGCGCGTCGCTCATGGAGTCGAGCGATACAACGACGAGGGAATGTCGAGTGCGAGTGAAAGGGTTGTTGCTGTGGGTCGCCCTGGCCCTGCTCGGAGGCTGTGCCAGCCCCACCGCCAAGCTGAATCAACCTCCGGTGGATGTCACCTGGGAAACGCTGCCCGAATACTGGGTGCTGGTGGGGGATGCCATCACTTTTAACCCGGTCGGGGGGCTGCCGGCGAAGAGGCCGGTCAAGGGGTATGTGACCCTTCGCTACCTCATCGATTCCAATGGCACGCTGTTCAGCCCAGAGGTACTGGAGTCCCAGCCCCCCGGCGTGCTGGATCTCATCGCCATCTCCGGGCTGGCGCAGCTGCGCTACCGGCCATCGGAGCAGAATCTGCAAGCCATTCCGGCTCGGGTTGTGGCCCGATTTGAAGTGGAAGTGAAATGACAAACACCCCGGCCAGGCCGGGGTGTTTCGTGTGGGCTCTGTGCCATGACGGCGCGGCTCACTGCTCCTTGCAGTCGTTGTAGCGGCTCTGCCACTCCCCGGCGTCATCACGCATCTCGACGAACCCCTCCTTGCCCTTGTTCCACCAGACCACCTCGTGATCGTCGGTATAGCGGGCGCCGGAGGCGGAGACCGCCTGAGGCAGGGTGTAATCCTTGCCATCGGGGAGGGAGAGCTTGACGAAGTTCAGGCTCTCGTCCGAGAGGGAGAAGTAGCGAACCTGCACTTTCTGGTTCTGTTCACACAGATAGGTGACGGGATCGCCGCCGGTCACTCCCAGCTTGCCGCTGCCCAGATCGCAGCCGCCGAGCAGGGTGATGGCGCCCGCCCCCAGTAGAAAGAGCTTGGCGTGTTTCATGTTTGATCCTCACAACGGTGTCATATGGCCTTGAGCCTAACAGGATGAGGCACAACTGCAACCTCATGGCAGGAGCCCTGCGTCGGGATGCGTCCGTCTCCCTCTGGTCCGTGGGGCAGGCAAAAAAACGCCCCGGCAGGCAAGCGGGGCGAAAGGGAGCCATCCAATGGCTGCAGAAAAGGGTCAGTGGCCGAACCGTGTCGCCTCGAAGCGATTGAGCAGCCGGTGGATGAGGTAGCAGGCGAGCAGGGTGACCACGATGGCAAAGAGGATGCTGCTCACCCGATAGAGGGCGCTGAACACCAGGTCGTTGCCCGGGGTCAGGTACTGGCCGAACAGGATGCCGAGGGTGGTGAGGGCACCGAAGCCGACTCCGGAGCCGCTCGCCTCCTTCACATGGGCATAGCTGAACAGCATGGCACCGAGCCAGAGCACCGGGGTCACCAGCAGCAGCAAGCCGGACCAGTCATAGAGCACCAGTTGCCCCAGGATGCCGAAACTCACCCCCAGCAGGGTGCCCATGGCCCGCTTGCGGGCATAGTCCAGGGCGCCGTTCCAGTGCATGGGGAAGAGCAGCAGCAGGGTGGTGGCCTGGGCGGACATGGAGTCGCGCAGATCGAAGATCTGGAACACCAGGAACGAGAGGGTCGCGATGGACGCCCCCAGCAGGGCTTCGTGGCGCATCCGGTGCGGCGCCTTGGGGGAGGGGGCCGGCCTGGGGCGCTCCTCCACATCCGGAATGAGGGCCGTCATCAGATAGGCGATGAGCACCGACAGGACGCTGGCCCAGAGGTTGCTGAAGATGAGGTCGTTCAGATCAATCCCGGGGTAGCTGGCAAAGTGCAGCATGATGCTGAGGCTGAGCACCCCGTTGGCACCGAACAGGAACAGGCTGCCCCGGGACATGGCGGCGAAACGGTAGAGGAAGAGCAAAAAGACCAGGGGGGGCATGAGCCCCGGGTGGCCGCCAAACAGGCCGCCGAGCAGTCCCACTTCCAGACCGCACATGGCGGCGGAGGCGATGAGCTGGCGGGCGGCGTGACCGTTCATCACCGGCACCAGGCCGAGCAGCAGCACCGGGGTGACGGTGAAGAAGACCCCGTTGCTCCAGCCGAAGATCTTGCACAGCACAAACCCCAGGGTGCAGCCAAAGGCGATGCGCAGACACTGGCGCAGTTCGTTGGGGGTGAGGGGTCTGTGCCACAGGTTCATGGTCATCATCTCAATAGATGTAGTGCAGCAGGCTGAGCAGACGGATCTGGCCGCGGGCCAGCAGCCCGGTCAGGGTGTTGTCCGGCAGCAGCTGCACCGTGGCGCGAGCCCCGGCCGGCAGGTGGGCAGGCAGTTGCTCCAGGGTCAGGTGCAGGCGCAGGCGCTGGGCATCCCGCACCCAGCGATCGGACTCGACGGGGTTCGCAAGCTGGCCGTTGGCGTCAAACTGGCCGGCACTGACCCCGGCATCCAGGCTGGCGACGCGGGCCGGATAGAGGCGACCGGGCTCGCCGTCGAAGGCGACGAGGGCCTGACTGCCGGCGCTGACGTGGCGCAGGCTCTTCTCGCGAAAATCGGCGATCACGTCCACCTGCTCGGAGACCAGGGCCAGCAGGGGGGAGCCCGCATTGGCCACGCTGCCAGGCTTGAGCTGCAGGTTGGTGATGATGCCGTCCTGGCTCGCATGAACCCGGCTGTAGGCGAGGTTGAGCTCGGCCTGGGCGAGGCGGTTGCGGGCCTGGCGCAGCAGCAGGTTGTCTTCCCCTGGCAAGCCGCGGTTGACGCGGGCCTGCTCTACCCGGGCCTGGCTGCCGAGCAGGTTGGCACGGGCGGTGCGGGCGGCGCTGTCGGCGTCATCTTTCTGCTGTTCAGAGACCATGTGACGGCGGTAGAGGGCGTCGATGCGCGCCGCTTCCCGCTGTTTTTGGTCGGCCTGGGTGCGCAGCGAGCTGTACTCCGCCTCATAGGCGGTCAGGGTCGCGTCCAGCTGGCGGTTCTGCTGCCTGGCCTGATCCAGGGCGAGCCTGGCCTGATCCACGGCGAGCTGGAAGGGTTCCGGGTCGAGGGCGAACAGCAGATCCCCCTGCTTGACGTGCTGGTTGTTGGCGACGGCGACCTCGACCACCTTGCCGCTGACCTGGGGGGCCATCCGGGTGACGACCCGGGTGGCCATGGCCTGGGGGGTCAGGGGCATCTTGATGTCGGCCAGCAGAAAGTAGCCAAACACCAGGACGAAGCAGACGATGGCCCACTTTATCCAGCGCTTGAATTGTTGATCCGGTGTCATCTTATTCTCTCTCTTCATGCTGTGCGGCTATCTTGCTAAGGGCGTTGGCGGAGATGCGGTGCACAATGTCTTCAAACTGGGCCAGCTCCTGCTGGCTGATGCCGGTGAGCAGCTCCCGGCGCACGGCGATGATGCGGCCCTCGATCTGATCGAGCAGCGCCTTGCCCGCCGGGGTCAGGGTGACGATGCGGGCCCGCTTGTCCTGGCTGCAGCAATGGCGCTCGATCAGCCCCTGCTCCTCGAGCTGACCCAGGGTCCGCATCAGGGAGGGGAGCTCTATCTCCAGGGCCTCGGCCAGGGTCTTCTGGCTGAGGTGGCCGCCGAGGCGGCTGAGTTTCCACAGGGCGGTCCAGCGGGGATGGGTGAGCCCCAGAGGCGCCAGCTCGAGATCGGCCACGGTGCGCCAGAGCCGGTGCAATCGCCCCAGCTGCTCGGCGAGGGAGAGTTCTCGCAACATCTCCAGATCCTTTTTCATGACGGGCACCTCAATTACTTAGCTTGCGAAGCATTATATTTATTTCGCAGGCTAAGTAAATAGCGTGATGCAGCTCACGTTCAGGTTTTTTGCCCGGGCCGTGGTGTTTAAGTTTTTATATGGCTTTGCGGGCCAGCTAACCGACAACGGCCGGAGGAGGCGCTAGAGTGGCCACCTTTGAGGTGCGCCAGGCTGGCCATTGACCCGGCGGGGCGACACCCTCACCCTGGGCTTTCCTGTCCGCTGCAAGGTTGAACGATGAAACTGCGCCACCAGCTAGTCACCCTCTCGCTTGGCTTGTCACTGCTGCTGATCCTGATCCTGGGCTGTCTGCTCGCCCTCTTCATGCGCCACCTGCTGGAGAACAACCTGAAGGAGAAGGGGAGTGATCTGGCCCGGGTGCTGGCGGCGGACAGCCGGGTGGTCCAGGCCCTGGAGAAGGGGAGCGATCCCGGGCTGCGGGATTATGTGCAGGGGATCTGCAGCCGCACCGATGCCGCCTACATGGTGGTGACCGACGAACATGCCAGGCGCCTGAGCCACCCCTCGCCCGAGCTGGTGGGCCAGACCTTCCGGGGGGAGGACATCTGGCCTGCACTCCAGTCGCGCGAGAGCTACTGCTCCCGGGACGTGGGCACCCTGGGCCCCGCCATCCGCTGCTTCGCTCCCGTGGTGGGGCCCGATGGCCAGGCCATTGGCGCGGTGGCGGTGGGTTATCTGATGCGCACCGTGGAGGGCACCTATCAGGAGCGGATCGCCCTGCTGGTCGGCGCCATCGCGGCAGTGCTGGGGTGCGGCCTGCTGCTGGCGCTCTGGGTGCAGCACCTGCTGCGCCGCACCCTGCTGGATCTGGAGCCGGAGACCATCGCCAATCGCTTCGCCCAGCAGGATCTGGTGCTGGAGGGGATCTCGGAGGGGATAGTGTCCCTGGACAACCAGCACAGGATCACCATGCTCAACAGCGCCGCCTTCTATCAGTTGCGACTGCCCGGCACCGGGCGCCACGCCCTGCTGGGTCGATCCCTGGCGGAGCTGGCCCCCGGCCTCGTGCCCACGTTGCAGCAAGGGGGGGCGGTCAGGTTCACCGTGCAGGGGGATGACTTCGTCGGCCACTGGCAGGAGCTCAGCGGTCGCGAGCCGGGGCGCATGCTCATCTTCAGCCGGCCAGACGGCACCGGCAGCCTGGGCATGCAGGTGACCCACCTGCGCCAGTACGGCGAGATGCTGCGCATCCAGACCCATGAATTCGCCAACAAGCTCAGCAGCCTCTCCGGTCTGCTCCAACTCGGCCACGTGGATCAGGCGGTAGACCTCATCCAGCAGGAGAACGAAGCCTGCCAGAACATGTTGCAGGATCTGCTGCGGGTCATCGAGAACAAGCCGGTGGCCGGGCTCATCCTCGGCAAGTTCAGCCGGGCGCGGGAGCTGGGGGTGGAGCTGGTGCTGGATGCGGGGTCGGCCCTCGGGGAGTATCCGGCCGAGGTGTCGGCGGATCTCATCACCTGCATCGGCAACCTGCTGGACAACGGCATTCGCGCCGCCTGGGGGAACCGCGAGCACGCCGCTCCCAGGGTGCTGCTCTCCCTCGATGATCTGGGGCGGCGGCTGGTGATCGAGGTGGAGGACAGTGGCGAGGGGGTGGACGAGGCGCTGGCGGATCACCTGTTCGACTACGGTGTCAGCCGCCAGACCGGGGATCACGGGGTCGGCCTCTTCCTGGTCAAGAAGACGGTGGCCAGGCGGGGGGGCGTGATAGAATGGCGCCGCACCGCCGAGCAGACGACCCTGTTCGGTATCTATTTGAATAAAAACCAATTGGTGTAAGTCATGAAGCCAATCTTCACGCTGATTATCGAGGATGACGAGCGGATAGGCGCCATGTTGGGGGAGCTGGTCTCCTCCACGGCCGGGTTCTCCCTGATGGGGCGGGCCGGCACCCTGGCCGAGGCGGATCGCCTGATGGCGGGGAGCGAGCCCCGCTTGCTGATGGTCGACATCTCCCTGCCCGATGGCTCGGGCCTGGAGTGGGTGAGCCGGCTGCGCAGCCACAACCGGGAGGTGATGGTGATGATGGTGACCGCCTCCTGCGACGTGGAGACCATACAGCAGGCCCTCAACCTGGGCGTGCAGGACTACGTCATCAAGCCGCTGCGGCTGTTTCGCATCCAGCAGAGCCTGGAGGAGATCCTGGTCCTGCATCGCCGCCTGTGCGAGCCGGGGGAGCTGGCCCAGAGCGACCTGGACCGCCTGATGGGCAAGGCGCGCAACCAGGGGCGGGAGGCGCGGGAAACCCCCAAGGGGATCGACGCCATCACCCTGCGCCAGGTGCTGGATCTGCTGGCGGGGGAGCCGGACAACACCTTCTCCACCGACACCGTGGCCCTGCGCCTCTCCCTGAGTCGCACCACGGCCCGCCGCTACCTGGAGTTTCTGGAGTCAGAAGATCGGCTGGACGTGGAGCTCAACTACGGCCAGCGTGGCCGCCCGGAGCGGCGTTACCACTGGCGCCGGGAGTCGTGACCCCGTCGCGGGCACAACGCCGAAGAGGCCGCGCACACCATGCTGCGCAGATAAAAGGGAGCCTTTGAGCTCCCTTTTGTTTTGCCCCGATGCGACCCGGCCCCTTTATCTGGGGTCGCCCGAGAAGGGGTGCAGGGCGGTGCGGGCGCGCTCGAACAGGGCGATGAGGTGATCCGCCACGGCCCGCACCCGCCGGGAGTGGGCGAGATCGCTGTGGAGCACCAGCCAGATGGGCTGATCCACCCCGAGCTCCGGCAGCAGGCAGACCAGATCCGTCTGGCGGGCCAGGTAGTGGGGCAGCACCGCGAGCCCCAGACCGGCCTGGGCGGCGGCGAGCTGGGCCGCCAGGGTGCCGGTCTCCACCCGGCAGGGGCGGCCGCGCAGCATGCGGGTCATCCATCTGGCGGCGGGCAGGTGGCTCTGGGTTTCGTTCCAGCCGATGAAGTCATCCTGATCGAAGCTGGCGGCATCCACCCCGGGGCTGCGGGCATCCAGGTAGGCGCCGGTCCCGTAGAGGCCAAAGCCCAGGGTGCCCAGGCGCCGCAGGGTGAGGTGGCCGGCATCGGGCTTGACCATGCGCACCGCGAGATCGGCATCGCGCCGGTGCAGGTTCACCGTCTGCACCCCGGTGACCAGCTCCACCCTCAGCTCGGGGTGCTGGGCAAAGAGCGTCGGCAGGGAGGGGATGATAAGGGGATTGGCCAGGTTCTCGGCGGTGGCGAGGCGCACGGTGCCGGCCACCTGTCCCTGCAACTGCCCCGCCTCGCCAAAGGCCAGCCCCGCATGTTCCAGCGCTTCGGCTCGCTCAAGCAGGGCCTCCCCGTCGTCGGTCAGGCGATAGCCCTGCTGGTGGCGGCTGAACAGGGGCAGGCCGAGGGCCGCCTCCAGCCTGTCCAGGCGCCGGGAGACGGTGGCCACCCCCATGCGCAGGGCGTGGGCGGCACCGCTCAGGGTGCCGCTGCGGGCGATGGCCAGGAAGACGCGGGCGTCGTCCCAGAGCAGGGGATCGTGCATAGTGTTTCCATAATCGGAAGATAGGTTGCCAGTTACCTCTATATCTCATTCATTTTCGGAAGACCATACTCCCCTGCAATTTGTCAGGGAGAAAATGCGATGCAACGACGAACACTGGGAGCCAACCTGCAGGTCTCTGCCCTGGGGCTGGGCTGCATGGGGATGAGCGAATTCTACGGGCCGCGGGACGATGAGACGTCCTTGCGGGTGCTGGCGGAGGCGGTGGAGCGGGGCATCGACCTGCTCGACACCGCCGACATGTACGGCCCCCACCACAACGAGGCGCTGATCGGGCGTTTTCTCGCGACCCGGCGGGGGCAGGTGAAGGTCGCCACCAAGTTTGGCATCGTGCGCCAGCACGGGGAGTACAGGCGTACCCTCGACAACAGCGCCCGCTATGCACGCCAGAGCTGCGAGGGTTCCCTGCGCCGCCTCGGCATCGAGCAGATCGATCTCTACTATGTGCACCGCCTCGATTCGGCCCATCCCGTCGAGGAGACCATGGCCGGGCTGGCGCAGCTGGTGCAGGAGGGCAAGATAGCCCGCATCGGTCTGTGCGAGGTGAGCGAGGCCACCCTGAGGCGCGCCCATGCCGTGCACCCGGTGGCGGCGGTGCAGACCGAATACTCCCTCTGGACGCGGGAGGTGGAGGCGGCGGTGCTGCCCGCCTGCCGGGAGCTGGGGATTGGTCTGGTGGCCTACTCCCCCTTGGGGCGCGGGTTTCTGACCGGGCGTTACCAGCAGGAGGCGGTGTTCGAGGAGGGGGATTTTCGGGCCAGTCTGCCGCGGTTTCAGGGGGACAACCTCGCCACCAACCGCACCCTGGTGCAGGCGGTCATGGCCCTGGCGCAGCAGAAGGGATGCTCGGCGGCGCAGATAGCCCTGGCCTGGCTGCTGGCGCAGTGGGAGGGGATAGTGCCCATCCCCGGCACCCGGCGCCTGACCCACCTTGAGGATAACCTCGGCGCCCTCTCGGTGCGCCTCTCCCCAGCGGAGCTCGGGGCCCTGGGACAGGCCATCCGGACCCTGCCGGTGGCGGGGGAGCGCTATACCGCCGAGGGGATGAAGGGGGTGAACGCATGAGCGGCTCGCACACGGATCGCCGTGAACGGGCGTTCGCGCTGCTGGCCCGGCTCGATCCCCAAGCGCCCACGCGGGTCGCCGCCAGCCTGGATGCCCTGTCACCGGAGCTTGCCGAGCTGGTGCTGGGGTTTGCCTTTGCCGATGTGCTCGCCCGTCCCGGCATCGATCTCTGTACCCGCGAGATGCTCACGGTGGCGACCCTGATGGGAATGGGCACGGCGCCCGGACAGCTCGAGTTCCATATCCGGGCCGCCCTCAATGTGGGGGTCAGCCGGGAGACCATCATCGAGATCCTGCTCCAGGTCGCCGTCTATGCCGGAGTGCCCGCCTGCATGAATGGCATCAGTGCGGCCCGCAGCGCCTTCGCCGCCCATGACAAGGGGCGGGGGGGCAGGGATTAAGGAGGAGACGCCACCCTGGCGAAAAGGTCAGGCGTGCCCTGACGGGGGCAGCAAGAAGGGAGCCGAGGCTCCCTTCTTTCATGGTGCTGGCCGGCTCAAGCCCCTTCCGGCAGAGGACGGCGTACCCTCGGCTTGAGCTGGGAGAGCATGACCCCGGTCAGGATGAGGCCGCCCCCCAGCAGGTGATAGCCGTGGATGGGCTCCCCCAGGGTGATGACGGCGATGAGGGCCGTGCACAGGGGCATCAGGTTCATGAAGACCGAAGTGCGCTCCGCCCCCAGGGTGGCGAGGCCGCGCATCCAGCAGTAGGCGGCGAAGATGGAGGAGGCGAGGCCGGCGAACAGCACCATACTCCAGCCCTGGGCGGGAATGGCCAGGGAGTCGGCAGAGAGGGCCACCGGGATGAGCAGCAGCACCGCCAGCAGGATCTGCAGGTAGAGGTTGAGCCAGGGGCCGAAGGGCAGTTGCCAGCGGCGGATCAAGAGGCCATAGAGGGCATAGCTGGCCGCCCCCAGCAGCATCATGCCGTCGCCGGGGTTGATGCCGCTGTGCAGCAGTGCCAGGGGATTGCCCTGACCCAGCAGCCAGAGCACCCCGAACAGGGAGAGGCTCATGCCGAGCAGCGCCTGCTTGCCCGGCTTCTGGCCAAAGCAGCAGGCCCCGATGAGCAGGGTGAGCAGGGGCAGCAGGGAGCCGATGACCCCCATGTTGGTGGCCGAGGTGCTGTGGGCGGCGTAGTAGGCGAGGCACTGGTAGAGCACCATGCCGAGCAGGGAGAGCACCAGCAGCTTGCCGAGCCAGGGGCGGATGTCGGCCCGGCGGCGCCAGAGCTGCGGCAGGCAGAAGGGGGAGAGCGCGAGGGCGGCGATCACCCAGCGATAGAAGGAGATGGCAGCGGGATCCAGCACGCCGGCGGCGGCCTTGGAGACCACGGTATTGGCGGCCCAGATCAGGATGGCGAGCAGGGGGAAGAGAAAAGGCATAGGCACTCCTTGGTACGATGGGGAGAGTCTAGCCTTGTCTTGAACGAGGTAAGTAGCGTAAATAAGACATGTCATAACCGCTTTGGGACAATCTGCATGGGCACCCTCACCCTGGCCGAGCAGGATCGCCTGCTGGCCGACCCCAACCCCCTCTACTTTCGCTACAGCCAGATCCAGGGGGGCAACGCCTGCGCCGAGCACGCCCACCCCTGGGGTCAGCTCAGCCTCATCAGCCTGGGGGTCATGGTGGTGGAGGTGGGGGGAGAGCGGCTGGTGGCGCCTCCGGACTACCTCATCTGGGTGCCGGCGGACCTGCCCCACACCGCCTTCAACGAGCAGACCCTGGATTACACCTCCATCTACGTGAGCCACGCCCTGGCACCGCGCCTGCCACGGGAACCCCAGCTGCTGGCCCTCACCCCCTTGCTGCGGGCCCTGCTGGAGGACTTCACCCAGCGCCGGGTCGGGCACATGGAGGATGAGTGGGATGCCCGCCAGGGTGAACTCTTCATCGAGAAGCTGGCCCGCACCCGTTGCCAGCCGAGCTACCTGCCCCAGAGCCGGGATCGCCTGCTGGCCCCCTTGCTGGCGGCATTGCAGGCGGCGCCGGAGGACAACCGCACGCTGGTGGAGTGGGCCAGGGCGCTGCACACCACGGAGCGCACCCTGGCGCGGCGCTGCCAGAAGGAGCTTGGCATGAGCCTGGGCCAGTGGCGCACCCGGCTGCGGCTGGTGAAGGCGCTGGACTGGCTGCGGGGCGAGATGCCGGTGCAGGAGATCGCCTGGCGCCTCGGTTACGCCTCCACCTCGGCTTTCATCGCCATGTTCCAGCGCGAACAGGGCTGCGCCCCCCAGCGCTATCGCCAGCAGCTGGGCCAACCCGTGGCCTGAACCGCATGAAAAAGGGCGCCTGCAGGCGCCCTTGTGGATCACGGGATGGGCTTAGAAGAAGCCGAGGGGGTTGATGTCGTGGCTCACCAGCAGGTTCTTGGTGTTCTGGTAGTGGTCCAGCATCATCTTGTGGGTCTCGCGACCGATCCCCGACTTCTTGTAGCCGCCAAAGGCCGCATGGGCCGGGTAGGCGTGGTAGCAGTTGACCCAGACCCGGCCGGCCTGGATGCCGCGCCCCATGCGCCAGGCCAGGTTGCTGTCCCGGGTCCACAGGCCCGCCCCCAGCCCGTACTGGGTGTCGTTGGCAATGGCCAGGGCATCCGCCTCGTCCTTGAAGGTGGTGACCCCGAGCGCCGGCCCGAAGATCTCCTCCTGGAACACCCGCATCTTGTTCTGGCCCGAGAAGATGGTGGGCTGGATGTAGAAGCCCCCCTCCAGCCCGCTCACCTTGGCCGGGCCGCCGCCCAGCAGCATCTTGGCCCCTTCGCCGCGGCCGATCTCCATGTAGCTCAGGATCTTGTCGAACTGCTCGCGGGACGCCTGGGCCCCCACCTGGGTCGTGGTGTCGAGGGGGTTGCCCTGCACTATGGTGCGGGCGCGGGCCAGCACCCGGTCCATGAAGTCGTCATAGATGCTGGCCTGCACCAGGGCGCGGGAGGGGCAGGTGCACACCTCCCCCTGGTTGAAGAAGGTCATCAGCATCCCTTCCACCGCCTTGTCGATGTAGCTGCTCTCGTGCTGCATCACATCGGCGAAGTAGATGTTGGGGGACTTGCCGCCGAGCTCCACGGTGGAGGGGATCAGCTTGTCAGCGGCGCAGCGCAGGATATGGGCGCCCACCTCGGTGGAGCCGGTAAACGCCAGCTTCTGGATCCGGTTGCTGGTGGCGAGCGCCTGGCCCGCCTCGGCGCCGAAGCCGTTGACCACGTTGACCACGCCGGGGGGCAGGATGTCCTTGATGAGATCCATCATCAGCATGATGGTGACCGGGGTCTGCTCGGCGGGCTTGAGCACGCTGCAGCAGCCCGCCGCCAGTACCGGGGCCAGCTTCCAGGCGGCCATCAGCAGGGGGAAGTTCCACGGGATGATCTGGCCGACCACGCCGATGGGCTCCTTGAAGTGGTAGCTGACGGTGTTCTGGTCCAGCTCGGCGGCGGAGCCCTCCTGGGCGCGGATGCAGCCGGCGAAGTAGCGGAAGTGATCCACCACCAGGGGCAGGTCGGCGGCCAGGGTCTCGCGCACCGCCTTGCCGTTCTCCCAGGTCTCTGCGACGGCGAGCACTTCAATGTTCTGTTCGATGCGATCGGCGATGCGCAGCAGCAGGTTGCTGCGCTCGGTGACGCTGGTCTTGCTCCAGCTGGCGAACGCCTTGTGGGCCGCGTCCAGGGCGAGCTCGATGTCGGCTGCGTCGGAGCGGGCCACCTCGCAGAACACCCGGCCATCCACCGGCGAGATGTTCTCGAAATAGCGGCCGGCGCGCGGCGCCACCCAGTCGCCACCGATGAAGTTGTCATAACGGGATTTGAAGCTGACCAGGGCACCTGCCTGACCGGGAGCGGTATAAATCATCTCATCATCCTTATGTGTGTGTGGTCCTGACCGGCCTGGCGGGCAGTCCGGTTGCTTCCTGTCATCGCAAGGGGCGTGCCAGCGGGCGGCGCTCTACACAAAAAGGTTGCAAAAACGTTATCAAACGGGGTGCCAAGGGGTATCTTGGTTAACCAGTGCCCCCCAGGACGGCCCCCGAACTGTGCCGTTTCTGAACATCGGGTGTGACACTGTGCCGTTTGTGAACAGGAGACGTGATGAAGGCGCTCCCCCAAGGCGGCCCTATTCGCGAGTGTGTAGAAGGAGGTGTGATGAGCGAGTTGCCTCAATCCGGTGCCAGCCCAATCCAGCGCTCCTGGGAGCGCTGCCTGCATCAGGGGCTGAGCCGCCAGCAGAGCGCCGAGCTGGACTTGCTGCCCCAGGGGGAGCTGTCGGCTCGCCAGGAGCAGCACAGGACGCTCATCGCCTGCTTCCAGCGCTTCGTGCTGCCGCTCTTTGGCCAGTTGCTGGCGGGCAGACCCTGTCGTCTGCTGCTGTGTGACGGCGAGGGGGCCATCCTCGCGGTGAGCGGAGACGACCGGTTTGCCCGCCATGCCGAGCGGATCTTCCTGCGCAGCGGCGCCCGCTGGGGGGAGGCGAGCAAGGGCACCAACGCCATCGGCACCGCGCTGGCCGAGCAGAGCGAGGTGCAGGTGCTGGGGGCGCAGCACTTCTTCGCCCAGCACAGTTTTCTCAGTTGCAGCGCCTGCCCCCTGCTTGGGCCTGACGGGCAACTGCTCGGCGTGCTCGACATCTCCACCGATGCGGCCCATCACGGCGGCGACATGCTGGGCACCGTGCGCCTCCTGGCCATGACCCTGGAAAACGCCCTGCTGGCCCGCCAGCCGGGCTGGCTGGTGGATCTCGATCCCCAGAGTCTCTGGTCTGCCCGCCTGCTGCTGGGGGAGGGGGGCGAGCTGCTCGGGGCCAACCGGGCCGGTCGGCTCTGGCTCGGCCAGCACCCCTTCGACGGTCAGCAGTTGTTGCGTGAGCGCCGCGGCCTGCGGCTGGTGCCGGAGGCGGGGGAGCGCGCCGCCAGGCTCCCCCTGCCGAACGCGGTTGAGGAGGGGGGATCGCAGGCGCAGCAGGTGCCGCTCAAGATGCTGGAGCGGGGCATCTCATTGCTCATCGAGGGGGAGACCGGCAGCGGCAAGGAGCACCTGGTGCGCACCCTGCACGCCAGATCGAGCCGTCGGGAGCGGCCTCTGGTGTGCGTCAACTGCGGCGCCCTGCCGGCGGAGCTGGTGGAGGCCGAGCTGTTCGGCTACGTGGGAGGCGCCTTCAGCGGTGCCCGCAGCCAGGGCAGCCAGGGCTATCTGCGCGCCGCCCACGGCGGCATCCTGATGCTGGATGAAATTGGCGAGCTGCCGCTCCAGGCCCAGACCCGGCTGCTGCGGGTGTTGCAGGAGCGCGTCGTCACCCCGGTGGGCAGCCACAGACCCGAGGCGGTGGATTTCTGGCTGGTCAGCGCCAGCCATCGGGATCTGGCGGCCATGGTGGCGGCCGGCACCTTTCGCGAAGATCTCTACTACCGCATCTGCGGCTGGCGCCAGCAACTGGCACCCCTGCGGGCCTGGTCGGTGCCCGAGCGTCAGGGGCTGATCCTGAACCTGCTCGCCCAGATGGACCCGGCGCTACAACTGAGCCGGGAGGCGGAGCAGCGGTTGCTGGCCCACCCTCTGCCCGGCAACGTACGCCAGCTCAAACAGGCGCTGGAGGTGGCCTGTGTACTGGCAGAGGGGCAGGGCTGGATTGAACCTGCCCATCTGCATCTGCCCGCCGTGGCGGGGGGAACGAGCTCACCTTTGGGAGGGAGTACCCTGCGCGAGCAGAGTCGGCAGCGGGTGCAGCAGACCCTGGCAGAGTGCAGCGGCAACGTGAGCGAGGCGGCGCGCCGTCTTGGCATCAGTCGCACCACCCTCTATCGGGCGCTGCGGGAGGAGGGGTGAAGGGTGTCGCGCCGTCCAGCGCTTGTGTAGACTGCGGTGGCAAGGACGTTTTTTCGTTATGTTTCCATCGCAGGGAGTGCGCAATGACCCATCTTACGACCGACGAGGCCCCCCGCCTCTCTCCCGGCTGCTGGCCGATGCCGCTTGCGCCCCATGGGGCCCGTGCCGGCTAGTCGGCACTCGTCTGCGCCCGGTGCGGCGCGTGTAATAACCTTGGATCTGGATCAGCGCGGTCCGGCGCTTCAAGGTGTAGGGTAAAAGCCCTTTTTCAGGTGTGATACCGATGATCCCTTCCTATTCCCGCATGACGACGCTGTTGTTCTGGTGCCTGCTGGCGGCGAGCCTGCTGGCCATGGTGTTATTCGAATTCGGACCCGAGCGGCGGCTCGACATCCTGAGCCAGGCCGGTTTGTCCGTGCGTGCCCAGGATGACAGGGCCCACAAGGGCTCCTCCGTCGCCACCCTGAGTCAGGGGGGCGACAGACCCGCCATCCAGTGCACCCTGCGAAGCCAATATGCCTATCCTTTTTGCGAGCTGGTTCTGACCCTGACCGACCCCGAGCGGGGGCTGGATCTCTCCGGCTTCACCGGGGTGCGGGTGAGGCTGGATGTAGAAGGGCAGGGGGGACAGGCCTGGCGCCTTTATCTGCGCAACTACGATCCCGTCTACTCGACGCGGGAAGACGAGAGTTCCCACAAGTTCAACGAAGTGCTCTTCACCGCCAGGGATTTTGGCCGCGAGCAGGATGTCCCCCTGAAC
The DNA here is from genome assembly GCF_040907975.1 of Aeromonas sp. s10. NCBI lineage: Bacteria > Pseudomonadati > Pseudomonadota > Gammaproteobacteria > Aeromonadales > Aeromonadaceae > Aeromonas > Aeromonas sp. s10. Next base: position 53,054 of record NZ_JBFOCV010000036.1, on the reverse strand, counting down.
GTCTTCGCCCCCAGCTCCTGGTGGGTGCAGCAGTACGACATTCCGCTGGTCCAGCAGGGGCCGGATCTGCACCATGTCTACGCCATCGAGATCGCCTCCGATGACAAGATGCTGCCGGGGGAGTACCGGTTGCGGCTCGAGCGGCTGGAGTTCTATGGCCGCTGGTGCAAGCCGGGGGACTTCTATCGCTATCTGCTGCTGGGGTGGCTTGCCTACGGCGTGCTGCTCTTCCTGGTCCAGAATCTGATGTTCGGGGATCGGCTGCGCAAGGCCAGGGAGGCGCGCCTCGCGGCTGAAGCCCTGAGTGCGAGCCTGTGCGAGCAGAACCGGCGCACCGAGGAGGAGGCCCGCTACGATCCCCTGACCGGGGCCCTCAACCGGCTCGGCGGCGAAAAGCTGCTCGGGGAGCTCGGCGAGATGCCGCTCTCCTTCATCTATATCGACATCGATCACTTCAAGGGGGTCAACGACGGTCACGGTCACCCGGTGGGGGACGAGGTGCTCAAGCACATGGTGAGCGAGCTGCTGCGCCATTGTGACAGCCTGTGCCGACTGGTGCGCTGGGGCGGGGAGGAGTTCGTGCTGGTCTGCCTCCATTACGACGAGGGACGGGCCGCCGCCCTGGCGGAGCGGCTGAGAGGGGCGCTGGAGGGGTACAGGCACTGGCCGCTGGGGCTCGGTATCACCGCCTCCTTCGGGGTGGCCGAGCGGCGCAAGGATAGCCTGGAGCAGGCGCTCAAGCGGGCCGACGAGGCGCTCTATCAGGCCAAGCAGAATGGTCGCAACCGGGTGGAGGTGGCGCCCGACTGATCCGGCGCTGGAGCCCATGGCCGGGCGGGGCTATCATGCGCCCCATCATTTATCTGAGGAGAGATGCCATGGCACAACACATTGGCGCCCTGACGCTGCTGGTGGCGGATTACGACGAGGCCATCGCCTTCTTCACCCGGGGAATGGGCTTCGAGCTATTGGAAGACACCCCCCTCGACGAGCCGGGCAAACCGGGCAAACGCTGGGTGCGGGTCGCTCCCAAGGGGGCTCCCGGCTCCGCCCTGCTGCTGGCCCGCGCGGCCAACGAGGAGCAGCGCGCCGCCATCGGTCGCCAGGGGGGCGGTCGGGTCTTCCTGTTCCTTGAGACCGACGACTTCTGGGGCGATTACGAGCGGATGCAGGCCTATGGCGTTCATTTTTGTGAACAGCCGCGCCTCGAACCCTACGGCACCGTGGTGGTGTTCGAGGACATCAGTGGCAATCGCTGGGACCTGCTGCAACTCGCTGCTGCCAACTGAATCTGAAAACGTTTATCATCCCGCCCGTCATAAAGTCATAAAAGTGTCACAGAAAGTTCTAATAATTGGCGCACCCATCTTCACAGAGGAGAGAGAAGGGATATGGCTAAGCGAATTCTGGTGGTCGAGGACGAGGCACCGATCCGCGAAATGCTCTGCTTCGTGCTTGAGCAGAAGGGATATGAAACAGTAGAAGCAGAAGATTACGCCGATGGACTGGCAAAGGTGCGCGAACCCTACCCCGAACTCATCGTGCTGGACTGGATGATGCCAGGTGGCAGTGGTATCCAGTTCCTCAAGCAGCTCAAGCAGGATGAGATGACTCGCCAGATCCCGGTGGTGATGCTGACCGCCCGGGGCGAGGAAGAGGACAAGGTGCGCGGGCTCGAGGCCGGTGCCGACGACTACATCACCAAGCCCTTCTCCCCCAAGGAGCTCACCGCCCGCCTGCACGCCGTGATGCGCCGTGTCTCTCCCACCTCGGTGGACGAGGTGATCGAGGTGCAGGGGCTAAAGCTGGATCCCGTTTCCCACCGGGTCAGTGCCGAGGAGAAGGCCCTCGACATGGGGCCGACCGAATTCAAGCTGCTGCACTTCTTCATGACCCACCCCGAGCGGGTCTACAGCCGCGAACAGTTGCTCAACAACGTCTGGGGTACCAACGTGTATGTCGAGGACAGGACGGTGGACGTGCACATTCGCCGCCTGCGCAAGGCCATCGAAGAGACGGGGCACGACAGATTGATCCAGACGGTGCGCGGGGCCGGCTACCGCTTCTCGACCCGTCTCTAGGTCAGGGCCAGTGCCGCCAGCACCTGCCGGCGGGCATTGGACCCGGCTCTTTGCTGTCTCTAGGAGATCTTAATGTTGCAACCTTACGCCTGGCGGCGACAGTTGTGGCGAATGGCGTTCTTCTACAGCCCCTTCGTCTTGGTAGGTTGGTTAATCGATCATCTCGTTCTCTGCCTGCTGGTGGCCACGGTGCTGCACCTGGTCTGGCACTACCGCTTCCAGAAGCGGCTGTCGGACTGGCTGTGGCACGATCGCAGCCTGGTGCCGCCCCACGGCAGCGGCAGCTGGGAGCACATCTTCAACGGCATCTACAAGTTGCAGCAGCGTCACCGGGCCCGGCGCCGGGAGCTGGCAGGCCTCATCCGCCGCTTTCGGGAAGGGGCGGAGGCGCTGCCCGATGCGGCCGTGGTGTTTCGCACCGACGGCAGCATCCTCTGGTGCAATCGGCTGGCGGAGCAACTGCTCGGCTTTCGCTGGCCCGAGGATGCCGGCCAGCACATCGGCAATCTGATCCGTCACCCCGCCTTCGTCGCCTATCTGGGCAAAGGGCAGTATGACGAGCCATTCGAGATGCACTCCCCCATCAACGAGGAGAAGTTCCTCGAATTTCGCATCATGCCCTATGCGGAGGACCAGGCCATGCTGGTAGTGCGGGATGTGACCCGGCTGCGCAGCCTGGAGAAGACGCGCAAGCACTTCGTCTCCAACGTTTCTCACGAGCTGCGCACCCCCCTCACCGTGCTCAAGGGGTATCTGGAGATGACCGAGGAGCCGCCGCCCCCCGCCATGTGGGCCAAGGCGCACAAGGTGATGATGGAGCAGACGATCCGCATGGACAATCTGGTCAACCAGCTGCTCACCCTGTCGCGCATCGAGGCGGCGCCCACCGTGGATCTCTCCCATCTGGTGGACATGCCCGCCATGTTGGGGCTGCTGGAACAGGAGGCGCGGGCGCTCTCCGGCGAGCGGGCCCACGAGATCGTCTTCATGGTTCAGCCCAATCTGCTGGTGCGCGGGGATCAGGATCAACTGCGCAGCGCCGTCTCCAACCTGGTCTACAACGCCATCCACTACACCCCGGCGGGGCGCAAGATCACCGTGGAGTGGCGCAAGCAGGGGAGCATGGCGCTGTTTGCGGTCCAGGATGAGGGGGAGGGGATCCCCCCCGAGCATCTGGCGCGGCTCACCGAGCGGTTCTATCGGGTCGACAAGGCCCGCTCGCGCCACACCGGAGGGTCCGGGCTCGGCCTTGCCATCGTCAAGCATGCCCTGAGTCATCACGATGCCCATCTCGATATCGAGAGCCGGGTCGGTGCGGGCAGCCGCTTCAGCTTTCTTATTCCCGCCCGCATGGTGCTGGTGAAATAATATTTTGTGTCAATGTGTTAGCAACGAGAGAAGGGCTGCATCGCAGCCCTTTTTTCATCCGGGCCACTCTCGGCCCATGTCATCAAAGTGTCATATAAATTCCATAAATTTGTCACTGCCAGGCCAGATACTGGCGCCGTCTTAAAGAACGGACCTTCTGTAACACTGGAGAAGGAGTGGTGCTGGCCCGCGGATCATTGCGATCGGGTGTCAACCACGTTTATACGTCAACCTGACGATTGCCTTCTGCAACCTTGGACTTGGAGAGATTGGATGAAACTCAACAAACTGGCTGGTGTCATCGGATTCACCGCAGCAACCCTGTTTTCTGTCAGCGCTCTGGCTGCCGGTGTGGATAAAGACCTGCCGGAATACACACCGACCAGCGGCATCTCGGGCAACCTGTCCTCTGTCGGCTCGGACACCCTGGCCAACATGATGACCCTGTGGGCCGAAGAATTTAAGCGCATGTATCCCAACGTCAACGTGCAGATCCAGGCCGCCGGTTCTTCCACCGCACCGACTGCCCTGACCGAGGGCGTCGCCCAGTTTGGCCCCATGAGCCGCGCCATGAAGGCCGGTGAAGAGGAGGCATTCGAGAAGCGCTACGGCTACAAGCCGACCGCCATCCGCGTCGCCGTCGATGCCCTGGCCGTGTTCGTCAACAAGGACAACCCCATCAAGGGGCTGACCATGTCGCAGATCGACGCCATCTTCTCCAGCACCCTCAAGTGCGGCGAAGCCAAGGCGGCCACCAAGTGGTCTGATCTGGGTCTGGACGGCAGCTGGTCCGGCAAGGATCTGCAACTGTTCGGTCGCAACTCCGTGTCCGGTACCTACGGTTACTTCAAGGAACACGCCCTGTGCAACGGTGACTTCAAGAGCGGCGTGAACGAGCAGCCGGGCTCCGCCTCCGTGGTACAGTCCGTCTCCTCCTCCCTGAACGGCATCGGCTACTCCGGTATCGGCTACGTCACCTCCGGGGTGCGCGCCGTTCCGCTCTCCAAGGATGGCAAGACCTTCATCGAGGCGAACTCCGACAACGCCATCACCGGCAAGTACCCGCTGTCGCGCTTCCTGTACGTCTACGTGAACAAGCATCCGAACAAGCCGCTCTCCCCGATGGAGCAGGAGTTTGTGAAGATGATGCTCTCCAAGGCGGGCCAGACCATCGTTGCCAAGGACGGCTATGTGCCGGTCCCGGCCAAGGTGGTTCAGGCCGACCTGAAGAAGCTGGGCATCATGTAACAGAACATGCCCTTGCAGAAAAACGAGCCCCATGCGGGCTCGTTTTCATTGGTGCGCCCCAGGATCTTTTTGGTCGCAGGGCGCAGCGCCCGGCTTGCGCCGGGCGGCGGCATTTCCGAGAATAGGGCAACTTCACGGCAAAGGACCCTCTCATGCGCGCATCTTCCCTCTCCAGACTGGCCCTGACGGCCTTGTGCAGCGCCCTGCTGGCCGGCTGCGCCCAGTCACCGACCGGTCGCAACCAGATGCTGCTCTTCTCCCCCCAGCAGATGAACCAGCTGGGCGCCGACTCCTTCACCCAGATGAAGCAGCAGGAGAAGGTGAGCACGGATGCCAGGATGAATGCCTATGTGGGCTGCGTGGCCAAGGCGGTGACCGCCCAGGTGCCTGCCAGCTATGGCATCACCAGCTGGGAAGTGGTGGTGTTCGACTCCAAGGAGATCAACGCCTTCGCCCTGCCCGGCGGCAAGATAGGCGTTTACAGCGGCCTGCTGAAAGTCGCCAAGAATCAGGACCAGCTCGCCACCGTCATCGGTCACGAGCTGACCCACGTGCTGGCCCAGCACTCCAACGAGCGCCTCTCCCGGGATCAATTGACCGGTATCGGGCTGGCGGTGGCGGACGCCGCCATCGGCAGCAGCGACAGCCTCGGGGGCGCTGCCACCATGGCCGCCCTGGGCCTCGGGGTCCAGGTGGGGATAGCCCTGCCTTATGGCAGAACCCAGGAGAGCGAGGCGGACCGGCTCGGTCTCGAGCTGATGGCCCGCGCCGGGTTCAACCCGGCCGAAGCCGTCACCCTGTGGCAGAACATGAGCGCCGCCTCCGGTGGCAAGGCACCGCCCCAGTTGCTCTCCACCCACCCCAGCGACCAGAGCCGGATCGCCAACCTGCAGGCCCAGCAGGCCGAAGTGCAGCCCCTGTACCAGCAGGCGAAAGCATCAGGGCTGGTTCCCCAGTGCAAGGCGTAAGCCTGCGCCTGGCGCGTCCCGCCGATGCCGCCGCCATGACGGTGATGCAGCGGGCGAGCTGGCTGGCGGCCTACGGGGAGGTGCTGGGGGCCGACATGCTGGCCCAGCTGGCGGTGACCGACCACTTGCAGATCTGGCGACACCGGCTCGCCGAGCCAGGTCCCGTTCCCATGCTGGTCTGCCAGGACGACGTGGTCATCGGCCTGCTCTACTGGCAGCCCTCCCTGGAGGAAGGCTTGATGACGGCGCGGATCCGGGCGCTCTACCTTCATCCCGATCACTGGCGTCAGGGTCATGGCAAACGGCTGTGGCAGGCGGTGGCGGTGCAGATGCGCCGGGCCGGTTGCGAGTGCGTCAGGCTCTGGCTGCTGGATGGCAATCACATCGGCGAGGGATTCTACCTGCGCCGCGGCTTCATGTTCGACGGTCAGGAGCGCACCCTGATGAGCCTCGGACAACCTTGCCAACAACGACAAATGTTCCGTTTGCTTTGAGCTGGCTCCCGTTTTTCGCCCTCGGTCACTTTATTTTTTTTGCGAATTAATACAATGTGCCCCATCTGGACAGACTGAGGTGGCCGGGTCCACCGCAAGGGAGTGTGGCATGTACTACGGATTTGACATTGGCGGCACCAAGATAGCGTTCGCTGTGTATGACGGCGCCTTGAATCTCTGTCACGAGGAGCGCATGAGCACTCCCGGCAATGATTACGAAGGGTTGCAGCAGCTGATCCGCGAGCGGGTCGAGGCGGCGGATGCGCGCTTCGGGGTGAAAGGGGTTGTCGGCATCGGGTTTCCGGGGATCCTCAATCGCCTCGACGGGAGCATAGTGGCGGCCAACCTGCCCGCCATCCATGGCCGCCATCTGGGGGCGGATCTGGCCGAACTGCTGGGCCGACCGGTCAAGGTCGACAATGACGCCAACTGTTTCCTCTGGTCGGAAGTGCATCAGGGGGCCGCAGACGGTGCTGGCAGCGCCCTCGGCGTCACCATAGGCACCGGCATCGGCGGCGCCGTCTACCTGGCGGGCAAGCTCATCCAGGGGCGCAACTGGCTGGCGGGGGAGATAGGTCACTACCCGCTGCCCGCCACCATCCTGATGAAATACCCGGATTTGCCCCGTCCCCGCTGTGGCTGCGGGCGCCTGGTCTGTTTCGAAACCTATGCGTCGGGCACGGGCCTGGAGCGGCTATACCACCATGTTCATGGGGAACGGGTGAGCGGCCACCAGATTGTCGCCCGTGCCGATGCCCGTGAGGCGGCGGCCCTCTCGACCATCGACTGCTGGCTCGAGATCATCGCCGCCGGCCTCGCCACCGCCATCTCGGTGATTGATCCCGATGTGGTGGTGCTGGGGGGCGGCCTGAGCGCCCTGCCAGCCCTCTATGAGGAGCTGCCCAAACGTCTGCCCGGTCACCTGCTGCCCGGTGTCGCCCTGCCGGCGATCCGCGAGGCCCGATTCGGTGGTGCCGGCGGTGTGCGCGGTGCAGCCCTGCTCAATCTGTGAGATCGGACAGAGGGTCTGATCTCCCCGAACAAGGAGTCATCATGACCCGTCTTGAAATCTGTATCGACAACCTCGAATCCCTGTTCACCGCCCAGGCGGCCGGCGCCGATCGCATCGAGCTCTGCTCTGCGCTGGGGCTGGGCGGTCTCACTCCCTCCTATGGTTTCATGCAGCAGGTGGCGCGCCACGCCACCATCCCCGTCTACGCCATGATCCGGCCCCGTGCCGGGGATTTCTGTTTTGGCGAGGGGGAGTTCGACATCATGTTGCAGGATATCGCCGCCGTCCGTGCCGCCGGCCTGCAAGGGGTGGTGGTCGGTCTGCTGGATGAAGATGGACGGGTACCCGAAGGCAAGCTCCGGCAACTGGTCGAGGCGGCGGGGCCGCTTGGCGTCACCTTCCACCGGGCCATCGATCTCTCCTCCGACTGGCGGTTGGATCTCGAGACGATCGTCGCGGCGGGTTGCGAGCGCATTCTGAGCTCCGGCCATGCGCCGACCGCGCTGGCGGGGCTCGAAACCCTGCAGGCCATGCACCAGGCGATGGCGGGACGGGCCAGCCTGATGTCGGGGGCCGGGGTCAACGCCGACAACGTGCGCACCATCATCGAATTCACCGGCGTCAATGAAGTACACATGTCCGGCATGGGCTGGCGCGGCGGCATGGTGCCCCATGGTGTCAACATGGGCACCTCGGACGACGGCCGGGTCAACATCACCGACGGCGCCAAGGTCGCGGCGGTGCGGGCTCTGTTGGATAGGGCCTGATACAAACCGTGCGACTCCATGGTGCTGCTCTCTGTGACGTCAATATGGGCATCTCGGACGATGGCCGGGTCAATATCACAGACGGCGCCAAGGTCGCGGCGGTGATGGCGTTGCTGGACAGGGCCTGATACAGGCCGTGCGGCGCCATGGTGCCTCTCTCTTTGACGTCAACATGGGCACCTCGGACGATGGCCGGGTCAACATCACCGACGGCGCCAAGGTCGCAGCGGTGCGGGCGTTGCTGGACAGGGCCTGATACAGGCCGTGCGGCGCCATGGTGCCTCTCTCTGTGACGACAACATGGGCACCTCGGACGATGGCCGGGTCAACATCACCGACGGCGCCAAGGTCGCAGCGGTGCGGGCGTTGCTGGACAGGACCTGATACAGGCCGTGCGGCGGTATGGTGCTCTGTTTTGCTCCCTTCTCCCCTTGCGGGAGAAGGGGCGGGGATGAGGGGGCCGATGTGAGGCGTCTCCCACCGGCGGGCAATTGAGGGGCGTCTTGGCAGCACGGTGCAAAAAAGTCTGTTATCATCCCGTCTCTTTTACCATCAGGACCCGGAGCAACCTCTCAATGTCCCAATACGATTCTATCGAACAGAAGGCCAGCTACGGCATCGGCCGCAACATGGGCGACCAACTGGCTCAGCAAGCCTTCGCCGGTCTGGATATCCCGGCCCTGCAACAAGGTCTGGCAGATGCCCTGAACGGCCTGGAGTTCGCGGTCAGCCGTGACGATATCAACGATGCCTTCCAGGTCATCACCGCCCGCATGCAGGAAGAGCAGGAAGCTGCCGCCAAGGCAGCTGCCGCCGAAGGCGAAGCCTTCCTGGCCGACAACGCCAAGCGCGCCGAAGTGAAGACCACCGACTCCGGTCTGCAATATGAAGTCATGGTCGAAGGCAATGGCGCCGTGCCGGTTGCCGGTCAGTCCGTGCGCGTGCACTACCACGGTACATTCACCCACGGTGGCGTGTTCGACAGCTCCGTTGCGCGCGGCCAACCGGCCGAGTTCCCGGTGACCGGCGTGATCGCCGGTTGGGTGGAAGCGCTGCAGATGATGCCGGTTGGCTCCAAGTGGAAGCTCTACATTCCGCAGGATCTGGCCTACGGTGCCCGTGGCGCCGGCTCCATCCCGCCGTACTCCGCTCTGGTATTCGAAGTGGAGCTGCTGGACATCCTGTGATCCGGCTGGCGTGATGCAAACGGCGACCCTGAGGTCGCCGTTTGTTTTTGGACCGCCCAAACGGGCCATGTGCCTTCGGCGGGGATTTGGATATAGTCAGAGCGTCGTCCATTCCGGCCATGTGAGGGAGACACGCCATGGCAGCCATCATCGAGGTCGTCGATCTCGTCAAGCACTTCCCCGGCGTCAAAGCGGTGGACGGGCTCAGCTTTGCCATTCCCGCCGGCAGTTGTTTCGGCCTGCTCGGCCCGAACGGGGCGGGCAAGACCACGACCATCGAGCTGCTGGAGGGGATCCTCACCCCGGACAGCGGCCAGATCCTGTTTCACGGCGCCCCGCGCGGCCCGGATTATCGCTCCCGCATCGGCATCCAGTTCCAGCACACGGCGCTGCAGGATTTCCTGACGGTGCGCGATACCCTGCGCCTGTTCGCCAGCCTCTACCCCAATCCCTTGCCACGGGAGCTGCTCATCGATCTGTGCGCCTTGGGCGAGTTCATCGACAGGGACAGTCGCAAGCTCTCGGGGGGCCAGCGTCAGCGCCTGCTGCTGGCTCTGGCCCTGCTCGGGGATCCCGAACTGCTGTTTCTGGATGAGCCCACCACAGGACTGGATCCCCAGGCGCGCCACCACTTCTGGCAGCGAATAGAGGCGATCAAGGCCCAGGGCAAGACGGTGGTGCTCACCACCCACTACATGGACGAAGCGCAGCAACTGTGCGATTTGATTGCCATCGTCGATCACGGCCACCTGCTCAGTCTGGATACGCCGGCGGCCTTGCTGGCGCAACACTTCGATGGCGTGCTGGTGCGCCTTGGGGGGCACCCGGCCCTGGCTGGGCTCGGCTATCCCCTGCGTCCGGTAGGCGATCAGGTGGAGCTCTGTTGCCCCGACGTGGCGACCCTGCTGCCAGCCTTGCTGGATCTTGGTGTGCCGCTCACCGGCATGCAGGTGCGCTCCCCCAATCTGGAAGATCTCTTCCTGAACCTGACCGGCCACAGCCTGCGGAGCGGCGCATGAGAGGGATGACCGAGTTCTGTCTGACCGTGGCCTCCGGGCTGTGGTACGCCTTGCCGACATGTAATCCCGGGAGTGGACGATGAAGGGATCCCTCAAGCGCATCGGGGCGCTCTTCTATGCCCGCACCCTCGAGTTCGTACGCGATCGCGCGGCCCTGGTGTGGAACCTGCTTTTCCCGCTCCTGCTGGTCATCGGCTTCTCCCTCATCTTCTCCGGCCCGCCCAAACCGCTGGTGCAGATCGGGGTGGTGGGGGAACTGCCCGCAACCTATGCCCCGCTGCGCGCCGTGCCGCTGCTCAAGATCATCCCCTATGACGAGGCGTCGAGAGGCCAGCTCAAGGTCCGTCACCATCAGCTGGACCTGCTGCTCTCACCCGCCGGGGGGCGTTACTGGATAAACCCGGACGCCCCTCAGGGGGCCATGGCCGAGTATCTGCTGCGCCAGGCGGTGCAGGAGCCCTTGCAAAGAGAGTCCCTGAGCGGGCGCGCCATCCGCTACGGCGACTGGCTGCTGCCCGGGGTGATCGGCATGAACCTGATGTTCTCCGGCCTGTTCGGGGTCGGGTTTGTCATCGTGCGTTATCGCAAGAACGGGGTGCTGAAACGGCTGCGAGCCACGCCGCTCGGCGCGCTGGAGTTTCTCTTCGCCCAGTTGCTGTCACGGGTGCTGATCACCCTGGTGGTGAGCCTGCTGGTCTTCTGCGCGGCCTACTGGCTGCTGGATGTGCCCCTCATCGGGTCGGGGTGGCTGCTGCTGGTGATCGCCCTGGCGGGAGGAACGGCCATGGCCTCCCTTGGCCTGCTCATCGCCGCTCGCCTGCAGAACGAGGAGCTGGCGAGCGGTTTGCTCAATCTCATCAGCTTGCCCATGATGTTTTTATCCGGTGTCTGGTTCTCGCTGGAAGGCGCGCCCGCCTGGCTGCAGCAGCTTGCGGCCAGGCTGCCCCTCAGCCAGATCATCGAAGCAGCCCGCGCCGTGATGCTGGAAGGGGCGGGATGGCTGGAGGTGGCAGGCCCTCTGGGCCAGGTCATGGTGTTCGCCCTGGTGTGCATCTCGCTGGGAACCATGCTGTTCAAATGGAGTGCAAAATGAAACCTGTTCTGTGGTTGTTGCTGGTGGCGGCCTTGCCTGTGCAGGCAGGTACCCTGCGTTGCAAGAACGCCTTGCTGACCGAGGGAGACACCACGGCAGAGCTGCTGGTTCGCTGCGGCCAGCCGATGCTCAAGGAAGATCTCACCCGCTTCGAGGAGAACGGCTTCGGGGCGAGAGTGACGGTCAAGTATGCCGAACGCTGGACCTACAACTTCGGCAAGCGGGAATTCATGCAGTTTGTCACCGTCGAAAACGGCGTCATCACCGACATTGCGGATGGTCCACGGGGAGGATGACCTCCTGGTTTTCTGAAGCCCAGCCTGCGGGAGATAAGGTCGCTATTTCCCCGCCTTTTACCTCCTTTCTGTTGCTTTTCCCTGCCTGTTATCGCCATTTTTCCATATGGGGTCATGCTGCCTCACTCTGGTGCTTTTGGCATAAAACCGAATCTGATGAGTCAGTTGTCAGCAGAAATGGCTGCCCCAATGCGGTGCAGCCGATTTATTTTCGAAAAATAATCCTCATGCCAAGAAGGGTTTTAAGCAGCAGGCTATTTGGCAAATAAGGGTCTACTTTTGATTCTGAGAGTGCATATTCCCCCGTTTAGATATTTTGTTCTGTTGCACCATGGTTGGGCCGGATTGCACCGATTGACAGGTTTTTCTGCGGCTGGATAAGCTGCCAAAAAGCAGGGAAACGATGGCATCTCGCTAGATTTTGATGCCTGTTCGAATCAAACCACAGGGAAGAGTGACATGAAGCAGATACACAAGGCAGGTATGGTGATGGCGCTGTCGCTGATGGCAGCCAATGCGTGGGCGGACGGTACGCTGGATGCCGTCAAGAAGAAGGGATTCGTTCAGTGCGGGGTCGGTGACGGCCTGCCCGGGTTCTCCAACCCGGATGCCAAGGGAACCTGGACCGGGCTCGACGTGGACGTGTGCCGCGCCGTGGCCGCCGCGGTACTGGGGGACGCCAGCAAGGTCAAGTACGTCTCCCTCACCGCCAAGGAGCGCTTTACCGCCCTGCAGTCCGGGGAAGTGGATCTGCTCTCGCGCAATACCACCTGGACCCTGACCCGGGATGGGTCGCTGGGCCTCACGTTCGCCGGGGTGAACTACTACGACGGGCAGGGGTTCCTGGTCAAGCAGTCCCTCGGGGTCAAGAGCGCCAAGGAGCTTGACGGTGCCGCCGTCTGTATCCAGTCCGGCACCACCACCGAGCTCAACCTGGCTGACTATTTCCGCGCCAATGGCGGCATGAAGTACACCCCAGTGGTGTTCGATACCTCGGATCAAACCGTCAAGGGCTTCGAAGCCGGCCGCTGTGACGTGCTGACCTCGGATCAGTCCCAGCTCTATGCCCTCAAGATCAAGCTCACCAAGCCAGAGGAAGCCGTGGTGCTGCCGGAGGTCATCTCCAAGGAGCCGCTGGGCCCAGCCGTGCGTCAGGGTGACGATCAGTGGTTCAAGGTGGTGCGCTGGAGCCTCAACGCCATGCTCAATGCCGAGGAGGCCGGGGTCACCAGTGCCAACGTGGACGAGATGCTCAAGTCCACCAATCCTGACATCCGTCGCCTGCTGGGGCTGGAAGAGCCCAAAGGGACTGTGCTGGGGCTGGATGACAAATGGGCCTACAACATCGTCAAACAGGTCGGCAACTACGGTGAATCCTTCGATCGCAACGTCGGTGCCGGCTCCCCCCTCAAGATTGATCGCGGCATCAATGCCCTCTGGAACAAGGGCGGTCTGATGTACGCGCCACCCATCCGCTGAGTCGACAGTCACCGGGGGGCCTGGCCCCCCATGTTATCCCTGGCTTTGTCGGAGTCATCCTCATGGCGTTACACGCATCAAACCATAGGAAAGAACAGGGCCGCTGGTGGTATGACGCCAAGGTGCGGGCGCTGCTCTTCCAGTGCCTGGCCATCGCGGCGGTTATCGGGTTTCTGTTCTACATCGTCAACAATGCCCTGACCAATCTGGCCACCCGTGGCATCACCACAGGCTTTGATTTTCTGGGCAACACGGCCGGTTTCGGCATCTTGCAGAGCCTCATCCCCTACGACGAGACCTACACCTTCGGTCGCACCTTCGTGGTGGGCTTGCTCAACACCCTGCTGGTCTCCGTGCTCGGCATCCTGTTTGCCACCCTGCTCGGGTTCGCACTCGGGGTCGCGCGCCTGTCGCGCAACTGGCTGGTGGCCAAGATAGCGGCCGTCTACATAGAGACGTTTCGCAACATCCCGCTGCTGCTGCAGATCTTCTTCTGGTACTTCTCGGTGCTGCGTACCCTGCCTTCCCCGCGTCAGAGCGTGGATATAGGCGGGCTCGCCTTCCTCAACGTGCGGGGCTTCTATCTGCCCAAGCCCCTGTTCGAAGAGGGATTCGGCTACGTGCTCTGGGCACTGGTGCTCGCGGTGCTGCTGAGCTGGGGGCTGGGCCGCTGGGCTCGCCGCCGTCAGGCCCTGACCGGCAGGATCTTCCCGTTCTGGCGCTGTGTGGCCGCCCTGGTCATGCTGCTCCCGGGGATCACCTTCCTGCTGGCGGGCAGCCCGCTCAGCTGGAGCGTGCCTGCGCTGCAAGGGTTCAACTTCCGGGGGGGGCTGACGGTGCTGCCGGAGCTCGCGGCCCTCTTGCTGGCGCTCACCATCTATACGGCGGCCTTCATCGCCGAGATAGTGCGATCCGGCATCCTGGCCATCAGCAAGGGGCAGACGGAGGCGGCTTCCGCCCTCGGGCTCTCGCCCACCAAGACGCTGCGGCTGGTGATCATTCCCCAGGCCATGCGGGTCATCATTCCTCCCTTGACCAGTCAGTATCTGAACCTCACCAAGAACTCCTCCCTGGCGACCGCCATCGGCTACCCGGATCTGGTCTCGGTGTTCATGGGGACGACTCTCAACCAGACAGGGCAGGCCATCGAGGTCATCGCCATGACCATGGGGGTCTATCTCGTCATCAGTATCACCACCTCGGTGCTGATGAACATCTACAACCGCAGAATGACGCTGGTTGAGCGCTAGGGAGCTGTCATGTTCGTGAATGAATTGCAGGAGGCGCTGCCGCCTCCCAACCACCGTCGGGGGCCGCTCGCCTGGATCAGGCAGAACCTTTTCCCCAACTGGTGGAACGGCCTGCTGACCCTGGTGCTGGCCTATCTGTTGCTGCCACTCATCTGGTCTGCACTGGACTGGGCGCTGTTCTCGGCCACCTGGCAGGGGAGCAGCCGCGAGGCCTGCGTCCAGGGCGGTGCCTGCTGGATCTTCATCGAGAGCCGGCTGGGGCAGTATCTCTATGGCTTCTACCCGGCTGATCAGTACTGGCGCATCAACCTGACCTTCGCCGGTCTGGCGGCGCTGCTGGCCCTGCTCATCTGGCCAAAGACCCCGCGCAAGGGGTGGCTGGCGCTCTTCACCCTGCTGGTGTTCCCTGTCATCGCCTTCTTCCTCATCCATGGGGGAGCGGGGCTGGAGGTGGTGGAAACGAACCGCTGGGGCGGGCTGATGCTCACCCTGGTGCTGGCGGTGGTGGGCATAGTCGTAGCACTGCCGTTCGGCATCCTGCTGGCACTGGGGCGTCGCTCCCACATGCCGGTCATCTCCAGCCTCTGTACCGTCTACATCGAGTTCTGGCGGGCGGTGCCGCTCATTACTGTGCTCTTCATGGCGTCCGTCATGCTGCCACTGTTCATGAGTACCGAGGTGGAGCTCGACAAGCTGCTGCGGGCGCTCATCGGCATCATCCTGTTCCAGGCGGCCTATGTGGCCGAGGTGGTGAGAGGGGGGCTGCAGGCGATCCCCAAGGGGCAATATGAGGCGGGGGATGCCCTCGGGCTCTCCTACTGGAAGGTGATGGGCCTCATCATCATGCCCCAGGCCCTCAAGATCACCATTCCTTCCCTGGTGAACACCTTTATTTCCCTGTTCAAGGACACCAGCCTGGTGCTGATCATCGGGCTGTTCGATCTGCTGGCCATCTCCAAGGTGGCCCTGGCGGATCCGGCCTGGCTGGGGTATTCCACCGAAGCTTATGTCTTTATCGCCATGATCTTCTGGATGTTCTGTTTTGGCATGTCCCGCTACTCCATCTATCTGGAGCGCAAACTCAACACGGGCCACAAGCATTAGGAGTCGTTCTGATATGAAAACGGACGCAGTTGTCGAACTGAAAGAGGTCAACAAGTGGTACGGTGAGTTTCACGTGCTGCGCAACATCAACCTGCAGGTGGGCAGAGGGGAGAAGATCGTCATCTGCGGACCATCGGGGTCGGGCAAGTCCACCATGATCCGCTGCATCAACCGGCTGGAAGAGCACCAGAGCGGAGACATCCTGGTCAAGGGCACGGCCCTGACCTCGGATCTCAAGAACATTGAGACGGTGCGCCGGGAGGTGGGCATGGTGTTCCAGCACTTCAACCTCTTCCCCCATCTGACCGTGCTGGAGAACTGTTGCCTGGCGCCCATCTGGGTAAAGCAGTTGCCGCGCAAGGAGGCCGAGGAGATCGCCATGAACTTCCTGCGCCGGGTGCGGATCCCCGAGCAGGCGCTCAAGTACCCGGGGCAGCTCTCCGGTGGCCAGCAGCAGCGGGTCGCCATCGCCCGCAGTCTGTGCATGAATCCCCAGGTCATGCTGTTTGACGAGCCGACGTCTGCGCTGGATCCCGAGATGGTGCGGGAGGTGCTGGATGTGATGGTGGAGCTGGCCCACGAGGGGATGACCATGCTCTGCGTCACCCACGAGATGGGGTTTGCCAAGCAGGTGGCGGACAGGGTGATCTTCATGGACCGGGGGCAAATCATCGAAGAGAACGTGCCGGATCAGTTCTTTGACAACCCCCAGTCCGATCGGACCAAGCTCTTCCTCTCCCAGATCCTGCAGCACTGAGGCAGGGCACAACCTTCAGAAAAACAGCCCGCACGCTCGAATGAGCGGCGGGCAAATGTGTACATGGAAGTCGACGACAGACAGGAGTATGTCAGCCCGGCAACAGGGTGGTGGTGCGCAGATCGCGCACGGCCAGGTTGATCTGCCGGGCCAGGCTCAGCGCCTGATGACAGCTCAACGGCTTCACATCGATGATCCCCCCTTGAAACTCAAACCGCCCCAGTGCTTCAACCATGAAACTTCCATGATGGAAGCTCTTGATATAGCGAGCAATTCGACGGGGAGACCACTGCTTGAACACCTTCATGGCAAGAGACCCTGTTGTTTGGACAGGGCACACTATGCCGACGGACCGTGACACTGATGTGACACTTGATAAAGATTTGTATGAATCTGTCTTGTGATCGACTGGCGTGCAGCCCCGGCGTTGAAAAAGTAGTGAGAGTCCGGGTCCGGGGCCCGATATACTGCGGCCATTGCAGACATGACAAAGGTGCCGCACGTGGAGTGGGTGGACATAGTAGACGAGCAGGACAGGGTGATCGGGGTGGCCGAGCGCGCCAGGGTGCGTCAGGAAAACCTGCGCCATCGTGCCAGCTACATCCTGGTGCTGGATGAGGCTGAGCGCATCCTGGTGCAGCGGCGCACCCCGAGCAAGGATTTTTGCCCCGGCATGCTGGATGCCTGCGCCGGTGGCGTGGTGACCACGGGGGAGGCCATGGCCCTTTCCGCCCGGCGTGAGCTGGCCGAGGAGCTTGGGATCCGCGACGTGCCCCTGCAGGATTACGGCACCTTCTATGCCGAAGGGGAGGCGAGCGGCAGCCGCTACCGGGTCTGGGGCGGCCTGTTCAGTTGTCACTATCAGGGGCCGCTGCAACTGCAGGCCGAAGAGGTGAGCGAGGTGCACTGGATGAGCCTGGGCGAGATAGCCGATCGGGCGGGCGAGTTCACGCCCGACTCCCTGCTCGCCATCGCCACCTGGCAGGCAAGGCGCCTGCCATCAGGCCAGAAATAGGGGCGACAGGCGTTCGCTCCCCAATCGCTTTGTTGCTGCTCGATGGACCCCTTCGCCTTCTGGTGGAATGGGGTAGACTGGGCCTCTTTGAACCACAGAAGGATGCGTCATCATGATCACGGTCGGTCAATCCCTGCCCGCAGGGGAATTTACCTTTATCACCGCCGAGGGCAAGCAGGTGAAGGATACCCGGGCCCTGTTTGCCGACAAGCGGGTGGTGCTCTTTGCGGTGCCCGGCGCCTTCACCCCCACCTGCTCCAACGCTCACCTGCCGGGCTATGTGGTCCTGGCCGATGAGTTCAAGGCCAAGGGAGTGGAACTGTGCTGTCTGTCGGTCAACGACGCCTTCGTGATGAAGGCGTGGCAGGAGGCACAGAACGCCTCTGACATCACCATGCTGGCGGACGGCGACGGCAGCTGGACCCGGGCACTGGGTCTGGCCAAGGAGACCGGGGCCTTCGGCGGCGTGCGGGCCCAGCGTTTTGCCCTCATCGCCAACGACGGTGTGGTGGAGCGGCTCTTCGTGGAGGCGCCGGGCAAGTTCGAGGTGTCGGATGCCCAGAGCCTGCTGGCGGCGCTGTGAAAGATTAATCGGTGTTTGATTACACCTTGAAATAGCAAGCGGCCCCGTTACACTGAGGCCGCGTTTGGATGGAGCCAGGCAACTTGCCTGGCTCTCGTGTTTGCCGTGGATGAGATAGAACAATATGACCCTGGCTTTTGTTGCCCTGATTGCCGGACTGGCGTTGCTGGTCTGGAGTGCCGACAAGTTCGTGGACGGCGCCGCCGCCACCGCCCGTTACGCCGGTATGCCGCCGCTGCTGATCGGCATGGTGATCATCGGTTTTGGTACCTCGGCCCCCGAGATGGTGGTCTCCGCGCTGGCGGCCTCCCAGGGCAATCCCGGGCTCGCGCTCGGCAATGCCTATGGCTCCAACATCACCAATATTGCCCTGATCCTGGGTCTGACCGCCCTGATCAGCCCCATTGCCGTCGCCTCCCAGGTGGTGCGCAAGGAGATCCCCATCCTGCTCGGCATCACCCTGCTCTCCGGCGCCCTGCTCATCGATGGCAATCTGGGCCGGATGGATGCCGCCATTCTGGGGGCCGTGTTCGCAGTGCTGATGGGCTGGTCCATCTGGGCCGGCATGAACGGCAAGGGGGATGCGCTGGATACGGATACCGAGGAGGACATCGTCTCCGAGGGGATGTCTCTCAAGAGCGCCATCCTCTGGCTCATCGTCGGCCTGGTGCTGCTGATCGGGGCTTCCCGTCTGCTGGTGTGGGGGGCGGTGACCATCGCCCAGGGTTTTGGCATCAGCGATCTGGTGATTGGCCTGACCATAGTCGCGGTGGGGACCTCCCTGCCGGAGCTGGCATCGTCCCTCATCGCCATTCGCAAGAACGAGCACGATCTGGCCCTTGGCAACGTGCTGGGTTCCAACCTGTTCAACACCCTGGCCGTGGTGGGCATCGCCGCTGGCATCCACCCGCTCGAGGTGGCGCCCGAAGTGCTTTCCCGCGACTGGAGCATCATGATGGGGCTGACCCTGTTGCTGCTGGTGATGTGTCTGGGCCGCAAGGGGCAGGGGCGCATCAACCGGCTGGAGGGGGGCGTGCTGCTCGCCTGCTTCGTCGCCTACACAGGCTGGCTGCTGACGAGCCAGTTCATCTAGTCTGACGATGAAATGAAAGAGGGGACGCCGCGGCGTCCCCTCTTTTTTGTGCGCGGGTCCTGGTCTCAGGCCACGGCAACCAGCTTCTGCTTCTGGGCGCTGTCAAGGATCAGGATGCTCGCCTTGGGGAAGAAGTTGAAGGTGGAGGCGGAGGCCCAGGTGTAGGCCCCCATCACCCGACCCACCACCAGCTCGCCGATCTCGAGATCCGGCAGCATGATGCTGTCGCGGATGACGTCCACGCTGTCGCAGGTGGGGCCGGAGAGCACTGCATTGTGCAGTTCGCCGTGGGCATAGGGCGTGCTCACCGGGTAGGTGACGTGGTCGTAGAGCTGGCCGTTGTAGCTGCCGTAGAGACCGTCATCCAGGTAGTACCAGATCTTGTCGCCGCGGTGGGCCTTGCCCATCACGCTGGAGACCGAGGTCATGGCCGGCGCGCTGATGAAGCGGCCCGGCTCGGCAATCTTCTGCACCGTGGCGGGCAGCTTGGCCAGGGCCTCGCGGATCGGGGCGCAGAAACCGTCGATGTCGAACTCGCCGCCGTCATAGTCCACCGGGAAGCCGCCGCCGATATCCAGCACCCAGGGCTTGAGCCCGAGCTCCCAGGCCTGCTCCATGATCTCGCGGCAGGCGTCGATGGCCTGCACGTGGCGACGGGCGTGGGGCACCTGGGAGCCGACGTGGAACGACAGCCCCATCACCTTGATCCCCTTGGCCTGGGCCAGTTGCAGCAACGGCAGTGCCTGCTCCGGGGTGCAGCCGAACTTCTTGGAAAGATCGACCTTGGTCTCGGGGTTCGGGAAGCTGACCCGCAGCAGCAGTTTCACTTCATCCTTGTAGGGCAGGAACTTTTCCAGCTCCAGCGGGTTGTCATAGACAAACACGGTGCAGCCGAATTCCAGGGCATAACGGATGTCGCTGTCGCGCTTGATGGGATGGGTATGGATGCAGCGTCCCGGGCGAACCCCTTGGCTGCGCACCAGATCCACTTCGCCATTGGTGGCCAGGTCGAAACAGGCCCCCTCTTCCTTCAAGACAGAGACCACCGCCTCGTGGGGCAGGGGCTTGAGTGCATAGTGCAATCGTACATCGGGCAGGGCGGCCGCCAGGGCCCGATACTGTTTGCGGACGGCTGCCTTGTCGAGCAGCAGCAGGGGGGAGCCGAATTGTTCAACCAACTGACGGTAATCTTGTGCGACCAGGGTCTCGTTCATTCTCTTTTGATAGTCCTTAGGGGGCGTGATATGCCCAAGCCATATGCGATTGAACCGGCGACGGCCGGCTCAGGCGAGCGGTCCGGAGGGACCCACCAGGCACATTGCATAACTCCCTTGCGAAGTGCTTAGTTATGCGCGGGATTATCGGCTTATTGAGTTTGTGTGCAAGCATTTTGATTGGATATGTCGGCAAGTTTTTCTGGTCGAGACGAAACAGGCTCTTGATACGGGGAGCGATCAGGGCCGTGATGGGGAGCTCCTCCGAAGGGAGCTTGATAAGCTGTTGATAGTTAACGAACTAATAACATCAGGCCCGGGGGTTGCGGCCAGGTAAAAAGGGGGGCGCCGGGGCCAGGGAGTGCGAGACAGCTCACATTTTTTGGATTACCATGCCCGCTTCCTGATCCAAACTAGTTCGGATGAAGGTAGCAGGAGAGCGATGGGCAACCATCCACCGAAGAAGTGAATCTTTCAGGTACCGGGCAACCGGTGTGGACTGCTACTGGACGATACTCTGGAGAGACCCGTTGAATCGGGCGCCGAAGGAGCAAGGCACCGTGATTGCATCGCAATCTGGCGCCGGAAACTCTCAGGCAAAAGGACAGAGGGGATGGGATGGTTGTACCTGAGCTTGGAACTGTTCACGGTCTGTAACGAGAGGTCGTCAGCAAGGTAAAGAGCAGCGCAGGAACCGGAGTGTATGTAAATACATGAGGCTTTCGAGCAGCGCATGAGCCTTGATCACGGCCTCGCAGCAAGAGTGTGAACACGTTTTTGGCCCGCATCCGATCGCCTCTGGCCGATCGCGACACCTATGGGAAGATCATCCTTCTCCTCCTTAATCGTTGTTTTTTAAGGAGGATGCATGTCATCAATTCAATCGGCGCTCGCCGCCATCGATAGCTTTATCTGGGGTCCCCCCCTGCTGATCCTGCTGGTCGGGACCGGTATCTATCTCACCTGGCGATTGGGTCTGCTTCAGATCGTGCGTTTGCCGCTGGCCCTCAAGCTGGTCTTTGGCCGCGATCAGGGGCAGGGCAAGCAGGGGGATGTCTCCAGCTTTGGTGCCCTGTGCACCGCCCTCTCCGCCACCATCGGCACCGGCAACATCGTCGGGGTTGCCACCGCCATCAAGCTCGGCGGCCCCGGCGCCCTGTTCTGGATGTGGATGGCCGCCCTGTTCGGCATGGCCACCAAGTACGCCGAGTGCCTGCTGGCGGTCAAATATCGCCAGCAGGACGCCAACGGCCAGATGGCGGGTGGCCCCATGTACTATCTGGAGAAGGGGCTCGGCTCCAGGCCGCTCGCCAAGCTGTTTGCCCTGTTCGGCATCGGCGTCGCCTTCTTCGGCATCGGTACCTTCCCCCAGGTCAACGCCATCAGTGATGCCATGAGCCTCTCCTTCTCGGTACCCCGTGAAGTGACCGCCGTGGTGCTGACCCTGATCGTGGCGCTGGTGACCCTGGGGGGTATCCAGTCCATCTCCAGCGTGTCGAGCAAGGTGGTGCCCTTCATGGCCATCTTCTACATCGTCGCCTGTGCCGGGGTGCTGGTGAACAATGCAGGCGCCCTGCCCGATGCGGTCATGCTGGTGATCGGAAGCGCCTTCACCGGCCATGCGGCCACCGGCGGCTTCGTCGGTGCCGGCATCATGCTGGCGATCCAGTCCGGGGTGGCGCGCGGGGTCTTCTCCAACGAGTCGGGCCTGGGTTCGGCCCCCATCGCGGCGGCGGCGGCCAAGACCGATTCGTGTGTGGAGCAGGGGCTGGTCTCCATGACCGGTACCTTCATCGACACCATCATCATCTGCACCATGACCGGCCTGACCCTGGTGGTCACCGGGGTGTGGAGCGGCGATGTGAGCGGCGCGGCCATGACCAGTCTGGCCTTTGCCCAGGGGCTCGATGCCCACGTCGGCCAGTATCTGGTGAGCATCGGCCTGTTGTTCTTCGCCTTTACCACCATCCTTGGCTGGAACTACTACGGCGAGCGCTGCACCGAGTACCTGTTCGGGGTCAAGGCGATCAAACCCTACCGCCTCATCTATCTGGTGCTGGTGGCGAGCGGTGCCTTCCTCCATCTGGACCTGATCTGGCTCTTGGCCGACATCGTCAACGGCCTGATGGCGGTGCCCAACCTCATCGGCCTCATCGGCCTGCGCCACGTGGTGATTGCCGAGACCCGCGCCTACTTCAGCCGGGACCGGGATGCGGAGTCCGAGCCCGAGCCGCAGACGGCCTGATGAGAAGCGGGCCTGCGGGAAGTCCTGTCACCTGGCCCCTGTCCATGGTGTCAACCGGGATCCGGGCTGGGATGGCAAAACCCGGGGCTTGATCCCGGCTCCTCTGACAATATCTGTGCGAAATACGCAAAAGCCACGACGCTCATCGTGGCTTTTTTGCATTTTACGCAATGAATGGCGGCGCTTGTTGCCCCCAGGGGGTCAGGGGGAGGGAATATCTCCGGTGAGCCGCTGCGCCAGCGCCCTGCTCACCCGGCTCACCAGGGCCGCCTCATCCCCCTGCCAGCCAATGGCGTGGGCCAGGGTGGTGGAGGTGCCCGGAGCAAAGCGCAGCTCGCCCCCGGCCAGTTCGTAGAAGCGGCTCGCCATCCGGGTGCCCTCGTCCACATCCCCCGCCACCAGCAGCATGGCCTGGGCCAGCACGGCGCCGTCGTGATCCCGGCCCGGCGCCAGCCAGCGCTGGGCGGTGCCGGTCACCTTGCGCCCCCCGATCACCAGGTTGTACTGGCCGTCGCAAAACGAGCCGGGCACGAAGTCGTAGCTGCCCGCAAGACCGTGTTCCTCCAGCAGGGCGAGCAGGGGCGCCCCCAGCAGCCGGTAGTAGTGGGCCAGATCCGTGGTGGTGCGGGGCAGCATGAGGGAGAGGTTGAGGATGCCGGCGCCGTGGGGCACGGCGGTGCCGCCGCTGTCGCGCACGAACACCGGCCAGTCCTCGGCGGCCAGCTGCTCGCAGGCGGCCTGGTAGCGGGGCAAACGGGTGTCCTTGCGGGTGACGATGAGGCATTGGGGGCCCTGCCAGAGGAGGGCCCTGGGCTCGCCGTCACCGGCGCACTCCCGCAGCCAGCGCTGCTCCTCGGCCAGGATCTGGTCGGGTGTCTGGTGGGCGGGCGGCGAGGGCAGCAGGGTATAAGGCATGAAAGGCATCCTTTGGCAGAGGCTGCCAAGCACAGTACGCGCGGGGGCAAACAAGGTAAAGCCCCGCATGGCGGGGCTTTGGTGCAAGGATGGCGGAGTGTCAGGCCTGTGCGGCGGCGCGCCTGGGCAGCAGCAGATTGAGCAGGATGGCGGTGAGGCCGCCGGTGGCGACGCCGTAGGAGAGCACGCTCCTGGCCAGCTCCGGCAGGTGTTGCAGCACCTCGGGCACCTGGGCCACTCCGAGGCCCATGGCGAGCGACACCGCCAGGATCATCAGGGCGCGGCGGTCCAGCTCCTCGCGGGAGATGATGCGCACCCCGGCGGCGGCGATGGTGCCGAACATGACGATGGTAGCGCCGCCGAGCACGGGTTCAGGTATTTGTTGCACCAGGCTCGCCACCGCCGGGAACAGGCCGAGCAGGGCCAGCATGGCGGCGATGAAGAGGCCGACATGGCGGCTGGCCACCCCGGTCAGCTGGATGACGCCGTTGTTCTGGGCGAAGGTGGAC
Organism: Aeromonas sp. s10; assembly: GCF_040907975.1. Classification (NCBI taxonomy): domain Bacteria; kingdom Pseudomonadati; phylum Pseudomonadota; class Gammaproteobacteria; order Aeromonadales; family Aeromonadaceae; genus Aeromonas; species Aeromonas sp. s10. The sequence continues at coordinate 29,357 of NZ_JBFOCV010000036.1, read as the reverse complement.
ATGGGGAAGGTGGAGAAGACCGCCGCCAGCATGGAGTTGGCGCCATCGGCCAGCACGCCCCCCTTGATCCGCGCCATGTAGACCGGCCCTTCCAGCGGCTCGCCGGAGATGTCGGAAGTGGCGGTCATGTCGCCGATGGCCTCGAGCGCCGTCACCACGAAGATGATGGCGAGCGGCACGAACAGCTGCCAGTCAAAGCCGAGTCCGTAGTGCAGCGGAACAGGCACCATCAGCAGCGGGCCGTCGAAGGTGGGGACTGCCACCTTGCCCAGCAGCAGCGCCACCGCATAGCCCGCCAGCATGGCGATCATGATGGCGGAGAGGCGCAGCCAGGGGTTGCGACTGCGCTGCATCAGCACGATGAGGCCGAGCACCAGCAGGGAGAGAAAGAGGTTGGTGTGGCTGGCGAAGCTGCCGTCCGCCAGGGCGCCGTAGCCGCCCCCCATGCTGATGAGCCCTACCTTGATGAGGGTCAGGCCGATGAGCAATACCACGATGCCGGTCACCAGCGGGGTGATGATCCGTTTGACCAGGTGCAGGAAGCGGCTCATGACGACGATGGTGAGGGCCGCTGCCAGCATGGTGCCGAACAGGGTGCCCAGCAGATCGTCGGTGGGCATGGCCGCCTGCTTGAGGGCGAGGCCGGAGGCGATGATGGGACCGAGGAAGTTGAAGCTGGTGCCCTGTACCGAGAGCAGGCCGGAACCGAGGGGGCCGAAACGGCGGGTCTGGATGAAGGAGGCGATGCCGGACATGACCAGGGACATGGAGACGATGTAGCGGGTGTCATCGGCAGGGAGGCCGAGGGCGTTGGCGATGATGAGGGGCGGGGTGATGATGGCGACAAACATGGCGAGCATATGCTGCAGGGCGGCGAACAGGGTCTGGGGCAGGGGGGGGACATCCTCGATGCCGTAGACCAGTTCGCTGTGGGCTCGCCTGGGGGGATGGGCCTCTCGGATGGCGCTTGGGGCGGCAGCCTGTTCCATAAATACCTCGAATGTGTGGGGGGATGGGAGAAAATTGGGCGCTATTTTAGTGATTGGTATCGCGCTTTCCAGCGCTAATTGAGCGCAAACTCGTTTATTTCTCGATGGGTTGAAACGTTTTCCTGTGGCGATTAAGATCCGCCGGTTTGTGTGAGACCGATCCCTCACAAAGGGGAGGGAGGCTGATGCATCAGGATGGGGACGGTGTAGAATGAGCCCTCGGTTCGAAGATGGAGACTCTGGATGCTGAAGCTGTCGGAGTTCTGGAGTGCCCGCGCCCACTCCGAAGATTTTACCCTGACCCGGATGGGCTTCATGACGGTGCGGCTGCGGCTGCTCACCTGTCTGCTGATGGCGGGGCTCCCGAGCTGGGCCCTGGTGGACTGGCTGACCCTGCCAGCCATCCAGTTCGAGGCGCTGTTCCAGGTCAGGATCTTCTGCCTGCTGGCCCTCTCGCCCCTCATCCCCCTCTCCTATCTCATCCACTTCAAGCGCGAGCGCATGAAGCTGGCGCTGGGCTACCTGATGGCGGTGATGATGCTCTTCTCCCTCATCTGCCTGCACAGCTTCGGCGCGGATCAGGAGATGCAGGCGGGCTACATGGCCTTCCCCTATCTGCTCATCAGCCTGTTCGCCATCTTCCCCATTCCCCTCTCCCTCAGCCTGCAACTGGCGGGGGGCATTCTGGCCACCATGCTGGCGGGCAACTGGTTGCTGGTGGGCCAGCCTCTTTGGAGCGTGCAGACCCTCAATCAGGTCTGGCTGCTGGGGCTCTTTGCCATCGCCAGCGCCTGGGTGCAGTGCGGCCAGCTCAACATGCTGCTGCAACTCTATCGGGAATCCACCACGGACGAGCTGACCGGCATGATGAACCGCCGCCTGCTGATGAAGCAGCTCGAGAAGGCGAGGGCCGCCATGATCCGCAAACAGGCTCCCTTCGCGGTGCTGCTGCTGGATCTGGACCGCTTCAAGCGCATCAACGACACCTTCGGCCATCTGGCGGGGGATGCGGTGCTCAAGGAGGTGGCGGCCACCCTGTCGGAACAACTGGAGCCCGGCATGGTGCTCGGGCGTTACGGCGGGGAGGAGTTTGCCATCCTGTTGCCCGGTTGCACGGATCTGGCACAAGCCAAGCGGGTGGCGGAGCGGCTGCGGGTCGCGGTGGAGGCGAGGTTGGTGAAAAGCCCCACCTCCGACGAGCTGCTGGAGGTGACGGTGAGCATCGGTCTGACCCTGGCCCAGCGTGGCGAGGGGGTGGAGGATCTGCTCAACCGGGCGGACGAGTGCCTCTACATGGCCAAGATGGCGGGTCGCAACTGCGTGGTGGCCGAGGCCGGCAAACCTGCGGGCGATGCAGGGCGCACAAAAACGGATGCCGCCTGAGGGCGGCATCCGGTGATGACGGGGCTGGCGTCAGGCCAGGGTGTATTTGCCGGAGAGCTGCTGGGCCAGCAGCTTGAACATGTTGAACACCGCCATGGTCTTGCCGGTCGGGGTGCCGTCCTCTGCCAGGAAGAACTCCCCCTTGAACACCAGAATGTCCCCCTTCTGCTCCACCGAGTCGGCGCGCATGCCGTGGATGAAGTCCTCGTGTTCACGAATGATCTTGTTGGCCATCTCCAGCAGGGCAGTCTCGGTGATCCGCTCTTTTTGTGGTTGCATGCTCGCCTCCTTAAACGACTACTGGGCAGGGGCACAAGGGTCGGCATGGCCGGCGCACCCCGCCTCTGATTGAAGAGGGGGCCAGCATACTGCAAAGCGGGATTTTCTGTCATTGATATGACCCCGCATTTTCCCGCTTTGCGCTCTTCCCTTATCCCAGCACCAGATTGCGCAGCCAGCGCCGCTGGCGAATGCGGCGCTGCACCAGCAGCACTTTGGAAAGCTCCTCCAGCAGGACCACCGCCACCACCCAGGAGAGGGGCCAGCCCAGCAGGCTGACCGCCACCCAGGCCAGCGGCAGGCCGATGCACCACATGCCGACGATGTCGATGAAGATGCTGTAGTTGACGTCCCCCCCCGAGCGCAGTACCCCGACGATCCCCACCATGTTGAACACCTTGAGCAGCATGCCCAGACACATGATGGCGAGCACCTGGCCGGCCTCAGTCATCAGCTCGCCCGGCAGGTTGCCGACCCATTGCAGCAGGCTGCCCTGCATCAGCCAGACGGCGGTCCCCACGAGCAGGGCGCCGACGGGGGCCAGCAGCAGGAAGAGCTGGGAGTGCTGCCAGGCCTCGTCATACTCCTCTGCCCCGAGCCGGTGACCGAGCAGGGTGGAGCAGGCCACCGCCAGCCCGAAGAAGAGGGAGATGAGGATGCTCTCCAGCGTGCCGAGGGTGGTCATGATGGCCAGGGCGTCGGTGCCGAGGTGCGCGTAGAGGAAGCCGTAGAGCAGCATGCCGAAGGCCCAGAGCCCGTCGTGCAGCAACAGCGGCAGGGCGATCAGGGTGAAGCGCACCACCTCCTTGCGCCTGAAGGCGGCGAGCCAGTCTTGCTTACGCGGGATGAGACGGGGCTCGGCACGCCACACATAGGCAAGCAGCAGCGCGGTCTGCAGCAGGCGCGAAAGGGTGGTGCCCCAGGCGGAACCGGCTACACCCATGGCCTCGGCGCCGAAATGGCCGAAGATGAGGGCATAGTTGAGGATGACGTTGGCGATGATGGCGATGATGCCGATGCGGGTCGGCGCCGCGGCATTGCCCACCGAGCGCAGGGCCGACTCCAGGGGCACCACCACGGCGGTGCAGAGGATGGTGGCGCCGGTGATCATCAGGAACTCGTCGGCCAGCTCGCGCAGCGCGGGCTCCTGGCTGGCAAACCCGAGCACGCTGCCCGGTGAGAGCACATAGACGAGGGCAAAGGGCAGGCTCACCGCCAGGGCGCCCACCAGGGCCAGGGCCAGGGAGCGGCGCACCCCGGCCATCTCGCCACGGCCGAAATATTGTGCCGCCAACACCGAGACCCCGCCCGAGAGCCCCGCTATCACCAGCAGATTGAAGAAGAAGACCCGGTTGCCCAAGCCGACCGCCGCCACAGCCGTGGTGCCGAGCTGGCTCACCATCATGATGTCGATGAGGCCGAGCAGGGAGAACATCATGGATTGCAGCGAAACCGGCAGGGCCAGTCGCCACAGTCGCGTCATGAACTCGCGATCGGTGGTTTGTTTTAAAATCGCTTGCCAATAATTCATTTATGTTAACCGGGTTGGTAAAAATCAGGGTTTGTCGTGGGTATGATAGGGGTGATATCGGGAGGCTTCACTGTGAGCCTCTCTCGGCTTTCTTGTGCAAAACTATCCTGTTGAGGTGCTATGCCATTTATCAGCGAGTGTCTGGAAATCGCCCCGGCCTGCGAAGAGCGGATGCTGGGACGCGAAGGGCTGCCCCTGCTTGGGGAGGCTGGCGTCTTCCTGACCGGCCTCTCGACGATACGGGAGCACTACCTTATCCGCCGCAACCGACCGGAGTTTCACATCCTGATGGTGAGCCATGACGAGGGGGGCGCCCTGCTCACCGATGGCGGGGAGCAGCCCATCCCGGCGGGAGCCCTGGTCTTTCTCCCGGCCGCCGTGCCGGGGGGCCTCAGGCTGGTGGGGGAAGCCTGGCATACCAGCTGGATCCTGCTGGACGACGTGCCGCGCTGGCAGCATCTGCACCGGCTTGGCCATCGCATCTGGCAGGGGGAGGAGGGGGAGCAGCTCTACCATCTGCTCAGCCTGATGCAGGGGGAGGGAATACGTTCGCCACTCCAGCCCCAGCTGCTGAGCCTGCTGCTGGCGCTCTTGGAGCGGACCCTGCAGGGGGAGGTGCGCGGCACGCCGGAGTTGCGGCTACAGGCGCTGTTTCGGCGGGTGGAGGCGCGTCTGGACGAGCCCTGGAGCGTGGCCCTGCTGGCCGACCAGATGGCCTGCTCGGTGCCCCATCTGCACCGGCTCTGCCAGCAGGTGTTCGGCATGGGCCCCATGGCCTGGCTCACCGGACTTCGCATGAACAAGGCGCGCCAGTTGCTGCTCTACACCAACTGGCCGCTGGCCGAGCTGGCGGCCCGGGTCGGATACAGCGACGGCGCCAACTTTGCCAACCGTTTTCGCCGCCTGACGGGTCAGACTCCGGGGGCCTTTCGTCGACTGGGTCGCAAACCTTTCGCAAGGGAGGTGCAAACCCTTTGAAATTGTTGGCTCAAGCCCATAGGATCGACGGGCCACACAGTCAAGGTACAGATCCATGTTTGAAGATAATAATCAGAAACGTCCCCTCTACATTCCCTACGCAGGTCCAGCCCTGCTGGAGACGCCGTTGCTCAACAAGGGCAGCGCCTTCACCAGCGAAGAACGCAGCAGCTTCAATCTGGAGGGTCTGCTGCCCCAGAACATCGAAACCATCGAAGAGCAGGCAGAGCGTGCCTATCGCCAGTTCATGGCGTTTGGCAACGACATGGACAAGCACATCTATTTGCGCAACATCCAGGATACCAACGAAACGCTCTTCTACCGCCTGCTGAACAACCACCTCACCGAAATGCTGCCGGTCATCTACACCCCGACGGTCGGCAAGGCGTGCGAGGAGTTCTCCAACATCTATCGCCGCGCCCGTGGCCTCTTTATCTCCTATCCGGACAAGGACAGGATCGATGACATGCTGCAAAACGCCACCAAGCAGAACGTCAAGGTGATCGTGGTCACCGATGGCGAACGCATCCTGGGCCTCGGGGATCAGGGCATCGGCGGCATGGGCATTCCCATCGGCAAGCTCTCCCTCTACACCGCCTGTGGCGGCATCTCCCCGGCCTACTGCCTGCCGGTGGTGCTGGATGTGGGCACCAACAACCAGCAGCTGCTGAACGACCCCTTCTACATGGGGTGGCGCCATCCGCGCATCTCCGGCGAAGAGTACGACGAGTTCGTCGATGCCTTCATCCAGGCGGTCAAGCGCCGCTGGCCGGACATCCTGCTGCAGTTCGAGGATTTCGCCCAGGGCAATGCCACCCCGCTGCTCAACCGCTACAAGGATGAGCTGTGCTGCTTCAACGATGACATTCAGGGGACCGCCGCGGTGACCCTGGGCAGCCTCATCGCCGCCTGCAAGGCCTCCGGTGCCAAGCTCTCCGAGAAGCGGGTCGCCTTCCTCGGGGCGGGCAGTGCCGGGTGCGGCATCGCCGAGCAGATCGTGGCGCAGATGAAGGCCGAAGGGCTGACCGACGCCGAGGCGCGGGGCCGGGTCTTCATGGTGGACCGATTCGGTCTCATCACCGACAAGATCCCCAACCAGCTCGACTTCCAGCGCAAGCTCTCCCAGCCGGTCGAGCGGATCAAGGAGTGGCCGGTGGGGGACAACATCTCCCTGCTGGAGGTGATGGAGCACGGTCGCCCGGACATCCTGATCGGGGTCTCCGGCCAGCCGGGTCTGTTTACTGAAGAGGTGGTCAAGACTATGCACAAGCACTGTGCCCGTCCCATCATCTTCCCGCTCTCCAACCCCACTTCCCGGGTGGAAGCCACCCCGGCGGATCTCATTCGCTGGACCGACGGCCAGGTGCTGGTCGCCACCGGCAGCCCGTTCGCACCGGTGGAGTACAAGGGCAAGCGCTACGTCATCGCCCAGTGCAACAACTCCTTCATCTTCCCGGGGATCGGCCTTGGGGTGATCGCCTCCGGTGCCAACCGGGTGACCGATGCCATGCTGATGTCGGCCAGCCGTGCCCTGGCGGATTGTTCACCCCTGGTGAAGGGGGAAGAGGGCTCCTTGCTGCCGGATCTGGCGGACATCCATCAGGTCTCCCGCTACATCGCCAAGATGGTGGCCAAGACCGCCATGTTGCAGGGCAAGGCGGTGCAGACCCCCGATGATGTGATCGATCAGGCCATCGAGGCGAACTTCTGGCGCCCCGAGTACCGCCGCTATCGTCGTACTTCCTTCTGATCCCAAGGGGACAGACATGCAGAAGGGATGCCTCGGCATCCCTTTTTTGTGCACGGCTGTGAAGGAAGAGGAGGTTATTGTGCCGGTTGCTCGGCGGGGGCGGGCTCGGCGGGATTGCTGACGCCGGTGACCCGGATTTCGACCCGGCGATCCGGGGCCAGGCAGTCGATGAGGGCAGCCCTGGCCTTGATGGCATCACACTGGGTGCCGGTGACCGGGTTGCTCTCGCCATTGCCCTGGATGCTCACCTTGTCTGCGGGCAGCCCCTTGCCAATCAGGAAGTTGGCGACCGTGCTTGCACGGGCCTCCGACAGTGCCTGGTTGTTGGCATCCGAGCCGATGCGGTCGGTGTAGCCCATCACCACGGCGCTGCCATCCTTGGGTTTGACGTCGACGATCTGCTGGTAGAGGGCGTCGAGTGCCTGCATCCCCTCCGGTTTGAGCTCCGCCTTGCCAAAGGCAAACAGCACATCAGAACTCAGGTTGAAGGTCTGATCCACCGGCTCGGGAGCCGGGGGCGGCGGTGCCACGACCAGAGGCGCGGCCGCCGGCACTGCGGCGACGGTGCGATTGGGGTGAAGCACCAGCTCGATGGTGGCGGTACTGATGTTGCTGACCCAGCGTTTGGTGCCGCTGCCCACCTTGTCGTTGTCAGGATCGTCCCCGACTCGCACCATGTAGCGGTAGCGGGTCTGGATGTCTACCCAGTCGCTCAGTCTGGCGGTCAGTCCCAGACCCGCCAGGGGAGCCAGGTTGTCATCTCCCCCGTTGACGGAGTCGACGTGATAGAGATAACCGCCCCCTTCGGCAAAGACAGAGAAGATGTCCCCCAAGGGCAAACGGCCAATGACCGACAGGGTGGCCCCCTTGCTGTTGAAGTCCTGGCCGGCGATATCCCAGTCACCGGTGGAGAGGTAACCGAGTTCGGTCCCCAGGTTCTCGTTGTAGTTGTAGCCGACAAAGGCGTTGATGGCGGTCGCGTCCTTGCCGACACCCTGGCTGAAATCATCGATGTCATGGGCAAAGGCCCAGCCACCCCCAGCCCCCACATACCAGTCGTGAACAGGTGCCGCCTGGGCGGCACTCGTCGCCAATGCCAATGCAATCCACACAGGTTTCAGTCTTATGTTCATCGCGTATCCTCGTCGATGTTGGGTGTTATAGGGCTCCCAGCCCTTTGCTATGTATAGCCAACATTATGTATAGGCGATGTGAGCGCATTAACCATTTAAGTGACGCATCTGTATGGAAAATCGGTGAGACAGGCTGGTGGGCTGCCCGCGCTGGCGGTGCCGTCCGGGCATTAAAAAAGGGGCCTGAATGGCCCCTTTTTGCAACAGGTGGTTGTCCCCTTATTGCTGCACTTCCTGTACGCCGGTGACGCGCACTTCGACGCGGCGATCCGGTGCCAGGCAGGCGATCAGCTGAGCCTTGGCCTTGATGCCGTCACACTGGGTGCCGGTGACCGGGTTGGCTTCACCACGACCTTCGATGGATACCTTGCCAGCCGGCAGACCCTTGCCAACCAGGAAGTCGGCCACGGTGCGGGCACGGGCTTCAGACAGCTTCAGGTTGTAGGCATCGGAGCCGATGCGGTCGGTGTAACCCACCACCACGGCGCTGCCATCTTTCGGCTGGACGTCGACGATCTGCTGATACAGGGTGTTGAGCGCAGCAGCCCCTTCCGGCTTCAGGGTGGATTTGCCGAAGGCAAACAGCACGTCCGAGCTCAGGGAGAAGTTCTTGTCGACCATGACGGGCTCGGGAACCGGCTCGGGAGCCGGTGCCGGGGCCGGTGCCACATAGGTGGTGCGGTTCGGGTGCATCACCAGTTCCAGGGTGGCGACGCTCATGTCGGTTTTCCAGGTTTTCTGATCGTCACCCAGATCCCACATGTAGCGGTAGCGGGCCTGCAGGTCGATAAGGTCGGAGAGCTTGGCAGTCAGACCCAGACCCGCCAGCGGCGAGGTGCCGTTGTCGCTCTGGCCGTTGCCGTTGACGTGGTTGAAGTAGGCACCCCCTTCGGCGAAGACGGAGAAGATGTCATTCATGGGCAGGCGTGCGATACCGGACAGGGTGGCACCCTGGGTTTTGAAGTCGACGCCATCGACGCCAGCCTTGCCGGCATAGAGATAGCCGAGCTCGGCGGCAAAGTTCTCGGTGAAGTTGTAACCGCCGAACAGGGAGAGCGCGGTGGCGTCCTTGTCAGCATCCTGGCCGAAGGTATCCAGGTCGTGGCCATAGGCCCAACCTGCACCCATACCCGTGTACCAGTCGTCGGCCGCCTGAGCGGTGGTGGTTCCCATGGCTGCAATGGCCAGAGCAATCAGGGTTGGTGCCATTTTCATTTTCATCGTTTTATCCTCGTTGAGTTGCCGTGCTATGGGCGTACTGCGCACTCTTTGTTATACCGGTCGCAGATGACACTTCATGTGCGACACCGTGAGCGGATCACGGACGGCTTGAATAAAAAATGGATGGAAACCTGGATTCTCATGAAGCTGTTTCTCCATGGACAACTAACCGGGCACTGAGCACTTTTAATAGTTCATCCAATGTCTTACAAGCGTTGCTACTGTATTCTTTTGAATCAGCGTGATCAAGTTTCTGCACAGATATGCAGCGCTGACACCGGTGTCGCGGGGCCGCAATACGGGAGCAAAGGGGAGAAAAGGTGAGACAGAGAGTGTCGCTGGGGGGAGGAGAGAGACAGCAAAAGGGGATGCCGTGGCATCCCCTTTTTACGTTTTTTACGTTACCTGAGCGAAGTCAGATTACTTTTGAACTTCTTGTACGCCGGATACGCGAACTTCTACGCGACGGTCCGGAGCCAGGCAGGAGATCAGCTGAGCCTTGGCCTTGACGCCGTCACACTTGGTGCCGGTGACCGGGTTGGCTTCGCCGCGACCTTCGATGGCAACCTTGCTGGCAGCCATACCCTTGCTGACCAGGAAGTTGGCAACGGTGCGGGCACGAGCTTCAGACAGCTTCTGGTTGTAAGCGTCGGAACCGATACGGTCGGTGTAACCAACAACAACGGCGTTGCCGTCTTTCGGCTGGAACTCAACGATTTGCTGGTACAGAGCGTTCAGGGCTTGCACACCTTCGGCCTTCAGGCTGTCTTTGCCAAAGGCGAACAGCACGTCGGAGTTCAGGGCGAAGTTCTTCTCAACGATTTGCGGAGCCGGGGCCGGTGCTTCTTCAACAACCGGGGCCGGAGCAGGCGCTACGTAGGAAGTACGGAACGGGTGGTAAACGGCTTCCAGGGTCGCAACGCTCTGGTTGGACTTGTAGCGTACGTTGTCGGCGTGCAGGTCAGCCACGTCCCACATGTAGCGGTAGCGAGCTTGCAGATCCAGCGCGTCGTTGACCTTGTAGGTCACACCGGCACCGGCCAGCGGGGATACTTTGGTATCGCTGGTACCCAGACCGTCGGTGTGGCCCCAGTAGGCGCCAGCTTCACCGAACAGGGAGAAATCGTTGCCCAGCGGCAGACGAGCGATACCGGACAGGGTGGCACCCTGGCTCTCGTAACGGTTGCCGTCGGTGTTGCCACGGCCGGTGTACTGGTAGCCCAGCTCGGAACCGAAGTATTCGTTGAAGTTGTAACCAACGAAGGCATTGGCAGCAGCCGCATCTTCTTCGCCAACGTTCACGCCTTCGATCTTGTTCAGACCGTTGAAGTGAGTTGCACCAACACCGGCGCCGAAGTAGATGTCGTCAGCGGCGTGAGCTGCAGTTGCACCCATGGTGGCCATAGCGATGGCGATCAGGGAAGGAGCCATTTTCATCATAAAATAATCCTCGTTGAGATGGCACGTTGTTCACGTGCTTCGCACTTTGTAATTTATGTAAGCTGCTGGCTCTGTCGACCAACGACGTTGGTGCGAACAGGGATCCTAGATCCATCCAGGAGGCACGTATCTGGGTGCACAAGTGTGCGGGTTGCACTGTCGACAATGCATACTCCGCCACGAACAGCCGACGTCATTCCGATGACGTGGCGCACTTTATGCCCATTTCAAAACATGATCAAGCTCACAGATAAGGGATGGGGCAAATTGTGTCGTAGGGATAACTGGCTGTTTCTTGGGATTTATTAGTGATCCAAGTAGGCGCGATGCAGTTTCTTCTCAAGCTTCATATAAGCCTCAGCCCAAGCGTGCCGCGGGGTGGCGTCACCCGCCCTGACCGAGAGGACAGCAAGATAGTCCGCCTCAGTTGCTTCGCACAGCAAGGGTGTGAAACTGAGCAAGAAGTGACGGGCGAGGTAGGGATCGAGAGGCCAGATGTTGAGGATGGCCCGCGCCACGGGCTGGACGGCGGTGGAGCAGATGAAGTGCCGATGACCCGCTTCCAGCCATTGGGCCATCTCGGCGAGGCTTTCTTCCGGCACGATGCCGCCATCGCCTTTCTCCCTGGCCAGCGTCATCGTATGACCATTGCCCAGTGCCAGGGTGCCGTTTTCTGCCACGACGCCGTCGTGGCTGCGCAGGGGAAGCGTCGCCTGGCCTTCAAGATAGAGGCTGCAGCTGTCCGGGAGGGCCGCCAGCACGGTGGCGGCGTCCCCCTGCATGGCCATGGGCAACCAGAACGCTTCGGCCCGGGTCTGCAGACCCTGGGCGAGCTGACGGGGGAGGGAGTCCGGGTCGGAATGAAGACGGGAAATGATGCCGGGAAATGCCATGTTGATGACTCTCTTGGAAATAACCGGCGAATTATACGAGGGATGGCCGGGCAACAAGAAAGGTTTCTTTTCGAGACTGTTTACCTGAGGCGACGCAGCGATTACCATCCCCGAGGTTTGTGAAGGGTTGTCGTCGAAAGACGCTGATTATAGATAGAGGCTCGACCATAACGAGTCCGTTCAAAACTGATACACTTGACTACGAGTCGTCGCGAAAAATAAAGGTGGAGTCAATCCGCCGAACGGAGTATGGAACACATGAATTCAAATATCGTAACTGTTGGCAAGAAGATCCGTCAGATCCGCGAAGCGGTAGGCCTGAGCCGCCCCAAGTTTGCCGATCTGCTGGGCGTCCCTCCAACCACCCTGAAGAACTATGAACTGGGTTACCGTGAAGTCGGAGGCGCCTTCCTGGTTGCCCTGGCCCACCACCCCGATCTGCACAAGTTCACCCTCTGGCTGCTGGCTGACAAGAAAGTCGCCGAAATCGGCCAGATCGGTCCGGACGATATTGCCAAGGCTTGATTCAGTTCAACCTTGATAAAAATGCCGCCCTCGAGGCGGCATTTTTTATTTGTCAAAATGGAAAATTATTTAATTAAATAATGCGTTGTGTGCGGCCAGCGGCGATTTTCACTAAATCATCTTGTCGGGATGGATTAATCCACGGAACACTCCGACCCTTTTAATTCAGGCGGTGATCCACACAGCGAGACAACGATGAGCCAATCCATTACCAAAGCCAGAGATGGGTTTACCAGCACCTTTGGCGTGCTGGCCGCGACCCTGGGGTCTGCCGTCGGGCTCGGCAATATCTGGAAGTTTCCCTATCTGACCGGTGAGAACGGTGGCGCCGGTTTTCTGCTGGTCTATGTCATCGCCACCCTGCTGGTGGGATTGCCGGTGATGATCTCAGAGATCATGCTGGGGCGCGAGGCCAGGACGGATGCGGTCAGCGGGCTCATCAAGCTGGCTCCGAAGGGGCAACCCTGGTGGCTGATAGCCGCCATGGGGGTGAGCGCGGCCTTCCTCATCATGTCGTTCTACTCCGAGGTGGCGGCCTGGGTGTTTGCCTACATCTTCAAGGCGGCCAGCGGCGAGATCCTCTCCACCGATCCCGCCGTCACGGGTGCTGCCTTCAATTCGCTCATCACGGATCCCTTGCAGAGTCTGCTCTGGCAGTGGCTGGTGCTGGCCCTGATGGGGGGGATCTTGCTGATGGGGGTCTCCAGGGGGATCGAAGCGGTCACCAAGCGGTTGATGCCACTGCTCTTCATCCTGCTGCTGGTGATAGGCGTGCGCAGCCTGACTCTGCCCGGAGCGAGCGAAGGACTGCATTTCCTGTTCTCGCCGGATTTCTCCAAGGTGACCGCAGGCGTCGTGCTGACGGCCATGGGGCTGGCGTTCTTCAAGCTCTCCATCGGGATGGGCTGCATGATGACCTATGGCAGCTACTTTCGGGACGATCAGCACATCCCTCTCACCACGGTACGGGTGATGTGCGCGGATCTCTTCGTCTCCATGCTGGCGGGGATCGCCATCTTCCCGGCGGTGTTTGCCTTTGGCTTCGAGCCGAGCGCAGGCCCCTCCCTGCTGTTCATCACCATACCCGCGGTCTTTGCCAGCATCCCGTTTGGACACCTCTTCATGGTGCTCTTCTTCGTGCTCTCCGCCATCGCAGCCACCGGGGCCATGCTCTCCATCCTGGAGGTGCCGGTCTCGGTGCTCTCCGAGCGCTTTCACATGAGCCGCACAAGGGCAACCCTGATCAACCTGTTGGTGCTGGGGGCGGTCGGCTCGACCTGTGCGCTCTCGAGCAGCACGCTGGCGGATGTGCAGGTTGGCGGGAAAACCTTCTTCGATCTGTTCGACTTCGTCTCTTCCAACGTGCTGATGCCCCTTGGCGGCATCTTCCTCTGCCTCTTTGTGGGCTGGGTATGGGGATTCGAGCGGATGACGACGGCGCTGACCAATGGAGGCAAGCTGGCGCTGCCCATCCTCAGCCCCCTGTTTTTCATCATCCGCTATGTGTCGCCGCTGCTGATCCTGGTGGTGATGCTCAAGGGGCTGGGGCTGTTCTGAGCCGCGTCGCCCGAAACAAAAAAGCGCCTATTGGCGCTCTTTTTGTCTTTTACCCCGATATGCCTTCATATCAGGCAGAGTCGTGACAGCTCCTCCCTGAGCTGCTCCAGGTTGCGCTCGACACAGGCTTCCCCCTCGTTGATGGCGTCGCTCGCGCGGTGGAAATCCATGATGGAGAGGTTGCCAAGGCGCGGGCAGAGCTGGATCTCGGGGGGATCCCCGGCCATCCGGGCACGGGTGATGCGCTCCTGCATGATGTTGATGGAGCCCGTCATCACCCCCCACATGCCGGGGGTACTGGGTTCGCGCTCGCCCCGGTTCAACCACTGGCTGAGCAGCCCCCCCTGCACGGGCTCGTCCGGTTCGTCGGTCCAGGGCTGGTGCATGTCGGTGTTGAGGTTGACGGCGATCACCACCTCGGCTCCCATGGCGCGGGCCAGGGAGATGGGGACCGGGTTGACCACGGCCCCGTCTACCAGCCAGCGATCCTCCACCCGGGTCGGGGTGAGCAGGCCGGGCATGCCGCAAGAGGCGCGCACACACTGGCGAAGCGGCCCTTCCTGCAACCAGATCTCGCGGCCGGTATCGAGTTCGGTGGCGACGCAGGCAAAGGGCAGCGGCAGGCTTTCGATGGCGGGATCCCCCAGATGGCCGGCGGCGATGCCAAATACCTTGTCACCGCGAAACAGGCCGCCGGAGAGGGCAGGATCGAGCAGCCCCATGACCTGCAGGCGGCTGAAGCCGCGCACCCAGCTCTCCAGCTTGTCCAGTTCACCAGCGGCATAGGCGGCGCCGACAAAGCTGCCGATGGAGCAGCCAGCCACCAGATCCGGCTTGACGCCCAGTCGCTCCAGGGCACGGATGATGCCGATGTGGGCCCATCCTCGGGCCGCACCGCTGCCCAGGGCCAATCCCAGACGGGGTTTTCGTGACACAGTTGCGTCTCCTGACATGAAGTGGGAGTCCAGCTTACTCCGGCTTCTCCTGTCCGTCATCCCGCCACGCTTCGCTGCGATTGCGGCCGTTGGCCTTGGCCTGATAGAGGGCGATATCGGCGCGGCGGATCACCTCCTGCAAGGAGATGGCTGGTGATTGACGACAGTGGCCCAGGCTGACGGTCACCTTCAGCTCGGCCGCGATGGCGCTCCAGGGATGCTCTGCTATGCACAGGCGAAGCCGCTCGGCCAAGGGGGCCAGAGGGATCGCTTCATCGGCGACGAGCAGCAGGAACTCCTCGCCACCCCAGCGGATCAGGTGGCACTCCCGTGTCAGCAGGGACTGGCAGAGCTGCACCAGACGGATGAGGACCTGATCGCCCACCCCGTGGCCGAAACGGTCGTTGATCTGTTTGAAGTGATCGCAGTCAAACATGATGGCGCCGATACGTTGGCGGCCTGCCAGAGCCTGGCGGTGTTCGAAGGCATCGAAGTAGTGGCGGTTGAAGGCGCCGGTCAGGGCATCGTGGCGCGACAGGTAGTTGAGACGCCGGTTGAGGCGCTGGGCACGCAGGCTGGAGACGGTCGCCACCACCAGACAGAGAATGGTGATGAGCGCCGTTGCCGATTGCCACAACAGCGTCTGCAGCAGAGGCAGCAGCGGGATGCGATGGATGAGGGAGAGCGGTGTCTCCGGGATGGGATAGACGAGCTGCAAGGCGCCCTGTTGCCACTCATATTCCGCTGACTGCGCCGTCCTGACCGGGGGCGGCGCGGTTCCGGACTGGCTGCTGGCGAGGATCTGCTGATGGGCGTTGAGCAGGAACAGGGTACCAATCCGGGGGGCGAGGCGGTGCAGGGTCTGCGCCAGCGTGACGGTCTGGATGTCGATGCTGAGCAGGCCAATGATCTGGCCTCCCTGGGTAATGGGCTGGGAGAGGGTGATCATCTGCCCTCGTCCGGCAAAATCCTGGTAGGGGCGCGAGAGCATGGCGTGCTCCAGGTGGGGATACCTGGCCATCGCCTCCTGCCAGTAGGCCTTGCTGTAAATCACGGGATCGAAGCGAAACTGGCTGGATGGCACCCAGGGATAGAGGTAGATGAAATTGTCCGTACCGGTGAAGTAGATCCAGGCCACGTCCCTGTCCAGCAGCTTGCTGGCGGTGGCGAGCAAGGGGGAGAGGCTGAGGGCGAGATGTATTCTGGCTTGCCGCTCGCTGCCGTCGTGGGGCAGCGGGCCCTGCCCGGTCAGGTTGCCGATGAGGGCGGGGGGCAGATCGACGGGGATGCGATCCAGGTTGATGCCGTGCTCCCCGTCGGATTGCAGCGCCTGATAGAGCTGGCGAGAGAGCACGGACTGGGGATTGCTGCGCAGGCGCTCCTCCGCCTGGCCGCGCATGGCCTCAAGGAAGGTCTCCATCCGCTGGTGCTGGCTGCTGAGCTGGGTCGCGGCGTTGATGGTGTCACGCTTGTTGATCTCGGTAACCTGGCGAAACGCATGTTGCAGGGCGAGCAGCAACAGCAGCAGGCCGAGGCCCAGCAGCAGCCACTGCAATCGGTATCTGGCAAAGGCGGGGGAGGGAATGGACATGGGCGTACCGGAAGATGGCGAGAGTCGGCATCAGTGTAAGGCAGAACCCTGACGCGCGTGCCGACAAGATGCGTTTTTGATGATCTTCTCACCGGACTGTTACGTTTTGTCACATTTATACATAGTCACGGCATAGTCAGGGGGTAACATGGTGCCATCCTTGATGAAGCTATCTCTTCTTCCTCTCTCTTTGACTGCATGGATCTTGTGATGAAAACGCGCGTGTGGCTGTGGCTTTTCCCTCTTCTACTATTGCTGGCGGCGGGCGCCTGGCATCTGCGGCAGGCTGAACCCGCCAGCAAGCCTGCACCAAGAGAGATCAACATCAGGGCCGAAACCGTCAGGCAGAGTCTGGCCGAGCCCTCCATCAAGCTGGTGAGCAAGCTTGCGGCCAATCGCTCCGTGGCCATCAGTCCCGAGGTGACCGGCCGCATTGCCACCATCGCGGTGAGTTCCGGCCAGCAGGTCAAACAGGGGCAGACCCTGATCGCCCTGGATGCGGGCAAGCAGCAGGCGGAGCTGGCCGAGCAGAGCGCCAGCGTGCGCGACGAGGCTCGCAAGCTGCGGGACATGCGCAAGCTGGTGGCGCGAGGCGCCGTCACCACCTCGGAGCTGGAGGGGCAAGAGGCGACTGTTGCCCAGGCCCAGGCCCGGGTCGATGCGGCCCGTTACGAGCTCTCCCTGCGCACCCTGGCGGCCCCCTTCGACGGCACCGTCAGCCTCATCGATCTCAGCGAAGGAGCCCTGGTCAACAGCGGCGACGTGCTCTTGCATCTGGACGAGCTGGCAAAACTGCGGCTCGATCTGGCGGTGCCCGAGCGCTACCTCTCCCTGCTGCGCCCCGGCATGGCGGTGACGGCAACCAGCTCGGCCTGGCCGGATCAATCCTTTTCCGGCGTGCTGGAGACCCTCGACAGCCGGATCTCCAGCGACACCCAGAACATCAAGGCCCGCGTCATCCTGCCCAACACCGGTGGCCAGCTGCGTCCCGGCATGCTGATGAACGTGGATCTCTCTCTGCCACCCCAGAAGATGACCCTGATCCCCGCCCAGTCGGTGGAGTATGCCGGCGAGCAGCGCTTCGTCTATCGCCTGGAGGCGGACGGACGGGTGAAGCGGGTGCCGGTGGAGCTTGGCGACACCCATGGCGAGGCCGTCTGGGTGCTCAAGGGGTTGAACGTCGGCGATCGCATCGCGGTGGAGGGGCTGGTCAATCTGCGCGACGGCGCCCAGGTACGTGATCTGGGCGAGGTGAAAGGCTGATGTGGCTCTCCGATATCTCAGTACGCCGTCCCCTGGTGGCGGTGGTCATCAGCGCCCTGCTCACCGTGTTCGGCCTGGTGGCCTTCAGCAAACTCACCGTGCGGGAGATGCCGGATGTGCAGACCCCGTCCGTCTCCATCACCACCACCTATGAGGGGGCGGCCCCTGAGGTGATGGAGAGCCAGGTCACCAAGCCCATCGAGGATCAGCTCTCCGGCATCAGCGGCATCAAGAACATCAACTCGGTGACCCGCAAGGGGCGCTCCTCCATCACGGTGGAGTTCAAGCTCGGCTGGAACATGCTGGAGGGCACCTCCGACGTGCGTGATGCCATCTCCCGGGCCAGACCCAAGCTGCCAGACGGGGCGGACGAGCCCATGGTGACCAAGGACAACGGCAACGGGGATGTGGCCATCTGGCTCAATTTCAGCAGCACCCAGATGGACCGTACCGCCATGACGGATTACGCCAATCGCATGCTGGTGGACCCCTTGAGCCTGGTGGACGGGGTAAGCGAGGTCTCCCTCTCCGGGGACCTGACCCAGGTGATGTACGTGCGGCTGCGCCCCGCCGACATGGCGGCCCGCGGCATCACGGTGGCCGACGTGCAGGATGCCCTCAAGCGGGAGAACATCGAGCTGCCGGGCGGCGAGATCCGCAACAACACCATGGCCATGGCGGTGCAGATTGCACGGCTCTATCACAGTGCGGAAGATTTTCGCACCCTGCCGGTGAAAACCGCCACCAATGGTCAGAGCATCTATCTGGCGGACATTGCGGATGTGGAGGTGGGGGCCAAGAACGAAGACAGCGCCTATCAGCGCAACGGCCGCGAGAGCCTGGGGATTGGCATCGTCGCCCAGTCCACCGCCAATCCCCTGGCGGTGGCCCAGGGCATCGAGAAGAAGCTCGTGGAGATGCAGCGCTTCCTGCCGGAGGGGGCCACCCTTGAGGTCGACTACGACTCCACCATCTTCATCAAGCAGGCCATCGACGAGGTGTATGAGACACTCGCCATCTGCGCCCTGCTGGTGGTGGCCGTGCTCTATCTCTTCCTCGGGCAGGGGCGCACCACCCTCATTCCGGCCATCACGGTGCCCGTCTCCCTGATTTCGGCCTTCATCGGTGCCTGGTATCTGGGCTTTTCCATCAACCTCATCACCTTGCTGGCCCTCATCCTCGCCATCGGCCTGGTGGTGGATGACGCCATCGTGGTGGTGGAGAACATCCACCATCACCTGCAACGGGGCGAGTCCCCCTTGATGGCGGCCTGGCACGGCACCCGGGAGGTGGGCTTTGCCGTCATCGCCACCACCGCCGTGCTGGTGATGGTGTTCGTTCCCATCGCCTTCATGGACGGCATGGTGGGGCGCCTCTTCACCGAGTTCGCCATCCTGCTCTCCCTGGCCGTGCTCTTCTCCTCCCTGGTGGCGCTCACCCTGACCCCGGCCATGGGCTCCTGGCTGATGCGTGCCGTGGACAAGCCCAACGCCCTGACCGCCACCCTGGACAAGGGACTTGGCTGGGTGGAGGAGCGTTATCGCCGCGTGCTGGGGTCCGTGCTGCGCCGCGCCGTCTGGATGCCCCTGGTGTTGCTGCTCTGCCTTGGCGGCATTGGCGCCCTCTTTGGCAAGCTGCCCGCGAGCCTCACCCCGACCGAGGACAGGGGCGTGCTCTATGTGTTCGTGAAAGGGGCGGAGGGCACCAGCATCGAGCGGATGAAGCGCAACATGCAGCAGGTGGAGGCCGCCATCCTGCCGCTGCTCGGCAAGGGGGTGGTGCAGGCCATGAGCTTTAGCACCCCGGCCTTCGGGCGCGGCGGCGATCAGACCGGCATGGCCATCATTCAGCTCAGCGACTGGGCGGTGCGGGACGAAACGGCCACCGAGTTTGGCCGCTCCCTGAGCGGTCGCCTCGCCGGCATCCCCGACGTGATGATCCGCACCTTCCAGCCGGGGTTCAGAGGCGGCTCCACCGCGGCGGTGCAGTTCGTGCTGCAAGGCTCCGATTACGGTGAGCTCAACCAGCAGGGGCTGGCGCTCAAGGAGGCGGCGGCCCAAAGCGGGCTGATGCAGAGCCCGGATCTCGACTATGCCGAGAAGACCCCGGAGCTGCAGGTGACCATAGAGCGGGAGCGAGCCACCCAGCTCGGCATTCCGGTCTCCACCATCGCAAGCTCCCTGCAGGCCCTGCTCGGCGGCGTCAGCCAGACCACCTATGTGGACAGGGGCGAAGAGTATGATGTCTACCTGCGCGCCAACCAGACCCAGTTCAACGGCATCTCCGACATCAGCCGCATCTATTTGAAGGCCGCGAGCGGCGAGATGGTGAGCCTCTCCACCCTGGCGACCGTCACCCAGGTGGCCAGCCCCCAGCGCCTCAACCACTACCAGCGCCAGAAGGCGGTCACCCTCACCGCGGACGTGGCCCCCGGTCACACCCTGGGGGAGGCGCTTGACTTCCTGGATGGCTGGGCCGCAGATCACCTGCCCACCGGCATGTCGGTGGATTATGCCGGCGAGTCCAAGGACTATCGCGACAACCAGGGGGAGATGGCACTGGTGTTCGGCCTGGCCCTGCTGGTGGTCTATCTGGTGCTGGTGGCCCAGTTCGAGAGCCTGCTGACCCCGGCGGTGGTGATGATGACGGTGCCGCTCGGCATCTTCGGCGGCCTGCTCGGCCTCTGGCTCACGGGGCAGGAGCTCAGCATCTACAGCCAGATAGGCATGATCATGCTCATCGGCATGGTGACCAAGAACGGCATCCTCATCGTCGAGTTCATCAACCAGCTGCGCCAGCGGGGTGAAGGGTTCGAGGAGGCGATCATCAAGGGGTCGGTGCGCCGCTTGCGCCCCATCTTGATGACCTCGCTCACCGCCATCATCGGCGCCGTGCCCCTGATGCTCTCCATGGGGGCGGGGTACGAGAGCCGGATGGCCGTGGGAACCGTGGTCTTCTTCGGCTTGTCCTTGGCGACCCTGGTGACCCTGCTGGTGGTGCCCGCCATCTATCACCTGATCGCCAGACGCGCCGGGATGACGGGGGCGCGGGACCGACTGGTGGACGAGGTACTGGCCACGGCAACCCCGGCCAGTCCCTCCACGGTGCCGGGGGCTGTGGCCCCCGAGGGGCGTGACAAACCGGCGGCCTAGCGTGCCGACCCGGATGACAGCAAGCAGGGCGCCAATGGGCGCCCTGCTTGCTGATGAGATCGGAGTCTGTCACGCCGACCTGTCGCGCCCGCTCGAAGGCGCCCCTTCCCCTCGCGTTCTGTAGGGGCAAAAAGCCGTCGCCCCCGCCTTGCTCTGCCGGTATAATGCGCGACCCGAATTGTTCCAGGTGGTCAAAATGCAGCCGGTTACCAACCTCTTCTCCTATCCCCGTTACTGGGCCGAGTGCTACGGCACGGCGCCCTTCCTGCCCATGTCCCGCGCGGAGATGGACAAGCTCGGCTGGGACAGCTGCGACATCGTGCTGGTGACAGGCGACGCCTACGTGGATCACCCGAGCTTCGGCATGGCGGTGATCGGCCGCATGCTCGAATCCCAGGGTTTTCGGGTCGGCATCATCGCCCAGCCAGACTGGTCATCGAAAGATGACTTCATGCGTCTGGGCAAGCCCAACCTCTTCTACGGGGTGACGGCGGGCAACATGGACTCCATGATCAACCGCTACACCGCCGACAAGAAGCTGCGCCACGATGACGCCTACACCCCGGGGGATGTGGGCGGCAAGCGGCCGGATCGCGCCACCCTGGTCTACACCCAGCGCTGCAAAGAGGCCTATAAAGAGGTGCCGGTGGTCATCGGCGGCATAGAGGCATCCCTGCGCCGCATCGCCCACTACGACTACTGGTCCGAGACCATCCGTCGCTCCATCCTCATCGACGCCAAGGCCGACATCCTCATCTACGGCAACGCCGAGCGCCCCCTGGTGGAGGTGGCTCACCGCATCGCAGGCGGCGAGACCATCGACACCATGCAGGACATTCGCGGCACCGCCGTCATCCGCAAGGAGCCGCTGCCGGGCTGGCGCGGGGTGGATTCGAGCAAGCTCGACCAGATTGGCCGCATCGATCCCATCCCCAACCCCTATATGGAAGGGGCGCCATGCAGCGATGACGAGGGTACCGCGCCGGTGGAGCAGGAAGCCAAGCCCATCCTGGTGCAGCCCCCTAAGCAAAAACCGTGGGAGAAGACTTACGTCAAGCTGCCGGCGTTCGAGCGGGTGAAGGAGGACAAGGTGCTCTACGCCCATGCGTCGCGCATCCTGCACCACGAGACCAACCCGGGCTGCGCCCGCGCGCTCTCGCAGGCCCACGGCGATCGCATCATTTGGGTCAACCCGCCTGCCTTCCCCCTCGAAACCGACGAGATGGACGGGGTGTTCGGCCTGCCGTACCAGCGGGTGCCGCACCCGGCCTATGGCAACGAGAAGATCCAGGCCTACGACATGATCAAGACCTCGGTCAACATCATGCGCGGCTGCTTCGGTGGCTGCTCCTTCTGCTCCATCACCGAGCACGAAGGGCGCATCATCCAGAGCCGCTCGGAAGAGTCGATCTTGAAAGAAATCGAAGAGATCCGCGACAAGGTGCCGGGCTTTACCGGCGTCATCTCGGATCTGGGCGGCCCCACCGCCAACATGTACAAGCTGCGTTGCAAGAGCCCCAAGGCCGAGCAGACCTGCCGCCGCGCCTCCTGCGTCTGGCCGACCATCTGCCCGCACATGGACACCGACCACAGCCCGACCATCAACCTCTATCGCAAGGCACGCGACCTCAAGGGCATCAAGAAGATCCTGATCGCCTCCGGCGTGCGCTACGACATCGCGGTGGAAGATCCGCGCTACATCAAGGAGCTGGCCAAGTACCACGTCGGCGGCTACCTCAAGATAGCGCCGGAGCACACCGAAGAGGGCCCGCTCTCCAAGATGATGAAGCCGGGTATGGGCAGCTACTACAGCTTCAAGGAGCTGTTCGACAAGTACTCCAAAGAGGCGGGCAAGCAGCAGTACCTGATCCCCTATTTCATCTCCGCCCATCCAGGCACCACGGATGAAGACATGGTGAACATGGCGCTCTGGATTAAAGCAAACCGCTTCAAGCTCGATCAGGTGCAGAACTTCTACCCGTCGCCGCTCGCCAACGCCACCACCATGTATTACACCGAGAAAAACCCGCTCAACAAGGTGAGCCGCCAGGGCGGGGACGTGTTCGTGGTGAAAGGGGAGCGTCGCCGTCGCCTGCACAAGGCGCTGCTGCGCTATCACGATCCGGCCGGCTGGCCGATGATCCGCGAAGCCCTGCTGGAGATGGGCAAGGGTCACCTCATCGGCAACGGCCCCGACTGCCTGGTGCCGCCGGAAGGTCGCGGCGAAGCCAAAGCCGAGCGCAGCCGCAGCAAGGGCCTCAAGCCCGCGTTGACCCGCCACAGCGCCATCACCCATCAGCGCAGCAACGGGGCGGGCAACAAGGCCGCCCGCAGCGAGGCCGGTGCAGCCAATGCCTCTGCAGCCAGCAAACATGGCGGCAAGGCGGGCAATGGCAAGCCAGTAGGCTCCCAGCTCCAGAAAGGGGCGGGCAACGGCAAGCCCAGTTCGCAAGGTACAGGTCAGGGCGCAGGCCAGAGTGCTGGTAAGAGCAAACCGGCCGGCAAACCCGCCCACAAGGGCAAGGCGCCGACCCGTGCCGGCTCTGCCAAGCCGGGCGCCAAACCTGCCACTCAGGGAGGCAAGCCCGCGGCAAAAGGCAATGGTACCAAGCGACCGGCGCGGTGATATTTTCTGATTGGAAAGTGATAGAAATAAAAAGGCGACCGGATGGTCGCCTTTTTTATAAATTAAAATACTTGTTTTAAATAAAATTTAACTTTCGTAAAAGTTACTTAGTGATGCTTTTGGTGTTATTTTACTTTCGCCGAGAATTTCACTCATTGCATCGACAAATATTTTAATTAGTTCATTTGTATCAAAATCTTTTGGATGCTGAACTAGTAATGCATCATGCATAGGAAGAATGATTTTAATATTTATATTTTGGGAAATATTTATAATAGCCTTTTTAAAAATCAAGGAGCCCGTACCTTGTATGACTTGACTCACACAAGATCGCTTTTCACTGGATGTTAATGGGCCCGTATTCTCTCTCTTCAAATAGTTACCTAGCTGAGTTGGAATTTTTCCATTTTTATGAAAAATTGTTGCAATTTCTTCCCTCCATTCCTCCAGCCTTGAAAAATTAGCGAAAAATATCTTCGCTTGCTCTTTATTACCATTGTTTTCTGTAACAGCCCTTAATAAGTTATCTAGAGTCATTCCATATATAAATGAAAGGAAAATCATTTTCGCAATTTTCCTTTTATCCGGCGTTCCAAACGCTTGAGATGAAAACTCGGAATATATATCATGACCAGAATACATAGATATTAGATTTTCATCTTGACTATAATGTGCCATAATACCAATTTCGAATTGATCGTAGTCAATATAGCTGAGTTCTTTTCCTTGAGATGGAATCAATATATTTCTGTATCTTTTTGATATATTTTGAAGGCTTGGTGATTTTATATATATTCTAGATGTTATTGAGCCGTTTAAATCTACATATGGGGTTATAGATTTCTTTGAATGAGGAATACCAAGTAAGGTATTTCTTGTTGCATTTGTCTTCTGTAGTTGCCCAACTATTTTACCAAAGTTATCAGGCATTGGAATAAAGTTTAAAATATAATCTAATGACTCGTTTTCAATATTATAACCTCTTAATGATAAATACTCTGAAAGTTCAGCTTCGGATGGTATTTCATACATGAAATCAAAGGTTTCAGCGAAAAATTTAAGTTCTTTAAAGTATCGCTCATTTATCTCGTTTTTATGTGCTTTTAATATCTCGCAATCTATTTCTATGCCTCGTGATAGATGGTTGTAAATAATGTTGTAAGTTGGTATTTCAATGTCAAAATATCTATTTATTTCATCAAGTCCCTCGGCCTCTATTAGCAGTTTTTCAAATGCACTTGAAAGTTTATGAGAAAAAAGCATATAAACTTCGGAAGTGAAACTTTCTTTCCTATAGTAAATCTCAAAATACGATTTCAGATCATTGATATCATCATATTCATCTTTCATTATCTCTTTTGTCTTAAAGTATTCTTTATTTTCATTAGTTACTTTTTGCTGTAAAAGATAGCGTTTGAAGTGAGTGATATCTATGACTGATCTCGGTAGTTGACCGACGCATTTATAAATGCTGTCTGTTATTGTGTAATAGTCATGCGTGATCAGATGGCAATCTAAATCTAGTAATTCCTTCGCGTTTACCTCATGAAAAAAATTGTCTAGTAATAAAAAATAGCGATCATCACCATTAAGTTTAAAGTCTTTTAAATATAAGAAGACACAATATTCTTTAGTCATATGGGCTAAGCTCATTGTAAATTTCTGAGAATGATAATGAATCATTTTTTATATAAATGAATTCATCTCTCAAATATTTTTTAGAATTAATGCCATTGATTGTTCCCTTTACCATTGGAGATATTTTATTCACAAGGATGGGAGATTTATTAATAGGGCGGCTTTTTATGGCTATTAAATAATGTCTTTGAATTTGAAATGGCCAATTAGATTCTATTTTGTCATGAAGTGACTCAAGGAAAGGAAATTCATCATGAGTAGCGAGGTAAATAAGGCAGAAAGCCACCTCGGGTCTGGTTGGGGTTTCTAGACATAAGTATTTGGCCCTTTCAATTAGTTTTGGTCGATGTAGTTTTTTATATGATAGCATCATCCATATGTGATAGTTTTGCCAATCGTAAATGCAGTATTCTTCATCTGTAATAAAGTTTTCTATTTGTGATAAATGTTCATCTTGAAGATCTAGGTCGAGCAAAAGTCTACAAAACTGGTCAGATGATGCAGGTTGGTCATATAGCGCCTCTATTAATGTTTTGATAATGTCATTTGATATAAGAGAGTTGGTTTTGAATAGTTCTGCAGTAACTAATGTTTTTATTCTATTGATGCAGAATCTAAAGCGCCTGCTCTGTGTTTCATGATTTATCACAAGCTCCTTGAGCATGCTAGTTAGTTCGGGAATGGATCTTATAATGACCCCCTTACTTTTTGATTTCCACATGTTATCTATTGTAATACTTTGCTCATCAGAACCGGGAAATAAATCGTCTATATCCTTCTCGCTAGAATCTTTGCTATAAATGTTTGTTTTCTTTGAATTTATATTCATTCCAATCTTTCTTAATTCAAAAATTAAATCATTCAGTGCCTTTTTTGCGCGAAATCTATTTTTACAAATTATTCTTATATCATCTACGTATCGAAAGTAATCATATTTACGGTCAATCATTGCTTGATCAACAGAAGTTAATACAATGTTTGCTATAAATGAAGATGCATCCCTGTTTTGTGGTAAACCATGGAGGTCATTGAAGCACCATTTATGTAATAGTCGACACAATGTATAAATGGCACTTCTGATTTTAGTCTTGATCTTTCCTGGCGCCTTTACTTTTGGTAATAAGTTTATAAATGCATGTTCTATATTTTTAATAGAAATATGTTCAAAGTAGTTAAGCAAATCAGTGACCAACAAAAAATTATCATCAGTAATGCCTAGTTTTGTTATACCCTCAAAAGTATTCCAGAGTTCAATTCTATTCTTGAAAATATATTTTTCCTTGGAGCGATTTGCGTTGTAGCGGTGACTGAAAACACGGTTGGATATTAGAGGATCATAGTATGGTAGTAAAAAACTACAAATGGCTTGATATAAAAAGCGATCGTAGAAATCAGTTTCTAATGAGTAACGTAGTCCTAAGTTGCTTTTAGGTACATCATATATGAATCGGTCGCTTGGAGTATATGAACCATTCCCTTCATCTATTTTTACTTCTATTTTATCCAGTAGAGGTTGTTTTCTAGAAAGTAGGTCCTCGTAATTTAATGAGTCGATAAACCAGTCATCACGCATGTCTTGCCTTAAATGAAGAAGAACTGCGTCAGTACGTATGGGAAAATGGAAAAACTCATTGTTTAAATCTTCAGTGTTATTTTCTTCTGTCATTAAAAAATCCTGTTATCAATGAATATCAAATATTTTTCATGTAAAATATACTATGAATATATTAATTTGATACATGGTGATGTGTCATACAACATCATCAAATGATAAATACGCTACCGCCCGTGGATTACAGCTTCCAATATGCTCCCTTGACCTGCGCTTGCAGCAACCCATCGCAGCTCAACAGGTTCTGAATGGCCATAGTAAGCCAAACGAAACTGTCGATGTGAGCATCAAATTGACTTAATGGTCAGGAGGAATCTGGGACACCCACCTTTTTGTATGGGGCGTAACGCCACCAAATCCCACGCTACCGCCCATGGATTACAGCTTCCAATATGCTCCATTGACCAGCGAGGGCAGTGGCCCATCGCAAAATCTGGGACACCCACCTTTCTGTATGGGGCGTAACGTCACCAAATCCCACGCTACCGCGCATGGATTACAGCTTCCAATATGCTCCATTGACCATCGAGGGCAGTGACCCATCGCAGTTCAACAGGTTCCAGATAGCCACTGTAAGACAAACGAAACTACCCAAGCGAGCCTTAAAATGATGTAACCATCGGAATCACATCGTTTTTTGAACTTGATCAGCAAATTGTGCAATCTGGGGGTGAAATCTGGGACACCCACCTTTTTGACAGCGGCGTAGTCCTGTACTTGGCTTGAGGTGTCACAGCCCAGGGGGCGAAAATCTGGGACACCCACCTTTTTGACAGCGGCGTAGCCCTGTACTTGGCTTGAGGTGTCACTGCCCAGGGGGTGAGCCATGACCATTGCCCGTTCACGTCAAATCAGTTTGCAGGATACGCCTTACTATCATGTGGTCAGTCGCTGTGTGCGGCGGGCGTTTCTGTGCGGGGAAGATGCCCACTCCGGCCAAAGTTACGAGCATCGGCGTCAGTGGGTAGTGGACAAGTTGGGCCAATTGTCGCGACTGTTTGCCATCGGTGTGTGTGCCTATGCAGTGATGAGCAATCACTATCATCTGGTGCTCAAGGTTGAGCCGGATACCGCTGCCAATTGGAGCGAGCGAGAGGTGGCCGAGCGTTGGGAGGCGCTGTTCCAGTGGCCGCTGCTGGTGCGACGCTGGTATCAGGGGGAGTCCCTGATTGAGCCTGAACTCGCTGTGGTGCAACAACTGATAGGACAGTGGCGGGAGCGCCTGCATTCCATCAGCTGGTTTGTGCGGCTGCTCAATGAAACCCTGGCTCGGCAGGCCAATCGGGAAGATGGTTGCAAGGGCCATTTCTGGGAAGGGCGCTTCAAGAGCCAGGCCTTGCTCACCGAATCAGCCCTGCTGGCCTGCATGGCCTATGTTGATCTCAATCCTATACGAGCGGGATTGTCCGACCGGCCTGAACAGAGCGATTACACCAGCCTCAAGCAGCGTCTCGATGGCGAGCAGTCCGCCGCCCCATTGCCGCCGTTGCTGTTGCCATTCGCGCACGAAGCGCGACCCGATAGCCTGCCATATACCTTTGCGGATTACCTGATGCTGGTGGACTGGACAGGCCGCGCCATCCGAGTGGACAAACGGGGCCATATCCCAGTTTGTCTTGCCCTGTAGTGGTCTAATCATCCCGGACACCGTTTTAGGTGGTACAGTCGCCACCATTATTTGAGGTGTTCAATGACAAGATTACGTCGCTCATTTACTGCCGAGTTCAAGCTGGAAGCCGCATCCCTGGTGCTCGACCAAGGCTATTCAGTCCCCGAAGCCAGCCGTTCACTGGATGTCGGCGAAACCGTGCTGCGTCGATGGGTTCAGCAACTTCAATCAGAACGAAGTGGCGCTACACCTGCTAACCGGGCGCTGACCCCTGAGCAGCAAAAAATTCAGGAGTTGGAAGCCCGCATCAACCGGCTTGAACGCGAAAAGGCCATTCTAAAAAAGGCTACTGCTCTCTTGATGGCGGACGAACTCGAACGTACGCGCTGATAGACCGATTAAGGGAGCAAGCCCCCACCACCCTGGTCTGTTGCGCTTTCGGTATACCAACCGCCTGTTTTTACGACTATCTGGCTCGCAGGCGCACAATTAACCGTGAACGGGTGCAGCAGAGAAGTGAGTTACGGTGTTTGTTCAAAGAGAGTAGAGGCTCAGCTGGCAGCCGGGCCTTGATGTCAATGATGCGGGCACTGGGGCATCAGATTGGTCGGTTCAAGGTGCGTCGCCTGATGAAGGAGGCCGGGCTGGTCTCCAAACAACCGGGAGCTCATCGTTATCAGGTCGCGCGGTCTGAACGACCGGATATTCCCAATCTTCTGGCGCGTGAATTTGATGTCCAGCAACCCAATCAGGTGTGGTGCGGCGACATCACTTACGTATGGGCAGGTGGCCGCTGGCATTACCTGGCCGCGGTGCTCGACCTCCACACCCGACGGGTCGTGGGCTGGGCGATGTCCGGCAGGCCTGATGCTGAGTTGGCCGTGAAAGCGCTCGACATGGCGTATCAGCAACGGGGCTGCCCGTCTGGCGTGCTGTTTCACTCCGACCAGGGCAGCCAATACGGCAGCCGGGTATTTCGGCAACGGCTGTGGCGCTATCGCATGACCCAGAGCATGAGTCGGCGTGGCAACTGCTGGGATAACGCGCCGATGGAGCGGCTGTTCAGGAGCCTCAAGACGGAATGGCTTCCGACCACGGGGTACATGAGCCTGCGGGAAGCCAAGCGGGATATCAGCTACTACCTGATGGATTACTACAACTGGCGGCGCCCGCATCAACACAATGATGGGATACCGCCAGCAGAGGCCGAAAATCGGCTTAACTGTGTGTCCGGATTTAGTTGACCACTACA
>NZ_JBFOCV010000035.1:0-116917 GCF_040907975.1 Aeromonas sp. s10 | reverse complement strand
GAGGTGCGCAACCTCGCCAGCCGCTCCGCCGCCTCCACCGCCGAGATCCAGGGCATGATCAACAGCCTCCAGGAGCAGAGCGCCCGCGCCGTCAGCGCCATGGCCCAGGGCCGCAATCAGAGCCTGCGGGTGGTGACCCAGGCCGACGAGGCCAACGGCGCCCTCGACCAGATCACCGGGCACATCACCCAGATCAGCGACATGAACATCCAGGTCGCCACCGCCACCGAAGAGCAGTCGAGCGTGGTGGGCGAACTCAACCGCAACGTGGAGGACATCAACCAGCTCACCATGGAGACCGCCGATATCGCCCATCACCTGACCGAGTCGAGCCGCAACCTGCAGCACCTCTCCGGCGAGCTCGACAAGCTGGTCGGCAACTTCCGACTCTGAGCGTCCGGCACCTCTTCCTGACCCGCACCAGGGCGCTTCGGCGCCCTTCTTCATGACCACGGCAAGCCGTGACGCACGGGGGATACGTCGTCTCCCACCGCCCTGCCACATGCCTCATAATCAGGAAAACGCGAGGAGGTATGATGGGCAAGCTGGTCGTGATGATAGTGCTGGGGGGGCTGCTCAGTGCCTGCAGCAGCGGGCCCGTGCGGGTGCACGGGGCCGATGTGAGCGTGGACGATACCCGGATCCGGGTCAGTGATGGGGATCGCGGAGGCTACGGTACCTTCTGCCCACCGGGACAGGCCAAGAAGGGGCGCTGCTGACCGCTGGGTGCCGAAAGACAGACAACAAAAAGCCGCTCCATGGAGCGGCTTTTCTTATGAAACGGGCAGAAGATTATTTTTTCTTCTTGGCCTTGGCGTTCGGCAGGTCGGTGATGGAGCCTTCGAACACTTCGGCAGCCAGACCCACGGACTCGTGCAGAGTCGGGTGAGCATGGATGGTCAGCGCGATGTCTTCGGCGTCGGCACCCATCTCGATGGCCAGACCGATTTCACCCAGCAGTTCACCGCCGTTGGTACCCACGATGGCACCACCGATGACGCGGCCGCTCTCCTTGTCGAAGATCAGCTTGGTCATGCCGTCGGAGCAGTCGGACGCGATGGCGCGACCGGAAGCAGCCCACGGGAAGGTGGCGACTTCGAAGTTCAGACCCTGTTGCTTGGCTTCCTTCTCGGTCAGACCCACCCAGGCCATCTCAGGCTCGGTATAGGCGATGGACGGAATCACTTTCGGGTCGAAGTAGTGCTTCTTGCCGGCGATGACTTCGGCCGCCACGTGGCCTTCGTGTACACCCTTGTGGGCCAGCATGGGCTGACCGACGATGTCGCCGATGGCGTGGATGTGGGCCACGTTGGTACGCAATTGCTTGTCCACCTCGATGAAACCGCGCTCGTTGACGGCAACACCGGCCTTCTCGGCATCCAGCATCTTGCCGTTCGGCACACGGCCAACGGCAACCAGCACGTTGTCGTAGCGAACCGGCTCGGCCGGGGCGTGCTTGCCTTCGTAGGAGACGTACAGGCCGTCTTCACGGGCTTCAACGGCGGTGACCTTGGTCTCCAGCATGATGTTGAATTTCTTGGCAACGCGCTTGGTGTAGATCTTGACGATGTCTTTGTCGGCAGCCGGTACCAGCTGGTCGGCAAATTCCACCACGTCGATCTCGGAACCCAGGGAGGAGTACACGGTACCCATCTCCAGACCGATGATGCCGCCACCGATGACCAGCAGCTTGCCAGGAACGGTCGTCAGCTCCAGCGCATCGGTAGAGTCCCATACGCGGGGGTCGTCATGGGGGATGAACGGCAGCTTAACCGGACGGGAACCGGCGGCGATGATGGCGTTGTCGAAGGTGACGGTGGTCTTGCCGTCGGCGCCTTCCACTTCCAGCGTGTTCGGACCGGTGAACTTGCCGAAGCCGTTCACGACCTGGACTTTACGCATCTTGGCCATGCCAGCCAGACCGCCGGTCAGCTGGTTGATGACCTTCTCTTTCCACAGACGCACCTTGTCGATGTCGGTCTGCGGGGCACCGAAGACGATGCCGTGCTCGGCCAGCGCCTTGGCTTCTTCAATGACTTTGGCGACGTGCAGCAGTGCCTTGGACGGGATGCAACCCACGTTCAGGCAGACGCCACCCAGGGTGGAGTAACGCTCGACGATAATGGTATCCAGACCCAAGTCAGCCGCACGGAAGGCAGCGGAATAACCGGCAGGGCCAGCACCCAGTACTACGACCTGGGTTTTGATTTCTTTACTCATCATGACCTCTTTGTCGTTCTTATATCCCCGGACAGCACAGTCTTATGCCAAACAAGGCCGCTGCAGCCGTGAAAAAAACGGGGCAAGTTTACAATCCTGTTAACGAAATGAGAAGCAAAAAGGGCGGGCTCTGGGCCCGCCCTCTCACTTACAGGACCAGTCGACGAATGTCGGACAACACACCACTCAGGGTGGTGATGAAGCGGGCACCGTCGGCGCCATCGATGACGCGGTGGTCGTAGCTCAGAGCCAGCGGCAGCATCAGGCGCGGCACGAACTCTTTACCGTTCCACTTCGGCTTCATCTCGGACTTGGAGACGCCCAGGATGGCCACTTCCGGCGCGTTGACGATCGGGGTAAAGCTGGTACCGCCGATGCCACCCAGGCTGGAGATGGTGAAGCAACCGCCCTGCATGTCGGCAGCGGTCAGCTTGCCGGCACGGGCCTTCTTGGAGATCTCGGCCAGATCGCGGGACAGCTCGTGGATGCCCTTCTTGTTGACGTCGCGAACCACCGGAACCACCAGACCGTTGGGGGTATCCACCGCCACACCGATGTGGATGTACTTCTTCATGATCAGCTTGCTGCCGTCTTCGGACAGGGCGCTGCAGAAGCGCGGATGGGCTTCCAGGGCCTTGGCGGCCGCCTTCAGGATGAACACCAGCGGGGTGATCTTCACGTCCAGCTTCTGCTTCTCGGCCAGGATGTTCTGCTCTTTGCGGAACGCTTCCAGATCCGTGGTATCGGCTTCGTCGAACTGGGTGACGTGGGGGATCATGGCCCAGTTGCGGTGCAGGGCAGGACCGGAGATCTTCTGGATACGGGTCAGTTCCAGCTCTTCGACAGGGCCGAACTTGCTGAAATCAACCTTCGGCCAGGCCACGACGCTCATACCGTTGCCAGTGCCGGTGCCGGCAGCCGGAGCGGACTCGGCGCGCTTGACCGCATCCTTCACGTAAGCCTGCACGTCTTCTTTGACGATGCGACCCTTGCGACCGGAGGCTTTCACCTTGGCCAGGTTGACACCGAACTCGCGCGCCAGACGGCGTACAGCCGGGGAGGCGTGGACATAGGCGTCGTTGGCGACGAAATCGGAGGCGGCAGCAGCCTGGGCAACCGGCGCAGGAGCGGCGGCAGCCGGAGCGGCAGCAACAGGCGCTGCGGCAGGAGCCGGAGCAGCCACGGCAGCCGGAGCGGCACCCGCCACTTCGAATACCATGATCAGGGAACCGGTGGAGACCTTGTCACCCGCCTTCACCTTGATCTCCTTGACCACACCGGCGAACGGCGCAGGCACTTCCATGGAGGCCTTGTCGCCTTCCACGGTGATCAGGGACTGGTCGGCTTCAACCTTGTCACCCACGGCGACCATGATTTCGGTCACTTCCACTTCGTCACCGCCGATGTCCGGCACGTTGACGTCCTTGGCACCGGCGGCAACCGGAGCAGCGGCAGCCACGGGGGCAGCAGCAGGAGCCGGCGCGGCAACAGCGGCCGGGGCAGCGCCCGCCACTTCAAAGACCATCACCAGGGAGCCGGTAGAAACCTTGGCGCCGGCGGCAACCTTGATCTCGACCACGCGACCGGCGAACGGTGCCGGCACTTCCATGGAGGCCTTGTCACCTTCCACGGCAATGATGGACTGGTCGGCTTCAACCATGTCGCCCACGGCAACCATGATCTCAGTCACTTCGACTTCGTCACCACCGATGTCCGGCACGTTGACGTCCTGGCGAGCGGCAGCAGCGGCGGCCGGCGCGGCAGCAACCGGGGCAGCAGCCTGGACCGGAGCCGGTGCGGCAGCACCCTCGGCTTCGAAGACCATGATCTGGGAACCGGTGGCAACCTTGTCGCCCACCTTGATCAGGATCTCTTTGACGATACCGGCGGCGGGGGCCGGGACTTCCATGGAGGCCTTGTCACCTTCCACGGCGATCAGGGACTGGTCCAGTTCGACCTTGTCACCCACGGCCACCATGATCTCGGTGACTTCAACTTCATCAGCACCGATATCCGGCACCATAATCTGTTTGGACATTGCGCTTTATCCTCTTGCGTGCATCCGCGTGGCAGCCTGAGCATCACCACGCGCATCCCGCGTTATCCGTTTAAACCCAGGCAAGGTCGCGCCGGATACCCGGCGCGACACTCAATCCTCTTACGCGTACAGCGGGTTGACCTTGTCGGCATCGATGCCGTACTTGGCGATGGCTTCGGCCACAACCTGCTTGTCTACCTCGCCGCGCTTGGCCAGTTCGGTCAGGGCAGCAACCACTACGTAGAACTCGTTCACTTCGAAGTGACGACGCAGGTTGGCACGGCTGTCGGAGCGGCCGTAACCGTCGGTACCCAGTACACGGTAGTTCTCGGTCGGAACGAAGGCACGCACCTGATCGGCGAAGGACTTCATGTAGTCGGTCGCGGCGATGGTGGCTTCGCTGCCCAGTACCTGAGCGATGTAGGGCACACGCGCTTCGGCGGTCGGGTGCAGCATGTTCCAGCGATCCGCGTCCTGACCGTCACGAGCCAGTTCGTTGAAGGAGGTGACGCTGAACACGTCGGAACCCACGCCGTACTCGCTGGCCAGGATTTGGGCGGCAGTACGCACGTGACCCAGGATGGAACCACAACCCAGCAGCTGTACCTTGGCCTTGGTGCCGGCCACGGTTTCCAGCTTGTAGATACCCTTGCGGATGCCTTCCTCGGCGCCTTCCGGCATGGCCGGCATGGCATAGTTCTCGTTCAGGGTAGTGATGTAGTAGAACACGTTTTCCGGGTTCTCACCGTACATGCGGCGCAGGCCGTCCTGTACGATCACCGCCACTTCATAGGCGTAGGACGGGTCGTAGGAGATGCAGTTCGGGATGGTGTTGGCCAGGATGTGGCTGTGACCATCTTCGTGCTGCAAGCCCTCTCCGTTAAGAGTGGTACGACCGGAGGTCGCGCCCAGCAGGAAGCCACGGGCTTGCTGGTCACCGGCTGCCCACGCCATGTCGCCGATCCGCTGGAAGCCGAACATGGAGTAGTAGATGTAGAACGGGATCATCGGGCAGTCGTTGGTGCTGTAAGAGGTGGCAGCAGCCAGCCAGGAGGACATGGCGCCCAGCTCGTTGATACCGTCTTGCAGAACCTGACCCTGCTTGTCTTCCTTGTAGTAGGAGACGATGTCGCGGTCTTGCGGGGTGTACTGCTGACCGTGCGGGCTGTAGATACCGATCTGGCGGAACAGGCCTTCCATACCAAAGGTACGGGCTTCGTCAGCAAGGATCGGGACGATGCGCTTGCCGATGGACTTGTCTTTCAGCATCACGTTCAGGGAACGCACGAACGCCATGGTGGTGGAGATTTCGCGCGCCTGTTCACCCAGCAGCGGACCGAAGGCATCCAGCGCCGGGATTTCCAGCTTGGTGGTGCTCTCGCGCAGACGGGTCGGTACATAGCCCTTCAGTGCGGCACGGCGGGCGTGCAGGTACTTGTGCTCTTCGGTACCCTCTTCGATCTTCAGGTAAGGCAGGTTTTCCAGCTGCTCGTCGGTGACCGGCAGGTTGAAACGATCGCGCAGGTGACGCACGGAGCCCAGATCCATCTTCTTGACCTGGTGAGCGATGTTCTTGCCTTCGGCCGCTTCGCCCATGCCATAGCCCTTGATGGTCTTGGCCAGGATCACGGTCGGCTTGCCCTTGGTCTGTGCAGCCTTGGAGAAGGCAGCGAACAGTTTGCGAGGATCGTGACCACCGCGGTTCAGGGCGAAGATCTCCTCGTCGGTCATGTCTTTGACCAGCGCGGCGGTTTCCGGGTAACGGTTGAAGAAGTGCTCGCGCACGTAGGCACCGTCACGGGACTTCATGGTCTGGTAGTCACCATCCACGGTCTCGTTCATCAGCTGGATCAGCTTGCCGGAAGTGTCTTTCTTCAGCAGCTCATCCCACTTGCGACCCCAGATGACCTTGGTCACGTCCCAGCCAGCGCCGGCGAACAGACCTTCCAGCTCGTTGATGACCTTGCCGTTGCCGACAACCGGACCATCCAGACGCTGCAGGTTGCAGTTGACCACGAACACCAGGTTGTCGAGCTTTTCACGCACGGCAACAGTCAGGGCACCCTTGGCTTCCGGCTCGTCCATCTCGCCGTCACCCAGGAAGGCGTAAACGGTCTGCTCGGAGCAATCCTTGATGCCACGGTCGGTCAGGTACTTCAGGAAACGCGCCTGATAGATGGCGGCGATGGGGCCCAGACCCATGGAAACGGTCGGGAACTGCCAGAATTCCGGCATCAGTTTCGGGTGCGGGTAGGAAGGGATACCCTTGCCATCCACTTCCTGACGGAAGTTGTCCAGCTGCTCTTCGGTCAGGCGACCTTCGGCGAATGCGCGGGCGTAGATGCCCGGGGAGATGTGACCCTGGAAGTAGACCAGATCGCCACCGTCCTTCTCGTTGCGGGCACGGAAGAAGTGGTTGTAGCAGACTTCGTAGATGGTCGCGGAAGAAGCGAAGGAAGACATGTGACCACCCAGGTCCAGATCTTTCTTGGAAGCGCGCAGCACGATCATCATGGCGTTCCAGCGGATGATGGCGCGAATGCGGCGTTCCATTTCCAGGTCGCCCGGGTAAGCCGGCTCGTCGCTGGACGGGATGGTGTTGATGTAGTCGCGGTTTGCCTTGGCAGCCACGTCCACACCGCTTGCGCGGGCTTTCTCGGCCAACTGTTCAAGGATGAACTGAGCGCGTTGCGGACCCTCTTCACGCAGCAGGGATTCCAGAGAGGCAAGCCACTCCAGCGTTTCTATCGGGTCCACATCGTTCTTCAGGATATCAGACATGGCTGGTTCCTATGTTGTTGTGATTGCACGGCATTGCACGGCGAAGGGCGCAAGCATTCGACAATTAAGAAAGCCTTGTGGGATTAGTTTTCCTGCTGACGGATCCGACGCATGGATCGCTGGATCCGGCTGTCTTCCCTCTGCATATCCAACAAGGTGTCCTCGATAAAGGCCAGGTGCTCATGACAAGCAGCCCTGGCCCGCTCCGGAGCCCCCGACAGGATAGCCTCGATCAGGCTCGCACGATGGCGACGGATCTTGGCGACCACTCCCGGACGGCGATTCAAAATTTCGTTATTGCGTAAAATGTTCTGCTCGAGCATGGGGCCCATGGCCCGCAACAGGTGCAGCAGCACCACGTTGTGGGAGGCCTCGGCCACGGCCAGATAGAACTGGGTCACGGCGGCCGATTCGACCACCAGCGACCCTTGCTGACCGGCTTCTTCGATGGCGGCTTGCGCCAGGCGAATCCGTTCGAAATCAGCCTCGGTGCCCCGCAGCGCCGCATAGTAGGCACAGATGCCTTCCAGCGCGTGACGAAACTCCAGCAGGTCGTACTGGGCTTCCGGGTGAGTGCTGAGCAGTTCGAACAGGGGGTCGGCGATCCCCTTGCTCAGGGCATTTTGTACGTAAGTGCCACCGCCCTGACGACGATACAAGAGTCCTCTCGCTTCCAGGCGCTGGATGGCTTCGCGCAAGGAAGGGCGCGACACCTGAAACTGGATGGCGAGTTCCCGCTCGGGCGGCAACTTCTGGCCCGGCTGCAGGCTGCCTTCCAGAATCATGCTTTCCAGCTCGGCGACAATGGCGTCGGCCAGCTTGGGCTGAGTTATCTTGATATAGGGCATGAGGCTACTTTGTTAAATTGGTATTACCAATTTTATGATTGGGGCGAAAATTAGCAGAGGGCTTGAAAAAAGTCCACCCAAAAGATGATCTGAATCAAGAAGCTCGGTTGCCACTTTGGGGGTAAAAACGCGGAATCATGATATAGCTCATAGAAAATGGTCTGACCAATATTTGTGAGCTTGCTCATCGATAACATTTGGCCAACAGCATGAAAAATGGCTTGCCAGACAAGGCAAGCCATTGATTCTAAAAACACAAAATAATTTTTAGATTTTTCACTCAAAGTTAAGTTTTTCCCGATAGCGAGGCCATTCGAAACTGTCACCCGGATCCGTCTTGCGGCCCGGCGCGATGTCGCAGTGACCGACAATACGGTCCGCCGTGATGGCGGGATAACGGTGCACAATCGCCCGGCTAAGGTCCGACAGTACCTCGTATTGCTTGTCGCTGTAGGGAAGCTCGTCGGTCCCTTCCAGTTCGATCCCGATGGAAAAATCGTTGCACGCCTCCCTCCCCTCCCAGCTCGAGACTCCCGCATGCCATGCCCTGGCGCCAAAAGGCACGTACTGTACCAGTTCCCCATCGCGGCGGATCAGGCAGTGGGCCGAGACCCTCAGTTGATGAATACCGGCGAAATAGGGGTGAGCACCGGGATCGAGCCGCCCCAGAAACAGATCGTCGATAAAGGGGCCACCAAACTGCCCGGGGGGCAGGCTGATGCCGTGTATCACCAGCAAGGAGACATCCTCCGGGCTGAGCCTCTCATTGTGATGGGGGGAAGGCACCTTGCGGGCCTGCTCGCACCATCCTTCTCGATCGATGGAAAACAGGGTTGTGGGTTGTGTCATCGTCTGCTCGACTCACAAATGGAAGCGATGTGCCTCTGGCGGGATGGGAAAACTGGGAACAAGTCTCTGAATTCATGGATAACGCTATGTTAGGCTGAGCCATTCACTCGCGCGATATGGGACACACTATGCACCCGATGGCACGCCGTCTCTGGCTGCTCGCCTGGCTCTCGCTGCTGGGTCTGCTGACCCTCTACTTTCATGGTCGTGAACAACCGTCGGTGACCGCCAGCGGCGATCTGCTGCTCAGGGCCGATGCCAGCGGCCATTATCGTCTGGAGGGTGCCATCAACGACCAGCCGGTGCAACTGCTGCTGGACACAGGAGCAACCCGGGTGACCATACCGAGCCAGGTGGCCGCCCGGCTCGGCCTCGTCGCCACGGGCCGCAGCCGTGTCAATACGGCAGCCGGAGAGATCCAGGTCGAAACCGGCCGGATCGAAAGTCTGGCGATGGGTCCGCTGACCCTGTACGATTTGTCCGTCTTTATCAATCCGGCTGCCGACGGGGAGGAGATCCTGGTGGGCATGAATGCCCTGGGCAGGCTGGAATTGCGCCAGAAAGACAGGCAATTGCTTCTCAGACCCTTGCAGGAATAAGGCATGTTACAACAGGACATCCGCCGCGCCGTGCGCGCCGCACTTCTCGAAGACTTGGGCGATGCCCTCACCGCGCTGGATCAACCGGATGCCGGCGCCGACATCACGGCCCAGCTGATCCCGGCCGATCGCATCTCGACCGCGCGAGTCATCACCCGCGAGGCGGGCGTCTTCTGCGGCCAGCCCTGGGTCGACGAGGTGTTTGCCCAGCTCGGTGGCGAAGTGAAGGTCGAGTGGAAAGTGCAAGATGGTGAACGCCTTGCCCCCAATCAGGAGCTGTTCCGCCTCCATGGCCCCGCCCGCGTGCTGCTGACCGGCGAGCGCAATGCGCTGAACTTCGTGCAGACCCTTTCCGGGGTCGCCACTCTGACCGCCCGTTATGTGGCCGAGCTGGAAGGCACTGACTGCCGCCTGCTCGATACCCGCAAGACCCTGCCCGGCCTGCGCAGCGCCCAGAAATATGCGGTCACCTGCGGCGGCGGCAAAAACCACCGTATCGGTTTGTTTGATGCCTACCTCATCAAGGAGAACCACATTCTCGCCTGCGGTGGCATCGCTGAAGCAATCAGCGAAGCGCGCCGCCTCAATCCGGACAAACCGGTGGAAGTCGAGGTCGAATCCCTGGCCGAGCTGGAGCAGGCCCTGGCCGCACGGGCCGACATCGTGATGCTGGACAACTTCGACATCCCCATGATGCAGGACGCTGTTCGCCTCAATCAGGGCAGAGCCAAGCTGGAAGTCTCCGGCAACGTCACCCTCGATACCCTTGCCGGATACGCCGCGACCGGGATCGACTTCATCTCGGTGGGAGCGCTGACCAAGCATGTGCGGGCACTGGATCTCTCCATGCGCTTTGTCGCGGCTTGAGCAAGCCCCATCCGTTGCTCGTGCCCAAAAATATTACAGGGCTCGAAACTTGCAAAAGGCGCCATCGGCGCCTTTTCTTTATGCAGGATCCCACGACATAAGGAGTGTGAAGATGGGCCCTCCCGCCTCATGACAAGTGCCAATGGAAGCCATTTAATCTTTGATTTTTCTACACATTTCACTAAATGACATAAAAGTGGCTAACAAGCTCCCCGCCTCTGTTGCCAACCCGAAGCGCTCGGATAAGATACCAGCGTGGATAGCATTCCACCGGTGCTTATCAGGAAACATGGAAAAAAGGATATTTCACATGAAAAGACAGTCAGGGTTTACGCTAATCGAATTGATGATCGTCGTTGCGATCGTCGCCATCCTCGCCGCTATCGCCTTGCCGGCGTATCAGAGCTATACCAAACGCGCCAAATTCTCCGAGGTCATTGCCGCTGTAGGTCCGGCCAAGACCGCCGTAGAAGTCTGCGTTCAAGGGTGGGCTGGCACATCTGCAGCCCTTGGTAACAGTTGTGCAGCAGCAGGTAACAATGCAGTATCTGGTGCCAGTGCACAAACCGATAATTTTGATAACGTCGCTGTTTCCAATGCTGGTAGCATCATTACCATTACCGGTACAGCAGCCGAAGCTCTGGATAATTCCACTTATCAGCTGGTAACTTCTGGAGCAGTCCAAGCCGGACGGCAAGTTTTGTGGAAAATTTCTGGCTCTTGCGTCACCGACGGCAAATGCTAACGCATGACCTCTAGCCTCAATAGCGGCCTGGCCACCAGCTTGGCCGCTTCTTCCCTCCTCAGTGAGCCGGACTCACAGCGCTATCTGAGCCAGGCCAAGGCGCAGCGCAAGCCCTTTGTCACCTTCCTGATTGAAAACGACATCCTCGACAGCAAAGCCCTCGCCGATTTCTGCGAGCTGGAATATGGGGTACCTCTGCTGGATCTGGCGGCCTTCGATCTCGCCGAGATCCCGCAGAAATACCTCAATCAAAAGCTGATTGAAAAGCACCATGTCCTGCCCATCTACACCCAGGGGCATACCCTCTATATCGCCATGTCCGATCCGACCAATGTGTCGGCTCTGGAGGATTTTGGTTTCAGTTTTGGCCTGCACACGGAAGCCCTGCTGGTCGAAGAGAGCAAGCTGACCGCCGCCATCGGCAAGCTGATGGAGAGCGAGCAGGATACCCTGGGCATGGATCATATCGACGAGGCCGAGATCTCCGAACTCGAGGTCTCCGACGAGAGTTCCCGCCTCGACGAGAGCGTCAACACCGCGGACGATGACGCCCCCATCGTCAAATACATCCACAAGATCATGATGGATGCCATCAAGCGCGGGGCCTCCGACCTGCATTTCGAACCCTACGAGACCAAGTACCGGATCCGCTTTCGGGTAGACGGCATACTGCACGAAGTCGCCACGCCGCCGGTCAACCTGGCCAACCGCTTCGCGGCTCGCCTCAAGGTGATGGCGCGGCTCGACATTGCCGAACGGCGCCTGCCCCAGGATGGCCGGATCAAGCTCAAGATCTCACGCAACAGATCCATGGACATGCGGGTCAACACCCTGCCCACCATGTGGGGCGAAAAGATCGTGATCCGGTTGCTGGACTCCTCGGCCGCCCGGCTCAATATCGATCAACTCGGCTTTGACGACCGGCAGAAGACGCAATACCTGCACGCCCTCTCCAAACCTCAGGGCATGATCCTGGTGACCGGCCCGACGGGGTCAGGCAAGACGGTCTCACTCTATACCGGCCTCAACATCCTCAACACCAGCGAGGTCAATATCTCCACCGCCGAAGATCCGGTCGAGATAAACCTGCCCGGCGTCAACCAGGTGCAGATCAATCCCAAGGCGGGGCTCACCTTCGCCAGCGCCCTGCGCTCCTTCCTGCGCCAGGATCCCGACATCGTCATGGTGGGGGAGATACGGGATCTGGAAACCGCCGAGATCGCTATCAAGGCCGCCCAGACCGGTCACCTGGTGCTCTCCACCCTGCACACCAACTCGGCGGCAGAAACGCTCACCCGGATGATGAACATGGGGGTGCCGGCCTTCAACATCGCCTCTTCGGTCACCCTCATCATGGCCCAGCGCC
Source organism: Aeromonas sp. s10 (assembly GCF_040907975.1). Taxonomy (NCBI): domain Bacteria; kingdom Pseudomonadati; phylum Pseudomonadota; class Gammaproteobacteria; order Aeromonadales; family Aeromonadaceae; genus Aeromonas; species Aeromonas sp. s10. Next base: position 104,604 of record NZ_JBFOCV010000035.1, on the reverse strand, counting down.
TTGCCCGCAAACTCTGCGATCACTGCAAGGCGCCGGAAGTGGTGCCGGAAGCCGAGTTGCTGGAGCTGGGCTTCACCCAGCAGCAACTGGCCGCCGGGTTGCGGCTGTTCAAGCCCGTGGGATGCAAGGAGTGCTCGGGAGGCTACAGAGGCCGGGTCGGCATCTATGAGATCATGCTGATGTCCGACAACATCGCCAAACTCATCATGCAGGGAGCCAACTCGCTGCAGATTGCCGCGATAGCCCAAAAGGAAGGGATGCGCACCCTGCGCACATCCGGCCTCGAGAAAGCGCGTCTTGGCGTCACCAGTCTGGCCGAAATCAACAGGATCACCACCAACTGAGTTCGCAGTGCCCGAGTCATCTCGCCGGGTGAAGCCGCTGTAATCACCCCGATGACCTTCTTCAAGCCAAGATGAGCCGGACAGGCAGCAGCATCCGGCCACCGTCGCCCAATTGCAGGATGCAGTGATGGCCACATTAGCTCAAAAACGCAACGCACCGAAAAAAGTCTTCTCCTACCGCTGGCACGGCGTCAACCGCAAGGGACAGAAGGTCTCCGGCGAGCTGCAAGCCGACAGCATCACCACCGTCAAGGCCGAGCTGCGCAAGCAGGGCGTCAACGTCACCAGGGTCAGCAAGCAGAGCCAGGGGCTCTTCTCCAAGGGCGGTGCCAAGATCAAGCCGATGGACATCGCCGTCATCTCCCGCCAGATCACTACCATGCTCTCCGCCGGCGTGCCTCTGGTGCAGAGTCTTCAGATCATCGCTCGTGGCCACGAGAAAGCGGCGGTGCGCGAGCTCATCGGCCAGATCGCCGCCGATGTGGAAACAGGCACCCCGCTCTCGGAGGCGTTGCGCCGCCATCCCCGCCACTTCGACGACCTCTATTGCGACCTGGTCGAGGCCGGGGAGCAATCCGGTGCACTGGAGACCATCTACGACCGTATCGCCATCTACCGCGAGAAGAACGAAGCCCTCAAATCCAAGATCAAGAAGGCCATGTTCTATCCGTCCATGGTCATTCTGGTAGCCATCGTCGTCACCTCCATCCTGCTGCTCTTCGTCATTCCCCAGTTCGAGGATATCTTCAAGAGCTTCGGTGCCGAGCTGCCCGCCTTCACCCGGTTCGTCATCGCCATCTCCCGCTTTATGCAGGAGTGGTGGTACGCCATCTTTGGCGGCGCTGCTCTCGCCGTCTTCCTCTATGTGCGGGCCTGGCGAAAATCCCAGAAGGTCAGGGACAACACGGACAAGTTCATCCTCACCATTCCCGTGGTGGGCAACATACTGCACAAGGCGGCCATGGCCCGCTTTGCCCGCACTCTCTCCACCACCTTCTCCGCCGGTATCCCGCTGGTGGATGCCCTGGTCTCGGCGGCCGGAGCATCCGGCAACTATGTCTATCGCACTGCGACCATGGCCATTCGCAACGAGGTGGTGGCCGGCATGCAGATCAACGTCGCCATGCGCACCGTGGATCTTTTCCCCGACATGGTGACCCAGATGGTGATGATCGGTGAGGAATCCGGCGCCATCGACGACATGCTCTCCAAGGTCGCCGCCATTTTCGAACAGGAGGTGGACGACATGGTCGACGGCCTCACCAGCCTGCTCGAACCCATCATCATGGTGGTGCTCGGGGTGCTGGTCGGCGGCATGGTAGTAGCCATGTACCTCCCCATTTTCAAGCTGGGCTCTGTGATACACTGACCCCCTCGACAGAGGGCCAGGCGGTGCATTTCCCCCGGCCATCTGTCATCCCCGTTCCCGACACAAGCGATTGATCTATGGTGCCTTTGATCGAACTGGCCCAGGGCTTGCCCTGGCTCTATCTCTCCTTGATTTTCCTTTTCTCCCTGATGGTGGGCAGCTTCCTGAACGTGGTGATCCATCGCCTGCCCATCATGATGGAGCGGGCCTGGCATGCCGAATACAGCGACTATTTCGGTGACGGTGAAGAGACTCCTCCTGCAACCGGACGATACAACCTCATGGTACCTCGCTCCCGCTGCCCCCACTGCGACCACTCCATAGGGGCGCTGGAGAACATTCCCCTGCTGAGCTGGCTATGGCTCAGGGGGCGCTGCCGCAACTGCCACGCCCCCATTTCGGCTCGCTATCCCCTGGTCGAGCTGCTCACCGCCCTGCTGTCGGTCTCGGTAGCAGCCGCGCTTGCCCCCGGCTGGGGCACCCTTGCCGCTCTGCTGCTCACCTGGACATTGGTCGCACTGACCTTCATCGACCTGGACAAGATGCTCTTGCCGGATCAGCTCACCCTGCCCCTGCTCTGGGGTGGCTTGCTGTTCAATCTGGCGGGCGGTTTCGTGCCCCTGGCCGATGCGGTGATCGGTACCATGGCGGGCTATCTGGTGCTCTGGAGCCTCTACTGGGCCTTCAAGCTGCTGACCGGCAAGGAAGGGATGGGCTATGGCGACTTCAAACTGCTGGCGGCGCTGGGCGCCTGGCTCGGCTGGCAAGCCTTGCCCATCGTGCTGCTGCTTTCCTCGCTGGCAGGCGCCATCATCGGCATCGGTCTCATCCTGCTGCGCAATCACCACCAGGGCAAACCCATTCCCTTTGGCCCCTATCTCGCCATCGCGGGCTGGATAACGCTGCTGTGGGGCGATAGCATCACCCGCTGGTATCTTGATGTCGTGCTCTAGCAAAAGGATCTCTGACCCATGTATGTAGTCGCAATCACAGGGGGAATCGGCAGCGGCAAGACCACGGTTGCCAACCGCTTTGCCGAGCTGGGCATCGAGGTGGTGGATGCGGACATCATCGCCCGCGAGGTGGTGGAGCCCGGCACCCCTGCTCTGGCTGCCATCGCCGCCCATTTTGGCCCGGATGTCGTTGCCCCCGATGGCCAGCTCGATCGCCGCCGGCTGCGAGAGCGGATCTTCACCGACTCGCAGGCTAAGGAGTGGCTCAATGCCCTGCTCCATCCCCTCATCCGCAGCGAGATGCTGCGCCAGTGTGCGGCAACCCGCTCCCCCTACTGCCTGCTGGTCGTCCCCTTGCTGGTGGAAAACAGGCTCACTTCCCTCGCCGATAGGGTACTGGTGATCGATGTGGACGAAGCGACGCAAATCGAGCGTACCTGCCACCGCGATGGCGTCAGTCGGGAACAGGCCCAGGCGATACTGGCGTCCCAGGCGAGCCGCAGCGAGCGCCTGGCGATGGCCGACGACGTCCTGGACAACCAGAGTGGTACGAGTGAGACCATCGGGCAGCGAATTTTCGCCCTGCACCAGACATATCTGGCATTTGCCTCTCAACAAGCCCACCAACTGTGAGTACACTAGGCCGGTTTATGGCTGGCCAGGATTAGGCATGATTTACGATTTCCCCCTCAATGAAAAAAGCCGGACCTATCTTCGTCTGGAGTCCCTGTTTTCCCAGATCCGCGACAATCTGGAGAGTGACCAGTCCTGGGCACATATCGCCTTCTTCAAGGGGTTGTTCGATTTGCAGGAGTTGCTGGAGCGTGGTGACCTGCGTGCCGATCTCATCAAGGATCTGGAGCGCCTCGGCCAACGCCTAAACCACTGGGCCAGTCTGCCTGACGTCGATCTCGAGCAGATCCAGCGGATGCAGCAGGAGAGTACCCAGCTCTCCCGCAACCTGCTGAACTCCCCGCGCCCCGGCGCCCGTCTGAAAGAGGATCGCCTGCTCGGCTCCATTCGTCAGCGCTTCTCCATTCCGGGTGGTCTGTGCGCCTTCGATGTGCCGCAACTGCACCACTGGCTGGCGACCCCGGCCGTCATCCGCCACCAGCAGATGCAGCAATGGCTGAGTGACATCACCTTGCTGATGAACGCCATCTCCCTGTTGCTGCGCCTGTGGCGCGAGTCGGGCAACTTCAGCGACCAGGTGGCCACCAACGGCTTCTTCCAGGATACCGCCGAAGGGGCTGAACTGATCCGCATCCGTCTGGCGGGCACCCAGCCCTGCTATCCGACCCTGAGCGGCCACAAGAACCGCTTCGCCCTGCGCTTCCTGCCGACGACGGAACAGCAGATAGGCGACGTTTCCTTCCAGCTCGCCTGTTGTTGAGGAGCGCCCCATGGTGACCAAGGTAAAGTGCCCGACCTGTCAGAGCGAGATCGAATGGGGCCCGCAGAGCCCGTTTCGCCCCTTCTGCAGCAAGCGCTGCCAGCTGATCGACCTCGGCGAGTGGGCGGATGAACAGAAGCGCATCCCGGGCGAGATCAACCCGGATCTGCTGCCCGACCCGGAACAGAGCGATCCCTGGCAATAAACACTTCACGATCAAAAAAGGGCCCTCAGGCCCTTTTTCGTTGGTATCGATTCCCTTTCAGGCTAGCGAGGCCTGCAACCGCGCGACGATGGGGCCGTTGGCATCCGGGAAGCGGTATTCGTGCAGCGAGGCCAGTGGCACCCAGCGGCACTCCTGTCCCTCCTTGCCAAAGGGCTCGCCGTGGAAGCGGGTCACCTTCCAGATATCCAGCAAGACCTGCTTGTCGGGGTAATCGTGGTGCAGCTCCATGAAGGGGGCACAATCCTGCACCCGGATCCCGATCTCTTCCCACAATTCCCTGTCCAGCGCGGTGAGCAGATCCTCCCCCGACTCCACCTTGCCGCCGGGAAACTCCCAGCGATCCCCCTGATGGCGATCGGCTGAGCGTTTGGCGATGAAGATATCGCCCCGTTCGTTCTCGATGACGCCCACCGCCACCCAGATCCGTTTCTTCTGTTCCATCATTGTCCTCAGCGTAAACACGGCAAACGGGCGATCCAGGGGGCAAGCCGAATGGCCTGCTGATCCCCCCAGGCCCTGAAGAGATCCTGCCCGACATGCTCATTGCCCGGCGGCGCAACCTGCGGCCAGGGCACCGCACCGGGCGGAGTGAAACAACGATCGTGTACCCGCGCGCTCTGGCGCAGATAGCGCCATAAACAGTCTCGCAAGAACCACTGGTCGATGTTCGGTGTTTCCATGGTACTGGGCTGATAGCTCGCCATCAGCGGCGCAAGGGGAGGCAGCACACCGGCCACACCGCCCCACATGCCGGCCAGCACCAGATCGGTGTGGCTCCACCAGTCACGCATGATATGGAACCAGCGCCCCGATGCAAGCCAGTCATCGACCGCAAGCCGCTCCCGCAGATTCAGCACGGAGTCCGCATCGCGCACAAGAAAGCGCCCCACTCCGGGATCATTGGCGACCTGGAAGCGCCAGCAGAGGCGCTGACGCTGGGATTGGCCATCGGGCTGCACCTTTATCTCGGCGCCATGTTCTTGCAGGCAGGCCAGAAACCCCTGAGGGACACTGCCATCCACATAAAAACGCACCCGCCAGCCCGGATAGAGGTAAGCTGCGGCCAGCACATTGTCGAGCGCTCCCCGCAAATAGCGGGGCTGTACTCCCCACAAGGAGAAGGCGATGACTGCCTGCTTCTCCCCCTGCTCCGCGAGCCAGTCATCCGGCCCCTCTGCCGGCAGCACCCACCCCGCGACAGGCTGCGAGACGGCCTCATCCTTGAGAGTCAGGGCACGGGTTCCCGCTTGTGCCGCTTCTTCATGGCGTCCTAGCTTGGCAAGGGAAGTGCAAAGCCCGTCATGGACCAGATAATCATCCGGCTCGCGCCGCACCAGTTCGACCAGGTGCATCACGGCCCGCTCATGTTGTTCGGAGCGCGAGAGGCAGACACAGAGATTGCGCAGCACCTCAGTGTTATCGGGCGCGGACCGGTACGCCAGCGTCAGCACCTGGGCCGCCGAGGCGGGATCGCCGGACAAAAAGAGGTAATAGGCAAACTGCAGTTGCAGGGGAACAGATTTGTTCGTCTCTGCGTTCAGCCTGCTCAGCACACAACGGATCGCCTCCTGGCGTCTCTCCTGCAGCCAGTGCCCATGTGCCTCCCCATCCCATCCCGCCGGCAATCTGCTCATCGTCCCCTCCTTGGTCCGAAAATGAATACACCGCCCGGAGGCGGTGTATTCATCATGGCAGGGTGTCAGGTCAGCTGACCGTGACAGTGCTTGTATTTTTTACCCGAACCACAGGGGCAGGGATCATTGCGCCCGATCTTCTGCTCGTCGCGCACGAAGGTGGTATGGCCCTCGGCCCCACCCGTATCCTCGTCAGCCAGCTGGTTTTCGGCCGTGGCATGGGTGTAGGTACGGGGAGCTGCTTCGGCCTGCTGGCGCTGCTGCTCTTCCATCGCCTCCACATCCCGCTCCTGCACCTGTACCCGGCTCAGGATGCTGACCACGTCGCGCTTGAGGGTCTCCAGCATCTGGGTGAACAGATCGAAGGATTCGCGCTTGTACTCCTGCTTGGGGTTCTTCTGGGCGTAGCCGCGCAGATGGATGCCCTGGCGCAGGTGATCCATGGCCGCTAGGTGCTCCTTCCACAGACCATCCAGCGTTTGCAGCATCACCGCCTTCTCGAAGTTGCGCAGCACCTCCTTGCCGACCAGCTCTTCCTTGTGGGCATAGAGCTTGGTGGCTTCATCCAGGATGCGTTCGCGCAGCTTCTCTTCATACAGCTTGTCGTCTTCCGCCAGCCACTGCTGCAGCGGCAGATCCAGGGCGAAATCGGACTTCAGACGCGCTTCCAGACCCGGCACGTCCCACATTTCTTCCAGGGACTGGGGCGGGATGTACTCGTCGATGATGGCGCCGTAGACGTCGTCACGGATGACGTGAATGGTCTCGGAGATGTCGTTGGTGTCCAGCAGTTCGTTGCGCTGCTCGTAGACCACCTTGCGCTGATCGTTGGCCACGTCGTCGAACTCGAGCAAGTTTTTACGGATGTCGAAGTTGCGACCTTCCACCTTGCGCTGGGCATTCTCGATGGCCTTGGTTACCCAGGGATGCTCGATGGCCTCGCCCTCTTCCATGCCCAGCTTCTTCATCATGCCGGTCACGCGGTCGGAGGCGAAGATCCGCATCAGGGTATCTTCCATGGAGAGGTAGAAGCGGGAGGAACCCGGATCACCCTGACGACCGGAACGGCCGCGCAGCTGGTTGTCGATACGACGGGATTCGTGACGCTCGGTACCGATGATGTGCAGGCCACCGGCCGCCAGCACTTCGTCATGACGCACCTGCCAGGCCGCTTTCAGCTCGGCAATCTGCTCGCTTGACGGGTTTTCCAGCTGGGCGATCTCCGCCTGCCAGTTGCCGCCCAGCACGATGTCGGTACCACGACCGGCCATGTTGGTGGCGATGGTGACGGCGCCGGTCTGGCCGGCCTGGGCGACGATCTCCGCTTCCATGGCATGGAACTTGGCGTTCAGTACCTTGTGCGGGATATTTTCCTTGGTCAGGATGCCGGAGAGCAGCTCGGAGTTCTCGATGGAGACGGTACCGACCAGCACGGGCTGGCCGCGCTTCACGCACTCGCGGATGTCCTGCACGATGGCCGCGTATTTCTCCTGGGCGGTCAGGTAGACGAGATCGCCCATGTCCTTGCGCACCATCGGCTTGTTGGTCGGGATGACCACGGTATCCAGGCCATAGATCTGCTGGAATTCAAAGGCTTCGGTATCCGCAGTACCGGTCATGCCTGCCAGCTTGTCGTACAGACGGAAGTAGTTCTGGAAGGTGATGGAGGCCAGGGTCTGGTTCTCGTTCTGGATCTTGACCCCTTCCTTCGCCTCGACCGCCTGGTGCAGACCGTCTGACCAGCGACGACCCGGCATGGTGCGGCCGGTGTGCTCGTCGACGATGACGATCTCGTCTTTCTGGACGATATAGTCGACGTTGCGCTCGAACAGGGTGTGCGCGCGCAGGCCGGCATTGACGTGATGCAGCAGGCTGATATTGGTGGCGGAGAACAGGGAGTCATCCTCGGCCAGCAGTCCCTCTTTCTTGAGCAGCTCTTCCACGAAGATCTGGCCGTTTTCGGTCAGCAGCGCCTGGCGGTTCTTCTCGTCTACCGTGTAGTGGCCGTCGCCGGTGTACTCCTCGGAGTCTTCCTTGTCCTGCTTGACCAGCAGCGGGATCAACTTGTTGATCTGGGTGTACATGGCGGAGCTGTCTTCCGCCGGACCGGAGATGATGAGCGGGGTGCGGGCTTCATCGATGAGCACCGAGTCCACCTCATCCACCAGCGCGTAGTTGAGCGGACGCTGTACACGCTGCTCCGGCGAGAATGCCATGTTGTCGCGCAGGTAGTCGAAACCGAATTCGTTGTTGGTACCGTAGGTGATGTCGGCAGCGTAGGCATCGCGCTTCTGGGACGCATCCATGCCGGGCACGTTGCAGTCCACCGTCATGCCGAGGAAGGCGAACAGCGGGCGGTTGGCTTCCGCATCACGCTTGGCCAGATAGTCGTTCACCGTCACGACGTGCACACCGCGGCCGGTCAGGGCGTTCAGGTAGGCCGGCAGGGTGGCCGTCAGGGTTTTACCTTCACCTGTCTTCATTTCGGCGATGCGGTTGGAGTTCAGCACCATGCCGCCGATCAGCTGGACGTCGAAGTGACGCATGCCGAACACACGGCGGGAGGCTTCACGGACGGTGGCGAACGCTTCCGGCAGCAACTGCTCCAGTGTTTCGCCCTGCTCCAGACGCTGACGGTACTCGGCGGTCTTCGCCTGCAGTTCCTGATCGGACAGTGCCTCGAACTGAGGCTCCATCGCATTGATTTGTTTTACAATTTTGCGCAAAGCCTTGAGCGTTCTGTCGTTCCGGCTGCCGATAATCTTGGTGAGCAGTGTGCTAATCATGGGTACCAACTGTTTTGGTTATATAAGCGTTCCGTCACTGGAACCTGAAGAAAAAACCTAACCCCGTCTGGCATTCAGAAAGCGCGCGGGGTTGACCTGACGACCATCTTTCAACACTTCGTAATGCAAATGAACTCCGGTTGCACGACCGGTTCGCCCCATCAGGGCAATCTTCTGGCCCTCATCGACCAGGGTGCCCACATCCACCAGTAACTTGGAATTGTGGGCATAGCGGGTGACCAGACCATTGCCATGGTCAATCTCCACCATGTTGCCAAACTCCGGATGGCGCCCCGCCCAGCTGACAATCCCCTTGCCTGTCGCCAGGATGGGGGTGCCGGGCCTGCCGCGGAAATCCACCCCTTTGTGCATCTTGGCGCGACCGTTGAACGGATCGACCCGCCCACCGAAACCGGAGGAGATCCAGACACGCTCCTGCTTGACCGGTGAGCCGGGGATGAAACCCGCATCGGTGATATGGTGGTTCATGATGAAGGATTCAAGTACCGACAGCTGTTCTTCGCGGCTGCTGAGCTGACGGCTGAGGTGTTCCATGGAATCTTGCAGTTCACCCAGGCTGACTTCCAGGTCTGCATCGTAGGAAGGGCCGCCCATGGGGGGCAGCTCCTTGAAGTTGAACTCCTCGGGATCGAGGTCCGCCTTCTCGGTCAGGCGCTCGCCGAGGGCGTTGAGGCGACCAAGTTGTCCCTGCATGGTGCCCACCTGGGCGGCCAGCATGGCAAGCTGTTCGCGGGCTTCATCGGCCCCTTGCGTGGATTTTTGCTGCTGCGCCAGGGTCAGCGCCACTTCCAGCGCCTCCATTTTCTGCTGCCAGCTCTGCCAGAGCCAGCCGCCCCCCAAGGCCAATACAGTGAAGAGAATACCGCCGACCCAGGCCAGACGTTGTTTGGGTAAGTGCAACCTGCGGCGCTGCTTACCGTGGAGGATCAGGGTAATGCTCATAGAAATCTGTCTTCTCGGTCAGGTGAGGCCAAGGGCCTGCACGGGCAATAAAACCGGGAGATAATCGGTATTAAAGGATGGAATAAACAAATGACAGGACGTCGGTGCGGAGAGATGACCGACGTCCTGTTGCACAGCTATCAGGCCAGAACCAGACCGTTGTCGTAGTAAGCGATAGGCGCTTTGTCGCCCTCACCCTCGAAGGTCACCAGTTCCCAGGCCTCCTGCTGGGCCAGCAGGGCACGCAGCAGCTTGTTGTTCAGGGCATGGCCCGTCTTGTAGGCACGGAATTCACCGATGATACTGCGATTGCACATGTACAGATCGCCGATGGCATCCAGCATCTTGTGCTTCACGAACTCATCTTCGTAGCGCAGACCATCTTCGTTCAGCACCCGGTAGTCATCCAGCACCACGGCGTTTTCCAGGCTGCCGCCCAGTGCCAGGTTCTGGGAACGCAGGTACTCGATGTCACGCATGAAGCCGAAGGTACGGGCACGGCTGATCTCTTTCACGAAGGAGCTGCCGGAGAAGTCCAGCACGCAACGCTGGTTGCGGCCTTCAAACACCGGATGCTGGAAATCGATCTCGAGATCCATCTTGAAGCCGTTGCGATAGGGGTGGAATTCCGCCCACTTGTCGCCGTCTTCAACCCGGATGCTCTGCTTGATCCGCACGAACTGCTTGGGCGCGTTCTGTTCACGAATACCCACTTCCTGCAGCAGATAGATGAACGGATGCGCACTGCCGTCCATTACCGGGATCTCGGGGGCATCAACCTCGACATAGAGGTTGTCGATCCCCATCCCGGCCAGAGCGGCAGACAGATGTTCGATGGTCGACACGCGAACACCGGCTTCGTTCACCAGAGCGGTACAAAGCACGGTATCACGCACCTGATCGGCGTTGGCTGGCAGCGCGACCACAGGATTCAGATCGGTACGCAAGTAAACGATCCCTGTGTTAACAGGCGCCGGACGGAACGTCATAGTGACTTTCCGGCCCGAATGCAGGCCCACACCGGTGGCCTGGACACTCGTTTTCAAGGTTCTTTGTCTAATCATGGGCGTATCCGCTTTAACAGCTCAAATTCCTGACCAGATGGTCGTTGCCGGGCCATCTTAGCACAATCCTTAAGCAACAAACAAACCAGAGCCATCAGAGGCTTAGTCTGCCTGCTTGCGCAGAAACGCAGGAATATCGAGATAATCCGGTTCGCGACGAGCTTGCGGCTCGGCGTTCACCACCTTGGCCGGGGCCTCTTCCATCACGCGAGACTGCAGGGCTTCGCTGATCAGGGGCTGACGGGCCGGACGCTCTTGAACCATGTTGTTCTTGACCAGGGTGATGTCGGGCTTGCGCTCGGCACCGATACCGGTCGCCACTACGGTAACGCGCAGTTCGTCGTGCATTTCCGGGTCGATTACGGTACCCACCACCACGGTGGCGTTCTCGGACGCGAAGGCCTTGACCGCGTTACCCACGGTCTCGAACTCTTCGATGGTCATGTCCATGCCGGCAGTGATGTTGACCAGGATGCCGCGGGCACCGGCCAGATCCACGTCTTCCAGCAACGGGCTGGAGATGGCCTTCTCGGCCGCTTCTTCGGCACGGTCGTCACCGGAGGCGGAGCCGGTACCCATCATGGCGGTACCCATCTCGCGCATCACGGTACGCACGTCCGCGAAGTCGACGTTGATGAGGCCCGGGCGGGTGATCAGCTCGGCGATGCCCTGTACTGCACCCAGCAGCACGTCGTTGGCCGCCTTGAAGGCGTCCAGCAGGGAGATGCCGCGACCCAGCACCTTCAGCAACTTGTCGTTGGGGATGGTGATCAGGGAGTCGACGTTCTTGGAGAGCTCTTCGATGCCGTGAGCGGCGAAGCCCATCCGCTTCTTCCCTTCGAAGGAAAACGGCTTGGTCACGACGGCAACGGTCAGGATACCCATCTCGCGGGCCACTTCGGCCACGATCGGTGCAGCACCTGTACCAGTACCACCACCCATGCCGGCAGCGATGAACACCATGTCGGAACCGGTCAGCAGCTCGCGCAGCGCTTCCCTGTCTTCCATGGCGGCGTCACGACCCACTTCCGGGTTGGCCCCGGCACCCAGACCCTTGGTGATGCCACCGCCGATCTGCAAGGTGGTATTGGCACTGGAGTTGCGCAGTGCCTGGGCGTCGGTGTTCACGGTGATGAACTCGACACCCTCGATGTTTTGACGAACCATGTGCTCGACTGCGTTGCCGCCGCCGCCACCCACACCTATCACCTTGATGACGGCTTCGTCAGTGTGGCTATCCATAAATTCAAACATGTTGTCTCTCCGCTTTATTTGCCTGACTCAGCAAAATCTTTAGAACTCGCCACGCAACCAGTTGCTGACCCGTTTGACCAGCCCACCTACGCTTGCCTTGGCGGCATATTCCTTGTTACTGCCGGTGGATTGGTTGGTGCGGCCGTACTGCAACAACCCGACCGCAGTCGAGTACACCGGTGCCTGTACGTAATCACTCAATCCCCGGATATTCATGGGCTCGCCCACCCGGACCTGGCTCTGGAAGATCTGCTCTGCGCACTCCACAATGCCTTCGATCTGGGCCGCGCCACCGGTCAAGACCACACCGGCGGCCAGCTGATGCTTGACCCCCTGTGCCTTCAATTCGCTCTGCACCCGCACCAGCTCGTCATTCACCATGGAGAGCAACTCGGTGTAACGGGGTTCAATCACTTCCGCCAGTGTCTGCCGTTGCAGGCTGCGCGCCGGGCGACCGCCGACACTGGGCACTTCGATATTGTCTTCCTTGCTGACCAGGCGGCCGAGGGCGCAGCCGTAGCGCACCTTGATCGCCTCCGCATCCAGCGGCGGCGTGCCGAAGGCATAGGCGATGTCGCTGGTCACCGTGCTGCCGGCATAGGGAATCACCTTGGTGTGACGCAGGGCGCCGCCGGTAAAGAGCGACATGTCCATGGTGCCGCCACCGATGTCCACCACGCAGACACCCAGCTCCTTCTCGTCTTCGGTCAGCACGGCGTAGCTGGAGGCCAGGGCGGAGAAGATCAGCTGATCCACCCGCAGACCCACCTTCTCCACACACTTCTCGATGTTGCGCGCCATGTCGTTGTGGCAGGTGATGAGATGCACCTTGGCTGCCATCCGCACGCCGGAGAGACCGACCGGGTTCTTGATCCCTTCCTGATAGTCGATGGCGAACTCCTGGGGCAGCACGTGCAGCACCCGCAGCTCGTCCGACAACCGCACCGACTTCGCGGTGTGGATGACGTTGTCCACATCCTCCTGGGTCACCTCTTCGTCGGAGATGGGCACCATGCCGGTCTCGTTGCGGCAATCGATGTGCTTGCCGGACAGCCCCAGATAGACGGAACTGATCTGGCAGTCGGCCATCATCTCGGCCTCTTCCACCGCGCGGCGCAGGGACTTGACCACGGAGTCGAGGTCATTGACCCCGCCCTTCTCCATCCCGCGAGAAGCGTGGCTGCCCATGCCGATGACATTGAGTTCGCCATCAGGCAATACTTCGCCAACCAGTACCGCCACCTTGGTCGTGCCGATATCCAGTCCGACAATCAAATTTCTATCTGCGGTGTTGGTCATTCACTTTCTCTTCGCTTTTCTTCCAGCCAACTGCCATCCCGGTGTCGTATCGAAGATCCACGTAAGCAACCCGCTCACGGGGCTCGATGACCGGAAAGGCATCGATAAACCGCTGCAGACGAAGCGCGATATCCGAGCGCCCCACAAACAGCTGAATGTTGCCATCCAGGGTCAGTTCCCAGGCATGGCGGGGGGTCAGATTCACCCCCAGCAACTTGTATCCCTTGGCCGCCAGCAGCGTTTCGTACTGATGGCTGGCTTCCAGCACCTTGGCGGCCTGATCATCGGGCCCGGACAACTGCATCAGGGGCTTCTTCACCCTGTCCGGGGCACTGAATACCTCACCCTTGGTGTTGACGAAGCGGTTGCCGTTCCAGCGAGCCGCCACATCCTGTTCCGTGAGATAGACCTTGATCTTGTTCGGCCACTTCTTTCGTACCGAGACCTGGGCCACCCAGGGCAGAGCGTTCAGACGCGCCTGCAATTCGTTCACATCCAGCTCGAAGAAGTTGCGAAGTTCGGCACCATCCAGCACGGCAGCACGCAACTCATCGGCCTTCAAATATTCGTGTTGCCCCTGCAGCAACAGCTCGCTCATGGGCAACCGACTGGCATCCGTCAGCCAGTCTTTAACATCCAGCGCAGTCTGGTAGAGCCCCCACATGACCAGGATGAAAAATGCCACCCCGGCGATGAAGCCCCCCTTGGTGCGCCCTTGTGCCCTTGCCTCCACCCGATCGATCCCCGTAAAACGCGCCATGCCGGCCACTTGCAGACCGGTTCGCCATTATATAGGCCTCGGCTTGGCGGTCAAAATACTCATTGGGCCCTCAGGCACCGGATTTCATGCTATCCACGCTCAATTTCATCTCGCCGAGACGACGGGCCAGCGCACCGACGTTCCCCGCCCCCTGGGTCAATACCAGATCCCCCTCGCCAATCAGGTCGGCCAGCACCGCGGGCACATCGTCCGGCGTTGCGACAAAGATGGGCTCCAGGGTGCCGCGGGAGCGGATGGAACGGCACAGGGCACGACCATCGGCACCGGGAATGGGCTCCTCACCGGCGGCATAGACCTCCAGCATCACCAGCACGTCCACCTTGGAAAGCACGTCCGCGAAATCTTCGTAGAGATCCCGGGTCCGGCTGTAGCGGTGCGGCTGGAACACCATCACCAGCCGCTTCTCGGGCCAGCCGGCGCGAGCGGCGTTGATGGTCACCTTCACTTCGCTCGGGTGATGACCGTAATCGTCCACCAGCATGGCCTTGCCACGGCCGGTTTCAAACTCGCCATATTGCTGGAAGCGGCGCCCTACCCCTTCAAACTTGGAAAGTGCCTGGATGATGGCCTCGTCGCCGATGCCGTCTTCGGTTGCCACCGCGATGGCGGCGGCGGCGTTGAGGGCGTTGTGGATACCGGGCAGGTTGAGAGTCACCTCCAGCTCACCCGCCCCTGCACGGCGCACCCGGAAGCGGCTGCGATTGCTGGTCTGCACGAAGTCCAGCACCTGCACATCGGCATCATCGCTCAGACCGTAGGTGAGGGTAGGACGGGCGATCTCCGGCAGCATGCCGCGGATCACGGGGTCATCCACGCACACCACGGCCAGGCCGTAGAACGGCAGGTTGTGCAGGAAATCGATGAAGGTGGCCTTCAACCTGGAGAAATCGCCACCATAGGTGTCCATGTGATCCGCTTCGATATTGGTCACGATGGAGACCATGGGTTGCAGATGCAGGAAGGAGGCGTCGCTCTCGTCCGCCTCGGCAATCAGATAACGGCTGCTGCCCAGGCGGGCATTGGTGCCAGCGCTGTTGAGCAGACCGCCAATGACGAAGGTGGGGTCGCGATCCGCCTCGGCATAGATGCTCGCCACCAGACTGGTGGTGGTGGTCTTGCCGTGGGTCCCGGCGATGGCGATGCCGTGACGGAAGCGCATCAGCTCAGCCAGCATTTCGGCGCGGCGCACCACGGGAATACGTAGCTCGCGGGCAGCCAGCAGCTCGGGGTTGTCCTGCTTGATGGCGGTGGAAACCACCACCACGCTGGCACCGTCCACATGCTCGGCACTGTGACCGACAAAAATGTGTGCGCCCAAAGAGGCCAGGCGTTCGGTCACCCCGTTGCGGGCCAGATCCGAGCCGGTCACCTGATACCCTTCATTGGCAAGCACTTCCGCAATACCGCCCATACCGGCGCCACCGATGCCGATGAAGTGGATGCGACGCACGCGGCGCATTTCGGGGATAACGGTACGCAGTTTTGCCAGTTCAACCTTGGTCATAGTTCTTTCTCAATTCGCGGCCACAGGCCATTTTCATTCGGCGACATTCATCAGTTCGAAGACAGAAGCGGGGCCTTGGCGGCACATTTTGGCCTTCCATCTCGTTTGGCTCAGCCGGTGGCGAGCCGTTTGCACTCATCGGCAACCCGTTCGGCAGCATCGATGATGGCGACCCGGCGCGCGGCCTGGGCCATGTTCAACAGAGTTTCCCTGCGCCCGGCGAGCCAGGAGAGGCGCGACGCCAGCGCCGCCGGCGTCAGCTCGGACTGGGGCAGGAACTCGGCCGCACCGCCGTCGACCAGGGTCAGGGCGTTGCGGGTCTGGTGATCGTCCACCGCATGGGGCAGGGGCACGAAGATGGCGGCCACACCGGCGGCGGCCACTTCGGAGACGGTCAATGCGCCGGCGCGGCACACTACCAGGTCCGCCCAGGCATAGGCATCCGCCATGTCCTTGATAAATTCACTCACCTCGGCCTCGACCCCCAGCCCGGCATAGGAGGCAGCCACGGCCTCCCCGTTGCCCTTGCCGCACTGGTGACGCACCTCGATGGGCACACCGGCAGCTGCAACCGCAGGAGGCACCTGCTCGTTGAGGACCCGGGCCCCCAGGCTGCCACCGACCACAAGCAGGCGCAGAGGATCGCTGCTGCTGCGCAGTTGGGGATCCGGCAGCGCTACCACCTCGGGGCGCACCGGGTTGCCCACCACGGCGGTACGGGCATTGGGGGCGAAGGCACCGGGGAAGGCCATCAGTACCCGCCTGGCGATACGGGCCAGCAGCTTGTTGGTCAGGCCGGCGGCGGCATTCTGCTCGTGCAGCAGCAGCGGAATGCCGGACAGCCAGGCGGCCACGCCACCCGGGCCGGAGGCGAAGCCCCCCATGCCCAGCACCACATCGGGCTGGATGGTCTTGAGCACCTGGCGGGCCTGCAGCACGGATTTGATGACACGGTAGGGCGCCGCGAGCAGACGCTTGATGCCGTTGCCACGCACCCCCTGGATGTCGATGAAGGAGATGGGATAACCATGGGCAGGCACCAGCTCCGCCTCCATCCGGTCGGCAGTACCGAGCCAGTGGATGGTCCAGCCCTGGGCCTTGAGGCGATCGGCGACGGCCAGGCCGGGGAACACATGCCCCCCGGTACCACCCGCCATCACCAGTAACGTCTTGCTCACGCAACCTCCCGCACGCGCGCCTGGGCACTTGCCTGGCGCAACTCGAAATCGATACGAATCAACATGCTCACCGCCACCATCATGATGATGAGACTGGAGCCGCCATAACTGACCAGCGGCAGGGTCAGCCCCTTGGTAGGCATCATGCCGCTGGCGGCACCGACGTTGACGAAAGTCTGGAAGCTGAACCAGATGCCGATGCCGATGGCCAGATAACCTTCATAGAGCCGCTCGGCCACCAGCGCCTGGTGACCCAGCTTGAGCGCCTTCACCGCCAGCGCAAAAATCAGGAAGAGTGCGCCAAGCACCCCCACGTAGCCCAGCTCTTCGCCCAGAATGGCAAACACGAAGTCGGTGTGGGCTTCCGGCAGGTACTCCATCTTCTGGATGGAGTTGCCGAGCCCCTCGCCAAACCAGCTCCCCCGACCAAAGGCCATCAGGGACTGGGTCAGCTGATAGCCGCTGCCAAAGGGATCGGCCCAGGGGTCGAGGAAGGAGGTCACCCGCCGCATCCGGTAGGGCTCCGCGATGATCAGGGTCACTACGGCGCTCACCCCCACCAGGATGAGACCGATGAACTGCACCAGCCGGGCTCCGGCCAGGAACAGCATCCCGAGGGAGGTGACGAACATCACCACCACTGACCCGAGATCCGGCTGGGCCAGCAGCAGGATGGCCACCACGAACAGCACCGCCATGGGTTTCATGAAACCGATGAAGCGCTCGCGCACCTCGCTTTGACGGCGCACCAGATAACCCGCCAGATAGACGAACAGCGCCAGCTTGCCGAACTCGGCCGGCTGCAGGTTGAAGGGGCCCAGCGGCAGCCAGCGTACCGAGCCGTTGACGCTGCGCCCCACCAGCAGCACCATCACCAGCAGCACGATGGCCAGCAACAACATGGGGCCGTTGTAGTGCTGCCAGCGTGCCATGGGCACCTGCAACACGAACCAGGAGATACCCAGCGCCATCACCAGGAACATGCCGTGGCGCTTCACGAACATGAAGGGATCGTTGTTGATGGCGATCCCCTCAGGAATGGAAGCGGACGCCACTATCACCAGCCCGACGCCCATCAGGGCGAGGGCCAGTACCACCAGCTGCCGATCGTAGAGACCGGCGGGGCGCGCCGGTAGCAACCAGCGCTGCAAGAATCCTGCGACGGCGCGAAGGGCGTTCATAGTGCCAGCACCAGTTCGGTGAAGCGATCGCCGCGCGCTTCGAAGGATTTGAACTGGTCCAGGCTCGCGCAGGCCGGTGCCAGCAGCACCCAGTCACCGGGCCTGGCATCGGTCGCCGCCTTGGCGACAGCAGCGTCAAGATCGGCAACCCGCTCGGTCTGTTCGCCCAGGGCCAGCAGCACCTCGGCATCCTGACCAAAGCAGTACATGTGATCGATCTGGCTGCCGAGCAGCGCCTGCACCGGGCCGAAGTCCTGCCCCTTGCCCTGGCCACCGGCCAGCAGCAGCAGGCGGCCTTTGACCGCTTCACGCACCCCGGCCACGGCGGCCAGGGTCGCCCCCACGTTGGTGGCCTTGGAGTCGTTGATCCAGCGCACCCCATTTACCTCCCGCACGAAGCGGGCACGGTGAGGCAGGCCTTCAAAGCGGCGCAGCACGGCAAGTTGTGCCTCGCGGGGAATGCCCACCGCATCGCACAGGGCCATGGCCGCCAGAGCATTGGCCTGGTTGTGGGCACCCACTATCTTCATCTCGTCCACCGCCAGGAGCGGCTCGCCGTGCAAAGTCAGCCAGTGACGGCCCTCCAGCTCGCAGCGACCGTAGCCGTTGCAGTCGAGGCCGAAACTCTGCCAAACCTGACCCACATCGGGCAGGGTCTGGGGATCGTCGCGATTGATCAGGATGTGCTGGGAGTGCTGATGGATCTCCATCTTGGCGGCGCGGTAATCCGCCATGCCGGCATAGCGATCCATATGATCTTCACTGAGGTTCAAGACCACGGAGGCGGCGGCCCGCAGGCTGTAGGTGGTCTCGAGCTGGAAGCTGGAGAGCTCCAGCACGCAGAGATCCATGGGCTGCTTGAGGAGTGACAGCGCCGGGGTGCCGATATTGCCCCCCACACCGACCTTGAGTCCCGCCTCGGCGATCATCTCACCCACTAGCGTGGTGACCGTGCTCTTGCCGTTGGAGCCGGTGATGGCGATGACGGGCGTCTGGGTTTCACGCACGAACAGTTCGATGTCACCGACGATGCGCACCCCGAACTCGGCGGCGGCCTTCAACTCCGGAGTCGCCAGGGCGATGCCCGGGCTCGCCACTATCATGTGCGCCTGCTTGAGCCGCTCAGCGTCCAACCCGTGGATGAGCTCCACCTCGGGGGGAAGCTCGTCCTTGCCCGGCGGATTGGCACGGGTGTCCATCACCAGCGGCGTGACGCCGCGGTCGAGGAAGTAATCGACGCAGGAGAGTCCGGTTTTGCCGAGTCCGATGATGATGACCATGGCTTACCTCACCTTCAGGGTGGCGAGGCCAAGCAGCACCAGCATGAGGGTGATGATCCAGAAGCGCACGATGACGCGCGGCTCCGGCCAGCCCTTCTTCTCATAGTGGTGATGGATGGGGGCCATGCGGAAGATCCGCACGCCGCGCAGTTTGTAGGATCCGACCTGCAGGATCACCGAGACGGTCTCCATCACGAAGACGCCCCCCATGATTACCAGCAGGAACTCCTGGCGCACCAGCACGGCGATGGTACCGAGCGCGCCGCCCAGGGCCAGGGAACCCACGTCCCCCATGAAGACCTGGGCCGGGTAGGTATTGAACCAGAGGAAACCCAGGCCCGCGCCCACGATGGCGGTACAGACGATCACCAGCTCGGAGGTGTAGGGCACGTAGGGAATGTGCAGGTAGTTCGCGAAGTTGACGTTGCCGGTCGCCCAGGCGATCAGGGCGAAGCCCCCCGCCACCATCACGGTGGGCATGATGGCGAGGCCATCCAGGCCATCGGTCAGGTTGACCGCGTTGGAGGTACCGACGATGACGAAGTAGGTCAGCAGGATGAACATCAGGCCGAGCTGGGGCATCACATCCTTGAGGAAGGGGACCACCAGCTGGGTCTGACCATCGTGGGTGGCCGTGGCGTAGAGGAAGACCGCTACACCCAGCGCGACCGCGGACTGCCAGAAGTACTTCCAGCGGGCGATGAGGCCGTCGGTGTTCTTGCGCACCACCTTGAGATAGTCATCGGCAAAACCGATGGCGCCATAGGCCCCCAGCACGAACAGCACTAGCCAGACATAGGGGTTGTCGAGGCGGCACCAGAGCAGCACAGACGTGAAAATCGCAGCAATGATCATCAGGCCGCCCATGGTCGGGGTGCCCTTCTTGCTGAGGTGGGACTCGGGACCGTCGTTGCGGATCACCTGGCCGAACTTCATGATCTGCAGGCGACGGATGAGACGCGGCCCCATCCAGAGCGCCACCACCAGACCTGTGATGATCGACAGGATGGCGCGAAACGTCAGGTAGGAGAAGACGTTGAAGAAGGTGAAGTGCGG
Source organism: Aeromonas sp. s10 (assembly GCF_040907975.1). NCBI lineage: Bacteria > Pseudomonadati > Pseudomonadota > Gammaproteobacteria > Aeromonadales > Aeromonadaceae > Aeromonas > Aeromonas sp. s10. Next base: position 84,339 of record NZ_JBFOCV010000035.1, on the reverse strand, counting down.
GGTGAGCAGTTCCGCCAGCCAGACTAGCATGTGGCTGACTCCTGATGGCCCTTGACCATCTCGACGATATCTTCCATGCGGGAGCCACGGGCGCCCTTGACCAGAATCGAAATTTCCTGATGTGTCTTTATCATTTGCGCAAGCACTTCAAACAACGACGCCTTGTTATCGAAATGTCGGCCAGCCGCGGCATCTGCGGTGTGGCGACTCTGTTCCCCTACGGTCAGCACGGCATCGAGGCCCTGCTCACGGGCGTGGTATCCGACCCGGGCATGCTGCGCGGCGGACTCCTCACCCAACTCTTTCATGTCACCGAATACCAGCACCTTGTAGCCGTTCATGGCGTTCAGGGCATCGATACCCGCCAGCACGGACTCCACGCTGGCGTTGTAGGTGTCATCCACCAGGGTGAGGCCACCCCAGCGTTGCACGCAGAAACGGCCCTTGACCGGCGCCATCTGCTCCAGCCCCGCCTTGACGGACGCAAGCGATGCGCCCAGGGCCAGGGTCCCGGCGGCAGCAGCCAGGGCGTTGGCCACGTTGTGGCGACCCGGAATGGCCAGAGTCAGGTTCACCTCTCCCTGGGGCGTCACCATCACGAACCCGGCACAACCCTGCTCGTTGAGCACGATGTCGCGGGCGTGGAACGGCTGACGCTGATCCTGGAGGGAGAAGGCGCACTGGATGCCCTTTTCACGCCACTTCGGCCAGAACTCGTTGTCGGCATTGACGATGGCAGTGCCGCCCTCGCCTAACCCTTCGAAGATTTCGCTCTTGGCATGGAACACCCCTTCCAGGGAGCCAAAGCCTTCCAGGTGCGCGGCAGCGACGTTGTTGATGATGGCGGCGTCGGGTCTGGCGAGCGACGTGGTCCAGGCGATCTCGCCCGGGTGGTTGGCTCCCAGCTCCATCACCGCGAACTGGTGTTGCGGCTCGAGGCGCAGCAGGGTCAGCGGCACCCCCACCTCGTTGTTGAAGTTGCCGGCGGTGGCCAGCACCTCCCCTTCACAGCGCAGGATGGCCGTCGCCATCTCCTTCACCGTGGTTTTGCCACAGCTGCCTGTGATGGCGAGCACTTTCGGATTGATGCGCTCGCGCACCAGCCTGCCCAGACGCCCAAGCCCCTTGAGGGTGTCGGCCACCACCAGTTGTGGAATGGCCAGCGGCAATTCGCGCTCTACCAGCAGGGCACTGGCGCCGGCGGCAACCGCCTGGTCGCAGAAATCGTGGGCGTCGAAACGCTCGCCGCGCAGGGCTACGAACAGCGCCCCCGCGCCCAGGGTACGGGTGTCGGTGCTGACCGCCGTGATCTCATGGTCGCCCCCGATCAGACGGGCATCGAGCACCTGCGCCAGGTCGGCAAGCCTGAGGGTCATCATTTGAATGACTCCATTAATGTGTGCAAGGCGGCTGCGACGGTTTCCCGATCGCTGTAGTGCCGCTTGTCGGTTCCAATGATCTGATAATCCTCGTGGCCTTTGCCGGCCACCAGGATGATGTCCTCTTTGCTCGCTTGGCTCAGTGCCAACTGGATTGCCTTGGTCCTGTCGTGTTCGATCTGCACGGCGCCGGGATCGCGAAGACCCGCCACCATGTCGGCCATGATCCGGGCCGGCTCCTCGGTACGGGGATTGTCGTCGGTCAGGATCACGCAGTCCGCATGCTGCTCCGCCATGGCAGCCATCATGGGACGCTTGCCGCGATCCCTGTCGCCGCCGCATCCCACCAAGCACCAGAGCCGGCCGTGACAGTGCACCCGCAGGGCCTGCAATGCCTTCTCCAGCGCATCCGGGGTGTGGGCGTAATCGACCACGGCGAGCGGCGCATCGCCACCGCCGAAGCACTCCATGCGACCGGTCACCGGTTGCAGTCTGGGGGCCGTCGCCAGCAGGTCATCGAAGTCGTAGCCGAGCACCAGCATGGCGCCCATGGCGCCCAGCACGTTGCTGACGTTGAAGCGGCCGAGCAAGGGGGCGGATAATACACCATTCCCCCAGCTGGAGTTAATGCGCGTATCAAAACCTTGTTGGTGGAAATAGGGATCCTGCGCCGTCAGTTGTCGTCCAGCATGGTTTTCAATCGGACCATGAACCCCGAAGGCCACCGCACCGGGATAGGTCGCCAGCCATTGCCGTCCCAGATGATCATCGGCGTTGATGACGGCGCAAGGCTCATCCACCAGCTTCAGCAGCTCCTCCTTGGCGGCGGCATAGGCCTCCATGGTGCCGTGATAGTCCAGATGATCCCGGCTCAGGTTGGTGAAGACTGCCGCGGCAAACGGCAGGGCCGCCACGCGATGCTGCACCAGACCGTGGCTGGAGACCTCCATCGCCACCAGATCGGCCCCCTGCTGCTGCAAGGCGGCCAGATTGGCCTGCACCTGGACCGCGCTGCCCGTGGTGTTCTCTGCTTCGATGAGCTCGCCGAACAGACCGTTGCCTATGGTGCCCATGACCCCGGCCTTGCCCCCCAGCAGGGTGCGCCAGTTGGCCACCAGCAGGGCCGTGGTGCTTTTGCCGTTGGTGCCCGTGATGCCCACCAGTTGCAGCTTTTGCGCAGGGTGACCGTAGAAATGACCGGCCAGCTCGGAGAGACGAGCGGGAAGATCCCTCATGCCGATGCAGGGGATCTGGGTCGCCGGAGGGACGAATTCTCCGTCCTCCTCAAACAGCACGGCGGTCGCTCCCTGAGCCACCGCCTGTTCGATGAAGCGCCTGCCATCCACCTGATGGCCACGAATCGCCACGAAGAGCGAGCCGGGACCGACCCGCCGGCTGTCGAGCTGGAGATCGGTGAGGGAAAGCGCCGGGGCATCGATGCCGAAGCGGCTCATCAGTTGATCAAGTGTGCGGGGCGGCATGGGAAGCCTCCGAAAATGCGGGAATGCGGGCGCTCGTACACGCCATGGAAAACGCCCCGACAGCAGCGGGGCCGATGGAAAAAGCCGGATGCCCGTCAAGTACGCGGTGCGCCATTGTTGGCCTCCGTGCGGGCAAGCTTGGCGGGTACCTCGGGCGGGATCGCATCGGGACGGATGTTGAAGAGCTGCAACACGCCTCCCATGGCCTCCGCAAAGGGCGGGGTCGCCACGGCACCGCCGTAGTAGGCATCCCCCTTAGGCTCGTTGATCACCACCACCATGACGAAACGGGGATTGCTGGCCGGCGCGAAACCGGCAAACCAGGCCATGTAGTCCTTGCCATAGCCCCCAGCCACGGCCACCTTGGCGGTACCACTCTTGCCACCGACCCGATAACCGGGGATCTGGGCCTTGGGAATGGCATTGCTGACCACGTACTCCAGCGCCTGCAACATGGCAGCGGCGTTGTTGTGATCGATGACCTGCTCACCCTTGGGCGGCTTGGTCACCTTGATGATGGAGAGCGGTACCCGCTTGCCCTTGTTGGCCAGGGTGGCGTAGGCGGAGGCCAGCTGCAGCGGGGTCACTCGCAGACCATAACCGAACGACAGGGTGGCTCGCTCGATGTCGGACCAGCGGCGACGCTGGGGCAGCATGCCGCTGCTCTCCCCCATCAGGCCGCTGCCGGTGTCCATGCCGAAGCCCACCATGCTCAGGGTGTTGATCATCTCCTGGGCCGGCATCCGCAGCGCGATGCGCGACATGCCGATGTTGGAGGAGTAACGCAGGATGTCGTACAGGTTGGTCGCCTTGTGGATACTCACGTCACGGATCTGCTTGGCCCCGATGAAGAGGGGGCCGCCCGGGATGAAGTCCTTCCAGCTGGTGACACCGGCTTGCAAGGCACTAAGCAAAATCAATGGCTTGACCGTGGAACCCGGCTCATAGGTATCGGTCACCACCCGGTTTCGCACCCGGAAACTCTGGTATTGGCCGCGGTTGTTCGGGTTGTAGGAGGGGGTGTTGACCATGGCGAGCACCTCGCCGGTCTTCACATCCAACATCACCATGGAGCCGGAGGTGGCCTTGTTCTCGTCGGTAGCCCGTTTGAGGGCGCGATAGGCCAGCGCCTGCACCCGCTGATCGATGCTCAGTTGCAGATCGTTGGCGTGCTTGCCCTCTTTCACCAGGCCCAGGCGCTCGATGACGCGGCCCTGCCTGTCCTTGCGCACTCGCATCTCGCCAGGGGTTGCGGTCAGCCACTCGTTGTAGCTGCGCTCAATCCCCTCGATGCCGCTGCCATCGATGTTGGTCACCCCCACCAGGTGGGAGCTTATCTCGCCGGTCGGGTAGAAACGGCGCGCCTCGGGGCGCAGATAGATGCCCCCCAGCTTCAACCCCTTGATGTACTCGGCCACCGCAGGCGTCACCTGCCGCTGCAGATAGACGAAGCGCTTGCTCGGGTTGGCGATGCGATGCTTGAGGGTGTTGATGTCGAGCTTGAGCACGGCGGAGAGTGCCAGCCAGGCACGCTCGTTGTGGATGGCACCGGACTCATGCACCGTCTTGGGATCAGCCCAGACCGCTTCGACCGGTACGGATACCGCCAACTGTTCGCCATTGCGGTCCGTGATCATGCCGCGCACCGCCTGGGTGGAGGTGGTGCGCAGGGAGCGCATGTCCCCCTCCTGGCGCAGTCTGTCAGGATCGATCACCTGGATCCAGGCCAGCCGCAGGATCAGCCCCGCAAACGCGATGCCGATGAAGAAAACCAGGGTACGAAAGCGCCACGGGTAGAGTGAGGGTGCTTTCGCCTTGGCTTTGTCCTTTGCCGGAGCCTTGGTGGCGGCCTTGCGTGTCATGGTTGTGTAATTACCTTTTCAGTGGTCACCAGGGGACGAGCCATCTGCAACTTGTCCATGGCCAGACTCGCCACCCGGGAGTGCTCAGCCAGTGTGCCCTGTTCCAGCAAGAGGTGGCGCCACTCGATGTTGAGCCTGTCCTCCTCCGCCATCAGATCGTTCTGCTTGGCCGTCAGACCCCGGGTCATGTTGGTCACCAGGATCACCGCAAAGGCGGTGACCAGCACGGCGACGGTCAACAGGACCTGCAACTTGTGGCGCCAGAGATCCGCAACGATCTCCCTGGCGAGGTGAACGCGCACATCGCTCATCGTTTACTCCGCAAGACGCTCTGCGACCCGCAGCACCGAACTGCGGGACCGGGTGTTTTCATTGACCTCGTGGTCGGAAGGCTTGAGCGCCTTGCCGATCGACTTCAGCTTGCGACCACCGGCAAGCTGGGCTTCAGTCAGGGGGATGCCGTGGGGTACTTCAGGACCTTTCTCGTGCTTGCGAATGAAATGTTTCACCAGCCGATCTTCCAGAGAGTGGAAGCTGATGACGGAGAGACGGCCGTGAGGAGCCAGCACGTCCAGCGCGCCGTTGAGGGCGGTTTCGATCTCGTCCAGCTCGCTGTTGATATAGATGCGGATGGCCTGGAAGCTGCGGGTCGCCGCGTGCTTGCCCTTCTCCTTGCTCGGGTTGACCCGGGCAATCATCTCCGCCAGTTGGCGGGTGCGCACATAGGGCTCGGTCACCCGATCGTGTACGATGGCGCGAGCAATCTTCTTGGCGAAGCGCTCCTCACCGAAGGTTTTCAGCACCCAGGCGATGTCGTCCACATCGGCACGGGCCAGCCACTCGGCGGCGCTCTGACCGGAGGTGGGATCCATCCTCATGTCGAGCGGGCCGTCCTTCATGAAGCTGAAGCCACGTTCGGCATCGTCAAGCTGGGGGGAGGAGACACCGAGATCCAGCAGGAAGCCATCGACCTTGCCCAGCAGGCCGCGCTCGGTCAGATAACGGGTGATGCCGGAGAAGGGACCGTGCACGATCTCGAAACGGGGATCCTGGATCTTGGCCGCCTCGGCAATGGCCTGGGGATCCCGGTCGATGGCGATCAGACGGCCGTTCGGGCCCAGATGCTGGAGAATGAGACGAGAGTGACCACCCCGGCCAAAGGTACCGTCGACGTAGATACCGTCCGGCTTGATGGCCAGCCCTTCGACGGCTTCGTGCAACAGCACTGTGATGTGTTCAGCGGCTTGGGTCATTTATAAAGAAAAATCCTGTAGTCGTGGTGAACTTGCCCAGTCGTCCTCGGGCAGGCCCAGGATGTCGTCGTTGATCTGTTGTTGCCAGCGGGCTTCATCCCACAGCTCGAATTTGTTGAGCTGGCCCACCAGCATGACTTTCTTGTCCAGCCCGGCATGGCTGCGCAGCGGCTGGCTGAGCAGCAGACGGCCGTTGCCATCCAGTTCGCATTCGGCCGCGTGGCCGAGCAGCAGACGCTGCAGGCGGCGCTCCGCCGGGTTGGTGCTGGAAAGGGTCTTCAGCTTGCGCTCCACCTCTTCCCATTCATTCAGGGGATAAAGCAGCAGACAGGGATGGGCGATGTCGATGGTGCAGACCAGCTGGCCGTCGCATTCGTCGCGCAGCCAATCACGAAATTTGGTCGGAATCGCCAACCGCCCCTTGCTGTCCAGGCTGATGGCGTGAGCGCCACGCAACAAATTGCAGTCCCCGAAGGTGAGTTATGGGGGCTAGATGCCCAATAAAACCACTTTGATCCACTTTTCTCCACCATGAAGTTTAAGGACGAGCAGGGGGCTTTTCAAGCAAGGATCTCGGGCATGGGGAACATATTGACGCAGCGTGATGGGACTACCGATTAAATGAATTGATTTTCCACAAGTTATTCATGGGGGAATTAAATCATCCCGGCGAAGTGCGCCTCGTAATTAATCGATTTCACGGGGAAATGATGAAACGGAACAGCACGACGGCGCACAGGATAATGCTGACGCCCACCACGGGATAGATGATATAGCCATCCCCTACCCGACGGGCTCGCAGCACCACCAGCTGGCAGAGCAGCAGGTTATAGACGATGAGAAGAAAAGTCAGCAGTAGATTGGCGCCCAATGTCAGCTCGTCGGCATACATGATATAGAGCCACATCAAACCAAAATTAACGAGGATCAGATAAAGCAGAAATTTCTGAATCGCCCTGCCCGCCTTTGGGGTCTTTTTTACTCGTGTTATCATGCTTATCACGTCCTGGATACCACATGAACAGTCGACAGATATTGTCAAAAACTGTTGAGATACATCGTGTTTTTATCATTTTCCCGCCAGGCTCTGTCCGCTGTTGCCAAAATATCCCTGCGCCTTCTCCCCGGGCTCTCGCTACTGAGCAGTGCCGTTTGTTACTCCTATGATCATTATCACTGGCAGGCGGGTTTTCCTACCCCCGTTGTCGGCCCGGGTGCCGAGCTGGTCAACGAGCAGACCCGCTTTCTGCTGCGCCAGCGCAGCCACCTGCAGACGAGGCTCGCCGAGTCCCAGCCCATGATCCGCTGGGTCACGGAGCAGGTTCAGACGCGAAAACTCCCACCCATGCTGGCTCTGCTGCCCCTGATCGAGAGCAGCTACCGGCTTGACGTGATCTCCTCGGCGGGCGCCGCCGGGCCCTGGCAGCTGATGCCGGATACCGCAGCCCGCTTCTCCGTCCCCATGACAAACGGCTTCGATGGCCGCTACTCCCTGCCATTGGCGACGGAGGCGGCGCTCTCCTACCTCGGCTGGCTGCATCAATTCTTCGGGCAGGACTGGTTGCTGGCACTGGCTGCCTACAACGCGGGAGAGGGAAGAGTACTGAAGGCGGTGCTCAACGGCGGGACACGCAATGTGTGGGAGTTGCAATTGCCTACCGAAACGCGCCTCTATGTGGCGCGCTTCCTCGCGCTCTCCCAATTGCTGGACAGAGCGGCGCAGCACGGGTTTGTCCTGCCGCCCTGGCAGGCGGGAGAAAATATCCGGGTATGGCGGCAGCCGGGGGGCTGCTCATTGCTGGAGTGGGCCATGGAACGGGGGGTTGCCATGAACGAGGCAAGCCGGTGGAATCCCGCCTGGCGATTGCCCGATCCCCGGGAGGTGAGTGACTGCCCCATCGTTTATGGCGGAGGCAAGGCCCCTCCTGCCCCGCGCCATCAAGAGACACGCCCGCAGCTGGTGCGGGCCGTGTCCCTGGAAAGCCTGCACGATCCCCTGCTGTTGCTGCCTGCACGGGGACTGGACATGGGGCGGGGAGGCCTCACTCTTGAGCGGTTGCCGGATCCACTGGGATTGGAGCAGGCTCGCCCTCTGCTGGCGCCATGAAACAGTGGCGCCAGTGGCTCAGAACAGGCGCGAGATCCACCGAGTCAGGATCGACCCATCGCGCGCCGTAGAAGCTGAGGTACTGTCCTATGGCCCTGCGATGGGTGATATGACACGCCAGCACGATCCGCGGTGACAACGACAGGCTGACGTTATCGGGCAAGGTAAAACGGGCGGGGGCGAGGAAACCGACCCCACCCGGTCCGATATCCTTGATCACCGCCCGTCCGATGCGCTTGTCGAACAGCAGGCCGGAGACCATGAGCCGGGCCGCGATGCCGCAACTCTGGGATTCCAGGGGCGTGGTCCCGTCATGGAGATACCAGCGCGGCAGTTTGCGCCTGGGATCCTTGAACGGTGTCACGGGGGGCAGATCGGCGTCAGGGGTTTCCATGGGCAACGGCATCCTTGGCTGTCCGGGTGGCGGCTTGGGTTTGGGCACTGAACAGCTGCTCCAGGCTCTTTTCCGCCTGGGTCGTCATCACCAGCAACTCGATGCGGCGGTTCTGGCTGCCTTTGGGATCGGCGGTGTTGTCCAGCATGGTATCCGACATGGCGACCACCTGACCCACCCGCTCGGGGGGCATGCCGCCAGCAAGCAGGACACGCCTCGCCATCATGGCGCGATCGGAGGAGAGCTCCCAGTTGCTGTAGTTGTCACCGGCAAAGGGGGTGCTGTCGGTGTGGCCCGAGATCATGACCCGGTTCTCCACTCGCTGAAAGACAGGAGCCAGTGCCATCAGCAGATGGCGGAAATAGGGGCTGATGCGGGCGCTGCCACGGCTGTACATCTCGCGCTCGTCATCGTCGCGGATCAGGATCCGCAGACCCTGGGGCACCAGTTGCAGCTCCAGGTTGTTTCTGGCCTGCATCTGATCCGCCATGGACCCGATGAAACCGGCCAACTGCGCCATCTGCTTCTCTCCCTCAATCTTGCCCGCCAGCAGGCTCTCATAGCCTCCCTTGGCGCCATCGGTAAAGATGCTGCGGTCACGCTCCATGTGTCTGGGCATACGCTGCCCCTCCTCCACGAACTGGGGACTCAACTCCTCCAGTACCGAGGGGTTGCCGCCAAGATCCACCGGATAGGGACTGTTGCGGATATCGAAGGGGTTGGCCTCGCTGTCCATGATGCTGTAGTCGCGTAGACGGCTGGCCACCAAATCACGCTCCTCCTGGCTGGAGACGGCCAGGATCCAGAGCACCATGAAGAAGGCCATCATGGCCAGGGTGAAGTCGGCGAAGGCCACCTTCCATGCACCGCCCCCCTTGGGAGCGCTGCTGCGCCGCTGCTGGCGCTTGATGACGATCTGCTCGTGGTTGCGCATCACATGGCCCTGTTGGTCACCCAGTCTTCCAGTTCGAGGAAGCTGGGTTTCACGTCAGGCTCCAGCATCTTGCGGCCGGAATCGACGGAGAGCAGCGGCGTCTTGCCCCTCAGCTGGGCGATCAGGATCGACTTGATGCACATCAGCATGCCGATACGGCGCTTGACCATCTCTTCCATCGCATTGCTGATGGGCTCCAGCAGGCAATAACAGAGGAAGATACCGATGAAGGTGCCCACCAGGGCGGCTGCCACGTGCACGCCGATATTGCTCAAGGGGCCGTCGAGCTGCTGCATGGTGATGATGATCCCCATCACCGCCGCCAGGATCCCGAAGCCGGGGCAGGCCTCCCCGGTCTTGTGCAGCGCATGGGCGGGCTTGAGCATGTCCTCCTCGATGGCCATGATCTCCTGCTCCAGTATGGTGTCGAGCTCATGAGGCGTGATCTTGCCCATGCCCAGCAGACGCAGGTTGTCAATGATGAAGCCCAGCAGTTGCGGATCTTCCGATACCTGGGGATACATGAGGAAGACGGAGCTCTGCTGCGGATTCTCCACGTGCTCGTCCAGCGCCTTCATCCCCTTGTTGCGGGTCTCTTCCAGCAGTTGGTGCATCAGGGTCAGCAGTTCGCGATAGATCTCCTTCTCGTCCTTGTTGGACTTGAAGCAAAGCTTCATCTGGCGCCACATTTCATGCATCACCTCCTTGGAATTGCCAAGGAACATGGAACCGACCGCCGCCCCTATGATGATGATGAGTTCGGCAGGCTGCCACAGGGCGATGGGGCGCCCCCCGGCCATCATGAAGCCGCCGATCACACACACGAAAATGACACCAAGACCAATCTGTTTTTGCATGGATGCTCCCGCAGAAATCAACAAGACTCCCCCCGCGGGGAGAGGCATAACTATATGGAGTCGACCAATCGCTGCTTGAGCTGAAGGACGCACTGCTTGTGGAGCTGGCACACCCGCGACTCGGTCAACCCGAGCACCAGTGCAATCTCCTTCATGTTCAATTCCTGCTGGTAATAGAGGGAAAGCAGCAGCTGTTCACGCTTGTCCAGGGTGCCGAGCACCTTGCCAAGGGTCATGGCCAGATCCTGATCGTCAGACTCGGATGCGGGCGCCCTGCCTCCGTTCTCCAGCCACTCCTCCAGACTCTGCAACGCCTCGGCCTGGCTCGCATAGGCGAGCTGGCGCACCTCCTCAACGGTGCAGGAAAGCGCCTGTGCCAGCTCCTGCTCGGTCGGGTTGCGCCCCAGACGGTTGAACAGCTCCCGCTGTACCTGGTTGTGACCGTGCACCTGCTGGCGCAGCTGACGGGGGCGCCAGTCGAGGCGCCGCAGCTCGTCCAGCATGGCTCCCCGCACCCGCTTGAAGGCATAGCTCTCGAACTGGGCATCCGGTTCACCCCCATAGCGACGCCAGGCTTCCAGCAGCCCCATCATGCCGACCTGCTCCATGTCCTCCTGATCGAAGCTGGCGCTCACCTGACTGCGCAGGTGAGTGGCTGCCCGCTTCACCAGAGGCAGATAACGGCTCAGGATCACCTGCTCACCGGTGCGGGGAGCGGAGGCGGTCAGTTCGCAGGGAGTATCCCAACCAGCGTCCATCATGTTCGCTACTGCACCAGGACCTTGGTGACCAGCACTTCATCCAGATAGGGCTTGTAGCCATACCCCTCCAGGGTTCCCACCAGTTTGCCGAGCAGAGAGGTCTGAAGGGCCGAGATGTTCTGCAGCTCCTGCTTCACCGCCTCATGGGAGCGATGGCTGAAATATTGCACCATGGCATTGCGGATCAGGGGGGTCAGCTCGTTGAGCGTTTCCAGTTGCTGGGGATGGTGGGTGACCAGCGCCAGCTCCAGCACCAGATAGTGGGGCTCTCTGTCCCCCTCCAGGCTGATGACGAAACGCTCCATCGGTTTGAACAGCGGCGTCTTGCTCAGCTCGGGCTTGGCCTCTGCCAGGCCCAGCCAGACGGCAACCATATCCCGCTTGAGATAAGCGCCATAGGCCAGCCCCGCCAGCAGGCACAGCGCCATCATTATCACCATCAACCACTTCATGACACGCCGCATAATTTGAAATCACTCTCGCTATTGCCAGATCTTGAAATGTCACACCAGGGTGTTGAGCCAATCCTGGCCAGCACTACCCGATGCGTCCTGTTCTTCCTGCCACTGTCGTCGACCTGCCAGGATCTTCTCCTGCTGCCAGCGATCCCCCCGCTCCTGCTCTCCCCCCTGGCCCACGTTCACCTCGACACCACCGGCATGATGGGGAGCCAAACTCATGCGAAGCCGCTCCATCGACTGGATCAGGGCTTCACGCACCGCCGGGTTGGTCACGTTGAGCTGCACGTTGAGCCGATCCCCTTCCATCCTCACGGTCAGTTCGACGCGACCCAGCTCGGGGGGATCGAGGCGGATATGGGCCTGCTTGATGCTATGGTTCACCTGCAGCTCGACCCTGTCTTTGAGCACATCGACCAGTTGCTGGCCCCACTGGGCCTCGCTTGCGGCAAGACGCGCCGGCGCCCACTGGTATTCCGCAGGCCTGGCGGCAGAGAGCGCGGGCGGCAACCCCCCCATTACCTTGAATTCGGTGACGCTGGCCTCCCGCTCCGGGGCGGGCTCCCCGGGAAGAGGCACCACCACTGCCGCACTCCGGGTCGTCGGCCGCTCGCCCTGGGGGGTCGGCTGGAGCATTCGCATGGCCAGCTCCCCGGCGGGTTGAGGGAGGCTCTCCTTGCCAACGGAAACCGGCGGCACCGGCATCCGTTCCCCTTCCATTCGCTCGAACCCGCTGAGGGCGCGCAGCACAGGCGAGGAGGCGGGTTGCATCTCACCGACGGGGGCAAGGCCGGCACTCGATGACAAACGGACTGGAGGAAGGCGTCCCTCCTCCTGTCGGACAAAAGGTGGTGGCATCTGGTTGAAGGCGGCGAGTTGCTCGGCGACATCCGCAGCCACTTCGACGCTCTCCTCCTGCTCCGTCTCGTCGACGGGGGCGGAAGGGGCGGTGGACGGAGGAAGCATCGCCTCCTGCGGAAGATCCAGAGGCTGGTACTCTTCCCCCTGCCCGTCAGGCTGGCGGGAGAGGCGGGTAAAACCACCGGATGGGGAAGCGGGCAGTGTCTCTGCCACGGGGAGAGGGATCATGCCCATGTCTGCGCCTCGTCGTAGGCCTGCAATCCTTCCCGCTTGCGGGAGAGGCTGTCCCACTCCTGCTTGCGCAGCGCCGTTTCCTGCTCACAGAGCGCGAAGGCTTCCCGATGCCAGTGACGCACCTGATCCCGGGCCGGCATCAGGGATTGCCACAATGCAGGCTGGCTGTTCAGATGCGCCACCAGCTGGGCCAGACGCTGATCCGCCAGCCGCACCGCATCCCACTGTCCGGCGCGGGCCTGCTGCAAGATAAGACGCCCGAGCCCCAGGAGCTGGCGCTGACGGGTCTCGCGTTCCGCACCGGGGGGCACGGCTCCTGTCATGGACATGATGATGGCCTCAAAATAGGACGACCTTGCGGGCAAGCAAGGAGCAGGCCAAATATATATACATCATATTTCAATACGTTAGCTCCAACCTTTGCCCCATGAGGAAGGTGGATTTCCGCATCAACGGGGATGGCGGGCCATCGCTTCCCAACCCTCTTTCAGCTCCAGCAGGATGCGACGCACCTCTGCAAAGCCCGCGACATCGTTGGCCACACTGATCTCGAACAGCCGCTGGCCGCAGTAGTCGTAGAGACGGTGCAGGTTGCTGGCCAGCTCCCCGCCCTTGTCCATATCGAGGGCACTGTCGAGCCCTCCCAGGATCTGCAGACACTTGTTGATGGACTGCCCCTTGCGCTCGTACTGCCTGGCCAGAATGTGGCCCTCGGCCCTGGCTATTTCGTCCAGCAGGCCATCCATCAACATCAGCACCAGCTGGTGCGGATCGGCGCTCGCTGCCTTGGCCTGGGTGGCGGCGAACTGGTAGGCGTCATAGCCTTCTTGGGGTTCAAACATAAAAAACTCGCTTATTCAAAGTGTTACGGGCTATCCGTCTCACAAGCCGCCCATGGTCTGCAACATCTGGTTCATGGTGGTGAACTGATTGAGGTAGCGCTTATACGCGGAATCCATGCGCCGATCCAGCGCCTCCATCCGCTCATTCACCCGCTTCTCGTTCGCTTCAAGACCTGTCTTGCGCCCCTTGAGTGCACCGTCCCGCTTGGTATAGGGGTCCAGGGCATTACTCATCCGCTTGAGCAGACCGTCATCGCCCATGAGTGCCTTGCCGAGCAGCTCGGGATCCTTCTCCAGCGCCTTGTTGAAGTCGGTCTCGTTGAAGGAGAGCTTGCCCGCCTTGTCGGTCTTGATCCCCAGGCTCCCCAGGGTCAGATCATCGGGCAGCTCCCGCACGCTGCGGGCAATCACGCTCTTGAGGCTGCGAACCCCGCTGTCGGAGGAGAGGGCTCCCGGTGCCTTGGGATCGCTGGAGGTCATCTTGGCCAGCTCGTCCACCAGCTCGTTGTAACTGTCGACAAACTTCTTGAGGGAGCCGGTAACCGCCTCCTTGTCCTGATCCACCGTGACCAGCAGCGGAGCGTCATCCGCCTTTTGCGCCTTGGTCAGCTGGAACGTCAGGCCATCCACCACGTTCTCTATCTTGTTGCTGGCAGAGGTGATGGTGAGAGGGTTGTCCCCCCCCATGCGCAGCTTGGCGTCCTGCGCCTGGGTGATGTCCGTCTTGCCGGCCATCGCCACCCCGAGGGCATTGGCGCCATCCCCGCTGTACCCCAGGGTGATGGCGTTCTCCACACCGCTCTCCTTGCTGGTCAATACCATGCTGACCTTGCCGTCGGTACGTACCAGGGTCGCCTTCACACCCGGGTTGTCCTTGGCATTGTTGATCTGGGAGACCAGATCCTTGACGGTGGCGCCTGCCGGGAGGGAGGCCAGGTCGATGTCCAGGGTCTTGCCCTTGACGGTCAGGGAGAAGACGCCGTCTGCCGGCAGCGGTGCCGTGTCACTGTCAAGCTGCAAGCCGACCTGATGGGACTGGGCAAGCTGCTCCACGAAGAAGCTGTACTGACCCGAGCTGGCCTTGCCGTTGCTCGTCACCGTCATGAGTCCTTCCTGGGACAGGGTGGCCTTCTGAGCCTGCAGGCTGCTCGCCTTGTTCAGATCCTTGAGCAGGGTCTGGAAACTCGACAGCTTGGTGGTGAGGCTGCTGATGGCGCTCTGCTGCGCCTTGACGCTGTCCAGCTGCTTCTTCAGCAGCTTGTCCATGTTCTGGCGCTCGACGGCCACCAGTTGCATCGCCGTGCTGGCCGGATCTATTTGCATCTTTATCCCCTTATTCGGTGGCATGCCCGTTGGAAAAGACCGGCTCGGCCCTTTCCAACCGGCAAGCGGTTGTCAAACAAGAGCCGCCCCTATCGGGGCGGCCCGGCAAACCATCAACGCAGCAGGGAAGTCACCATGCCGGTCATCTGGTTGGAGTTGGACAGCACGGACATGCCAGCCTGCATCAACATCTGGTTCTTGGTCATGTTGGTGCTCTCCTGGGCGAAGTCGGCATCCATGATGCGGCCGTTCGCCATGTCGGTGTTCTCTTTCATGTTGGAGAGGTTGTTGACGGTGTGCTCCAGACGGTTAATGTTGGCACCGAACTGGGAACGGGCGGTACCGATGGCATCCAGGGCATCTTCCATCTTGGTGATCTGCGCATTGAAGTCAGTAGAGGCCAGGGCGGTGGCCGCCACATCGGCCGTGGCCAAGTCGGTGGTCGCCGTGGTGATAGCGGTGTTGACGGCCTTGACGTTGGTGTCGGCCTTGACGTCCAGCTTCTCGGCGGCAGTACCACCGATCTGGAAAGTCACAGTACCGGCTTCGAACTTGCCACCAGCGCCGATCAGAGCCTCACCACCGAAACGGGTGTTATCGCTGATGTTCTTCAGCTCGGCGGTCAGTTCCTTCATTTCGGTGCCCATGGCCAGACGGTCTTCCGCGCTCGCAGTGCCGTTGGCGCCCTGGGTGGCCAGGTCTTTCATGCGCTGAACGATGTTGGTCATCTCGTCCATGGCACCTTCGGCGGTCTGCATCATGGAGACGGCGTCCTGGGCGTTGCGCATGCCGACCTTCTGGCCGTTGGACTGGGCTTGCAGGCGGGTGGCCATCTGCAGACCGGCGGCATCATCGGCGGCGGAGTTGATGCGAAGACCGGTACCCAGGCGCTGCATGGCGGTGCCCAGCATCTTGTTGGTGTTGTTCAGCTGGTTCTGAGTGGTCAGAGAAGCGAAGTTGGTATGAATGGACAAACCCATGATCTATTCCTCGAAGAAGGCTGCTACCGCAGCGGATAACCGTACGAAGGAGAGAAGCGACAGGTGCGAAGCAAGACTTGAGCTGCGGGTGAAAAATATGATGAAAAAAGAGGGCGCGGGAGGAGCTGGGAGGGGAAACGGGAAAAAGGCACCCACCAGGGGGATGGGTGCCACCAGGATCAACGCAGCAGGGAAGTCACCATGCCGGTCATCTGGTTGGAGTTGGACAGCACGGACATGCCAGCCTGCATCAGCATCTGGTTCTTGGTCATGTTGGTGCTCTCCTGGGCGAAGTCGGCATCCATGATGCGACCGTTCGCCATGTCGGTGTTCTCTTTCATGTTGGAGAGGTTGTTGACGGTGTGCTCCAAACGGTTGATGTTGGCACCGAAGGAAGAACGAACAGCACCAATTTGATCAAGCAGGTTGCTTGTGGCGGTAATCGCGTCACTGGCTTTGGTTTGATCACCAATACCCGCGACAATATCAGCGTCCGCAATACCGCTAGTTGCTGTAGTGCCAGTAAGGTCCTTCATCGCGGTAGCTACATCAACCTTCAATGTTTCAGTGCTAGAGCCACCAATCTGGAAAGTCACACCAGCGGCAGCCTCGAACGACCCGCCTTTCAACAACTTCTGGCCACCAAAGCTGGTGTTATTAACAATATTACCCAGCTCCTTGGTCAGTTCGCCGAACTCGGCGTTCAGGGCGGTATAGTCATCAGCGCTGGTAGTGCCGTTGGCACCCTGGGTCGCCAGATCCTTCATGCGTTGAACGATGTTGGTCATCTCGTCCATGGCGCCTTCGGCGGTCTGCATCATGGAGATGGCATCCTGGGCGTTGCGCATACCGACTTTCTGGCCGTTGGACTGGGCTTGCAGGCGGGTAGCCATCTGCAGACCGGCCGCGTCGTCGGCGGCGGAGTTGATGCGAAGACCGGTACCCAGGCGCTGCATGGCGGTGCCCAGCATCTTGTTGGTGTTGTTCAGCTGGTTCTGGGTGGTCAGGGAGGCGAAGTTGGTATGGATGGACAAGCCCATGATGTATTCCTCGAGTTAAACGCTGCACAGCAGCCCGTTAGGTTGACATCAGATAGAGACGACCCCTTTCGCGCAGAAATGTAATCTTCCCTCCGCATATTTTTCTTCTGGCCCCCTCCCGGGCATTCCGGTATCCCGGGTGCTCGCCGCCTCTCCCATCCGGCATGCTTATTGCTTTTAAAACGTCCTCTCTCACTACCGGATGGCGACATGGCTGCTTCGCTCTACACACCGCATTTCGTTCAACATTTCCAGTGCATCGGCGATCGCTGCGAGGACAACTGCTGCCACAGCTGGGCCATCAGCATCGACAAGCAGACCTTCCGCAGCTATGAACGCCACCCCGACCCCACGGTCAAATCCCTGAGCAAGCTGCACATCATCAAGGTGAAGCAGAGCAACGAGCGCTGGGGGGAGATAAAGCTCGACGAACAGGGCGCCTGCCCCTTCCTCGATGAAAACCGCCTGTGCCAGATCCACAGCAAGGCGGGTCCGGATGCCCTGAGTCACACCTGCAAGACCTACCCCAGAGCCC
Organism: Aeromonas sp. s10; assembly: GCF_040907975.1. NCBI lineage: Bacteria > Pseudomonadati > Pseudomonadota > Gammaproteobacteria > Aeromonadales > Aeromonadaceae > Aeromonas > Aeromonas sp. s10. Next base: position 67,038 of record NZ_JBFOCV010000035.1, on the reverse strand, counting down.
AGACCCGCATCGGCAACCAGCTCAAGAGGTCCCTGATGCTCTCCTGCCCCCAGGTGTGCCGCCAGTTGTTGCTTGACCCCCTGGCGATGCAGACCGAGGTCACCGAGCTCACCCAGCCCCTGCCCTTCGCTCCGCCCCCCTCCAACGCCATGGCGACGTTGCACAGCCTGAGCATTCACGTGCTGGCCGCCACGGATATCCCCGTGGCGATTCGGCTATGGCTGGTCGGCATGCTGATCCATCGGGATCCTGCGCAACTCTCCCACGAGGCCTTCCTCGATCAGGTGGCGGTACTGGCCGAACGCGGGGAGCTCAACACCATGTTCGAGCAGTTGCCCGCCCTGCCCAGACTGCAGTGGTGGGGCCTCAGAACCATGACCCACCAGTTGCTGGCCTATTCCCAGGGGAGACGGGGGCGGCAGACCATGCAGGTCTGCCTCGACAAGATCAACGGGGTACTGGAGGGAACCTACGACGAGGACAAGCTTGCACGCCTGCAGCAGGTCTGGCACGACAGGGTCGCACCCTTCCTGGCCAGCCATCCCCAGATCCTGGACAACTACCTGCTCTACTACGTCTATCACCACAACTTCCCGCTGCAGCAGGGCGACAAGTGCCAGGCCTATCAGCTGCTGGTAGTCGACTACTTTCTGCTGCGCAACTACCTCTGCCTGCTGGCCATGGACAAGGAGCTGGACGAGCAGGACGTGGTCAACCTCTTCTACAGCTACCACACCATACGCCAGCACAATGCGAGCTTTATCAAGACCATAGAACAGGGGCTCAATGACTCCGGCTTCGCGTCGGACATCTCCCTGTACGCCCTGCTCAAGCCCTGAAAACAGAAAACCGCCAGCGAGCTGCATGGCGGTTTTCTGTCGTGAACGGGACCTGGCACCCTAGGTGAGCAGCGCCACCACGTTCTGGCGCGAGACGTTGGCCTGGGCAAGCAGACCGGACATGGTCCCCATGAAGCCCCCTTCCTTGAGCTGGAGGCTGAGCTTGCCCTGCAACTGGACCAGCTCCTCCTGCTGCAGGTTCTGGCTGCGTGACTTCACCCGATCGAGCTGCTTCACCATCCGCTGGCGAAACTGCTTGAGCTCGCGCACCGACTGCTCTATCTCCCCGAGCAGTCGCTTCAACCGTTGCTGCTCCTGTTTGATCTCCCCCTTGTCGAGCCCCTCGCCGAGCTGGGTCAACTGCCCCGCCTTTGGCTTGAACTGCACGGGTACCGGGTTGCCGGCGGGAATGCGGATGCCCTCACCGCTCAGCAGCACGGGTTCATCCAGCTTGCGCCTGTGCTGATCCGGCACGCTCAGCTCCAGCTTGCCCAGCTCGTTCAGGCGCGCCTGGATATGCTCCTTGCGCAGCGCGCGATCCAGACGGGCGGCCGCCTCCGCTTCACTGGCATCAGCGGGCAGCAGCACCTCGACGGCGCTGCTGGTCTGAGGGAAGGAGAAGACAAGACGCTCGGCACTCGCCCTTGGGCTCAGCAGATCGAGCCGCTCCGCGCTGTAGTGCACCCTGCTGTCCGTGGCCGACGCCAGCAGGCGTGGCCTGAGCTCGCTCGTCAGTGGCGCCTGCGGCTGGGTCAGCTTCTCTTCCAGTACCTTGAGACGGGAGACCAGATCCCCGCTCGCCGCCTTCTGCTGGCCGAGCTGCTGCTCCAGGCGCTTCAGCTCGCCCCACACCTGGCTCAGGGCCTGCTCGCCCCCCTGGGCATGGGCGATGCGCTGCTGCGCCGTGCCGATCAGGGCCCAGCGATCGAGCCGGATGACATTGGGCTGGCGTTCATTGCGAGGAGTCTGGGGAGAAGTAGCCTGGGCAGTCGAACGACCTTGCAACCTGGGTTGGGCCGGCGTTTCGGCCACGCTCCCCGGACGGGTTTGTTGAATCTGCATCCTGGCTCCTTAGACAGATTTAGGGCATGTAGTTGAACAGACTCAGGCCATTCACCTTGGCGAAGGCCTGCTGTTGCACCTGCAGAGCCATCAGCACATGCGCCTGCTGGGTCACGGCCCCCGCGTAGTCGAGGGACTCTATCTGATTGCTCACTTCCTTGCTATAGGTGCTCTTCTCGGCATGACCCTCGTCCACCTGGTCCAGCAGATTGATGCGCGCCCCTATGGTGCTCACCATCTGGCTGATGTCATCCTGCAGGGTCTTGCTGCGATCCAGCATGGCTCTGGCCTGATCCGCCGCATCCGGTGCGCCGGCATCGAAGGCCGCCACCATGTCGTCCAGCTGCTTGAAGAAATCCCCGTTCTGGATGAACAGGCTGTCTGCGGTCTGGTTGAGGGACACCGTCACCCCCCGGGCAATCTCCACCTCCCGCACCAGGGCATCCCCCTGATAGAGATAGCCGCCACCCGGACCCTGGACGATGGGGGTCTTGTCCACCTGGCTGCCGCTGAACAGGCTTGAACCGTTCTCGTTGCGGGCATTGGCGAGATCCAGCAGTCCCTCCTTGATGATGGCTGCCTCGCTGGACACCGCCCGGCGATCGTCCTCGGAGAGGGAACCGTTGGCTGCCGTCTGGGTCAGCTCCCGCAACCGGCTCAGCATGTTGGTCATGGTCTCGAACTGCAGCTCCCCCTGGGATAGCTGGCTCTTGGCATTGGCGATGTTCTTCTGGTACTGGGCCATGGCCACCTGCTCTTTCTTCAGACCGAGCAGTTGCACGCTGCCCACGGGATCGTCCGAAGGCTGCAGGATCCGCTTGTTGGAGGAGATCTGGCGATCCAGCCGGGCGTAGTCGCCAAAGCCCCGCTGCAGGTTGTCGAGCATGCTGAGCTGGATCTGGTTGGTGCTGATGCGCATGCGGACTCCGTCAGAACATGTTGAGAATGGAATTGAAGAGTTGATCCGAGGTGCTGATCACCTTGGCATTGGCCTGATACGCCTTGGTGTAGGCCATCACCTTGACCCCTTCCTCATCGAGGTTGACGCCGCTCACGCTGCTGAGCTTGGTGGCGAGCTGTTTCTCCATGTTGGCATCGGCCTCCATGGTCGCCTTGGCCTGACCGCTCTGCACCGCCATCTTGCCAAGCAGGGCGCTGTAGGCATCGTACTGATCATCCTTGATGGTCAGCAGCTCCTGCAGGTTGCGGTTGTCGCCGTTGCCGCCCCCCGCCTTGGCGAAGGCGAGGTGATCCCCGGTAAAGCCGTCGGCCACCTTGAGGGTGCCGGAGGGATTGAGGGGGTCGTAGCTGAACAGGGGTTTGCCGGGATCGCCGTTCAGATCGACGCCACCCGCCTGCTTGGCGTTGAAGTCATCCGCCAGCTTCTTCGCGATCTGGTTCAGCTCGTCGCGCAGGGGGCGTAGCACTGTGGTGCGATATTCCAGCACGCCCGCCAGGGTGCCGCCCTGAAGTCTGGGGACCTCGAAGGATTGCGGCCCGAAGCTCAGGCTCAGGGTGTCACCGGCCAGAGAGAGGGTGCTGCTGCTGCCGGCCAGCACCAGGGGCTGGCCCTGGGGCAGGCTCAGGGAGAAGGAGCCGTCGCTCTGACGGTTGACCCGCACCTCCATGAAGGTCGACAGCTCGCGCACTATCTGCTCGCGGCTGTCTTCCAGCGCCGAGGTGTTGACCCCCTTGGAAGCCTGCTCGCCGATCTGGGTGTTGAGCTCCGCCACCTGCTTGAGATAGCTGTTCACCTGGGTAATGGTGCTGCCCAGCTGATCGTCGATCTGCTTCTCCTGGGTCAGCAGGCTCTCGTTCAACTGGCCGAAGCGGTTGGCCAGGGCACCGGCCGAGCTGACGATCTGGCTGCGCTGCGCCGGTGTTTCCGGGCTGTCGAGAGCGGCGCTCAGGGACGCGAAGAAGCTGTCCAGCCCCTTGGTGATGTTCATCGACTCGCTGCCGAGCAACTGCTCCGTCGTATTGATGTACTGGTGAAAAGCATAGGAGGAGCCGGTCGCGGAGCGGCTGCGCCAGTGCTGGGAGACCAGATAGTCATCGGTGATCCTGCGAACCCCGGTCACCTCGACCCCCATGCCGTTGTCCATCCGGCCAAAGCCCGACAGGCTGCCCATCATGGCCTCCTGGCGGCTGTACCCGATGGTATTGACGTTGGCGATATTCTGGGCAGAGATGTTCAATGCGATCTGCGATGCATTGAGTCCGCTAAAACCGATACTGAGCAGCGACATCAGTCAACTTTCCTCATTTTTGCCGAATTCAGAGGCTGACTGAAGGCAGCCAGGGTCTGGGAGTCTGAAGCGACCACCGGCTCGGCATTCTTTAATGTGGGGGCCAGTTGATTGACCATCTGCTCCTTGAGCCCCATGCCGCCGCGCTTGACCAGGCTCATCGCGAGCTGGCTGTCGTACATGTCGCGGTAGAGGGACTCCCCCTTGATAAGCCTGTCCTCTTCATCCTGCATGGCGTCGGACGCCGAACGCATGTGCTTGAGCACCGTCTGCAGGAAGCTCACCTCGAACTGGCCGGCCGCCGCCTCCAGGGCCGCGCGCTGATCCGGGTTGCTCTTTATCTGCTGCAGTTCATTGAGATCCTGATAGAAACCAGGCTCCGAGGTAATTCTGGTCATAGAGATCCTTAGATGACCACCAGCTCGCCTTCGAGGGCTCCCGCCTCGTCGAGGGCTTGCAGGATGGCCATGACATCATCCGGGGTCGCCCCCAGGGAATTCACCGCCTTGACGATCACCTCCAGGGAGGTGCCATCCGGCCAGACAAACATGTTGTTGCGCTCCCGGTCAACCTGGATCTGGGAGTTGGGCGTCGTGGTGGTCCGCCCGTTGGAGAAGGCGTTGGGCTGGCTCACCGTCTGGCTCTCCCCTATGGTCACCGTCAGGCTGCCATGGCTGACCGCCGCCTTGTGCACCTTGACCCCCTGCCCCATGACCACGGTGCCGGTACGGCTGTTGAAAACGACTCGCGGCCGCTCCTTGCCCATGTCCACCTGGATGTCCTGCAACAGGGCCATGAAGGAGATGCGCTGGCTCTCATCGCGGGGAGCCGCAATCTGGATGCGACCGGCGCTGACCGCCTTGGCCACGGGGCCGAGCTGGCGGTTGATCTCCCGTTCCACGTTGCGGGCCGTCTTGAAGTTGGGCTGGTGCAGGTTGAGCGTCACTTCCGGCTTGTCCGAGAAGTTGCTGGCCACCTCCCGCTCGATGATGGCGCCGTTCGGGATGATGCCGGCCGTCGGCACGTTGATGGTCACGGAGGAGCCGGATTGCCCCTCCGCCTTGACTCCGGCCACCACCAGGTTGCCCTGGGCGACCGCATAGACTTCACCGTCGATCCCGCGCAGGGGAGTGAGCAGCAGCGAGCCGCCTCTCAGGCTCTTGGCATCGCCGATGGAGGTCACGGTCACGTCCATCTGCTGACCCTTGCCGGCGAGGGCAGGCAGCGTCGCCTGCACGGAGACGGCAGCCACGTTCTTGAGCTTGGGATCGATGTCATCGGGCAGCTGTACCCCGAACTGCTTGAGCATGTTGGTCATGGACTGGCCGGTGAATTTGACCTGGCTGCGATCCCCGGTACCAGAGAGGCCGACCACCAGGCCATAGCCCACCAGCTGGTTGGCTCTCATCCCCTGCACGTCGGCAATGTCCAGCAGGGCCCGTTTGGCGGGGGCAGCGGCGCCGGCCACGCCCGACAGCGCCAGGCAGAGCAGGGCGATATACCATCTGTTCATCGAAATCCTCACAAGGGGGAGAAGGCGGAACTGAAGAAGCGCGACAGCCAGCCCATCTGGTTGCTGTCGGCCAGGGCGCCGCGACCGGCATAGGTAATGCGGGCATCGGCGATGCGCTGGGACGAGATGCGGTTGCTCTGGTCGATGTCCTCGACCCGCACCATGCCCCCCAGACGGATGTACTCATCCCCCTGGTTGAGGCGGATCCACTTCTCCCCCCGGATCCCCAGCACCCCGTTGGGCATCACTTCAGCCACGGTGACCGTGATGGCCCCCGCCAGAGTATTCTGCTGGCTGGAGGTCGCCCCGCCGTCGAAGTCGCGATCCGCCTTGATAGAGGCGCTCCAGTCCGGTCGGGAAACACCACCGATGGAAGGCACAGGCACGCTCAAATTGCTGTTCTTGTTCATGCTGGTGTTGGCCTTCTTGCTGGACTGGGTGCGCTCCTCCAGCATGACGGTCAGGATGTCGCCGACCCGGTAGGCACGGCGATCCTGGAACAGGGTCATCATGTAGTCGTTACGGTAGAGGCTGCCATCCTCCCCCACCCCGGCTTTCGTCAGCTCGGAGCGGGAAGGGGCCCACTTCTCGTCACCGGGCTCGGGGGCCTGCAACTCATAGGTGGAGCAGCCCCCCAGCAGCAGGGCGAGCACGACGCAATACCACACCGGCCTCATCATCACAGCGCCTGGGTCACGAACTTGAGCATCTGATCGGCGGAGGAGACCACCTTGGCATTCATCTCGTAGGCGCGCTGGGTGGTGATCATGTCCACCATCTCTTCCACCACGTTCACGTTGGAACTCTCCAGGGTGAACTGCTTGATGGCCCCCATGGCCTCTTCACCCGGGACCCCTTCGATGGCTTCACCGGAGGCACCGGTCGCCCGGTAGAGGTTGCCCCCCAGGGCTTCCAGACCGGCCGGGTTGGAGAAGTTGGTCAGGGTGATGCGCCCCAGCTCCACGTTCTCCTGCTGTCCCGGCAGGGTGGCGCTCACGGTGCCGTCGGTGCCGATGGCGATCTTGGTGGCGTTGTCCGGGATCTGGATCTGCGGCAGCATGGGCAGGCCGTCGGCATTGACCAGCAGCCCTTCCGCATTGCGGTGCCATTGACCGTTGCGGGTATAGGCCGTCTCGCCATCCGGGCGCTCGACGCTGAAGAAGCCGGCCCCCACCACCGCCATGTCCAGCTCCTGGTTGGTGTTCTGGAACTGCCCTGGCGTGAATACCTTCTGGGTGCCGACCACCCGCACACCGTTACCCATCTGGATGCCGATGGGGGACAGGTTCTGCTGATCCTGCTGGGCACCGGGCTGGCGCTGAACCTGATAGAACAGATCCTCGAACGCCACCCGATCGCGCTTGAAACCGACCGTGTTGACGTTGGCCAGGTTGTTGGAAATGCTGGCCATCTTGGCATCCTGTGCCGACAGACCCGTCTTGCTCACCCAAAGCGCTGCATGCATCTTCGTTTCTCCACCTGATTCGTTCGAACGGGGTGCATCCCGTCAGTATTCATTCCCGGCCGCCATGGCCGACCGTCAGCCCTGGCCAGAGATCAGCCTGGCACCCTGCCTGGCCTGCTCGTCCGCCGTCTTCATCAACTTGACCTGCAACTCGAAATTGCGGGTCAGGGACATGCTGCCGATCAGCTCGTCCACCGCGTTCACGTTGGCCCCCTCGAGGAAACCGGACGCCAGCACCACCTGCTCGCTGATCTCCGCATCCCCGCCCTGGCGCTGGCGGAACAGGCCGTCAGCCCCCTTGACCAGCTCGGCCGGATCCGGGTTCACCAGCTTGAGCCGGCCCACGTCCAGACGGGCACCGCCCCCCGGCGGGGTGATGCTGAGGGAGCCATCCTTGCCAAAGCTCAGATCCCGATAGGCGGGCAGCACCATCTCGCCGCCATCCCCGAGCACGGGACGGCCGTTGAGGGTCAGCAACCCCTCCCCGTCCACCTCCAGGTTGCCGGCGCGGGTGTAGGCCTCCTTGCCGTCTGCGGTCTGCACGGTGAGAAAACCGTCGCCGCGGATCGCCACGTCCAGCTTGCGGCCGGTCTGCATCAGAGCGCCCGCCCGAAAGTCGGTTCCCGCCTGCTCTTCCCTGGCCATGACCCGGCTCTGGTAGCCATCGCCGGTCAGGGCATAGGCGGACGCCCGCTCGAAGTCGGCACGAAAACCGGCGGTATTCACGTTGGCCAGGTTGTTGGCCCGGATCTGCTGGGCCATGAGGGTGTGTTGCGCCCCCGACATGGCGGTATAGATAAGCTTTTCCACGGATCACGCCTTAGAAGGAGTTGAACAGGACCTGGGTCATCTTGTCCGCCGAGCTGATGGTCTTGGCGTTGGCCTGGTAGTTGCGCTGGGAGGTCATCAGGCTGACCAGTTCCCCGGTCAAGTCGACGTTGGATGCCTCGTAGGCTCCCGCCGTCAGGCCGCCCAGGGTCCCGCTGCCCGGTGCCCCCAGCACGGGCTGGCCCGAGCTGAACGACTGCTGCCAGGTGGTGTTGTTGGCTTGCAGCAGGCCCTGGGGATTGGCGAAGTTCGCCATCACCACCTGACCCTGGAGCAGGCTCTGGCCGTTGGTGAAGGTGGCGTAGACGCCACCGTCCGCATCCACCCTGACCCCGGTCAGATCCCCGGCGGTATAGCCGTTGGACTGGTTGCGCGTGGCGTTGAAATCGGAGGCGTACTGGCTGACCCGGGCCAGATCGGCGGTGAGGGTGATGGGCTCGGCACCGGCGGGGGCCAGGTTCAGCACGGGGGCCGTGGTCGGCGACTTCAGGGTGCCGTTGGTGTTGAACTCCATGGTCACCGGCGCACCTGTCTGGGTCCCGTTGAAGGCATAGTTGACCTGCCAGGTGTTCTCGCCGGTCTTTACGAAATACTGGGTGACGGTGTGCTCGACCCCGAGAGAGTCATACACCTTGCTGGACTGGGAGTAGCTGAAGCTGTCCGCCTTGGCGGGATCGAAGGGGTGCAGCCCCTGGTCGATGACACTGGCGTCCGCCTTGAGGTTCGCCACGAACTCCAGGGTGTCAGACGGCTTGGCCGCCAGGCTGCCCGCCTTGACCTGAATGTCACCCACCACGCCGGATTGCAGCTCACCCGCATCATTGGTCACATAACCCTGCAGACGGTTGCCGCTGGCGGTGATCAGGTAGTTGCTGGCATCACGCTGAAACAGGCCGGCCCGGGTATAGGAGGTCTGACCGTTGTCATCCTTGAGCACGAAGAAGCCGTTGCCGGAGATGGCCAGATCCAGGCCCCGCCCGGTACGGGTCACATCCCCGTTGCGATCGAAGTTCTGGGAGACGTTGCTCATCTCCACGCCGCCGGCCTGGCCGCCACCGTAGATGGCGGCAAACTCGGCACGGCTGGACTTGAAACCGGCGGTGCTGGCGTTGGCCACGTTGTTGCTGATGACGCTCAATTCCTGGTTGACGGCGCGCAGGCCACTCAGTCCGATATTAAAAGACATGTTTCGCTCCTATCTGGTTACGCCGACTTGCCAAACTGGACGGCGCTGAACAGGGGAACCTCCCCCACGCCTGCCACTTGCAGCATGATCTCGCCCGTGCCCGGCAAGCTGACACGCTCCACCTGGCTGGCTACATAATTGCGGGTGGTGGTGGCGACTCCCCCCAGGGAAGCCTTCACCTCGAAGCTGTATTCGCCAGCGGGCAGTACCGGCAATTCGTAATCCAGTGCCCCCGCCTTGCTCTCGCCCCAGTTCTTGGTGGCGACCAGGGTGCCGTGCTTGTCATAGACCTTGAGCTCGACCGTGTCGGCCGCGCCGCCCAGCTCCACCTGACCGCGGATCGCCTTCTCCTGCTCCTGGCCAAGGGTCTGGCTCGGCACCATCACTTCCTTGTCGATGAGATCCGTGCTCTGGAGCACCTGCTGGGTGTCCATCATGTTGATGGACTTCTGCTGCAGCACTTTCAGGCTCTCGACCCCTTCCACCATGCTGAACTGGGCCAGCTGGGTAACGTACTGGGCACCATCCAGGGGGTTGGTGGGATCCTGGTTCTGGATCTGGGCCACCATCATCTGGAGGAATTCGTTGCGAAGCTGGACCCCCTGCCCCTCGGAAGTACCGTTGGCGGCGATCTCAGGGGTGGCGGCGCGCTGGCTGGCACTGCGGGCGGTATCCAGGCTGCTGACTTGAGGCAGGCTCATTTACACCCCCTGACCAAGACGCAGCAGCCCTTGCTGCATGCTGTTGATGCGGTTGATCACCTCGACCGAGGTCTCGAATCCCCGGGAGGCGCTCATCATGTCCGCCATCTCTTCCACCGCGTTGACGTTGGAGTAGTAAACGAAGCCATCCCCGTCGGCCAGGGGATTGGTCGGCTCCAGACGTTTCTCCACCTGGCGGTCAGACTGGACGATACCGGCGATCTGCACCTGGGCGGCCCCCAGCCCCTCGGCCTCCTGCACCCGCTGATAGAGGGTGGAGAAGACGGGCTTGATGGCGCGGAAGGCGGCCTCTTCGCTGCCGGCGGCGCTGTCGACGTTGGCGAGGTTGGAAGCCACGGTGTCAAGGCGGACGGTCTGCGCCCGCATGGCGCTGCCGGCGATGTCATAGATGCGATTGAACGACATGATTAACGGCCCTCGATCGCCTTGGCGATCCCGGTGATTTTCATATTCAGGAAGGTGAGACTGGTCTGGAAGTCAGTGGCATTGCTGGCAAACTTGCTCTGCTCCACGCTGAGCTCTGCGGTGTTGCCATCCATGGAGACCTGATAGGGTATGCGGTAGAGGGGATGTTGCATGTCATTGCCCATGGTGCCCTCGCTGATGGTGCTGCCCGGCTCTCCTGCCTCCACCTGCCGGGCGACCCGGCCGAGGATGGCCTTGTAATCCACATCCCGTGCCAGATAGCCCGGGGTATCCACATTGGCCAAGTTCCCTGCCAGAATACGAGCCCTGTCTGCCCGCACATCGAGGGCATAGGGGTGTACGCCAAGCGCACTGTCAAATGAGATACTCATGCTTCATCCTTCTTGTGAACCAGTCAGACCGGTGCATCCTTTATCAAGACTCATGCCAATCATGAAAAACCGTTGTTTCCGCTGGTCAGGCCATCCCCCCAGTCTGACAAGAGTGACAAAAGGGGAAGCATTGTTTCCCATAGGGAAGCGAGCAGGTCTCTTTGCCCTGCTGCTCCTGGCACTCCCTTCGTGGGCGGCCCCTTCGTCGCTGTCGCAGCAGTTGACCGACGGTCTGAGGGCGGATGCCGAAACGGCACTGGGGGAGTATCAGCGCCAGCAAGGCTGGCCAGAGACCCGGGCCGACTATCAGGTCTGGCTCTCCCCCGCCGTGGCCCACCTGCCGGCATGTCGTCAGGCGGTTCGCTTCCAGGCTGGCGGGCAGTATCGCCAGCCCTGGGGGCGGCGCCCCTATCTGGTGGAATGTACCGAGCCCGCCTGGCAATTGCGGGCCCGGGTGGAGGTCACCCTGATGTTGCCGGTCTGGGTGGCGGCACGGGACATCCCCAAGGGACATGTCATCGCCCCGGAGGATCTGCTGGAGAAATCCCTCGATGCCAGCCGGTTGCAGCGGGGCTTCACCCACAGCTCGCAGCCCCTGGCAGGCAGCAAGAGCCTTCGCCATCTGAGGATGGGGCAACTGGTCGGTGAACTCGATCTGCAACAGGCCTGGGCCGTCCGGGCAGGGGAAGGGGTGCTGATCCGGGCCGGGCAACCGGGCTTTTCCGCCACGACCCGTGGAACGGCCTTGTCAAACGGCGCCATCGGTGAAGGGGTGAGGGTCAGGAATCTCGGCTCCGGCAAAGAGATCCAGGCCTGGGTGGTTGACAAGGGGGAAGTCGAAACCCGCTTTTAGCGCAGAAATGGCGAGTTTGATTCAAGTTCGGCCACCTCAGGGTCGCCTGTCACAAGAGAGACCACCAGGAATTCACGTTATGAAAATCACACGCACCGACCCTGTCTACGTTCAACCCCAGTCTCAGCGCAAGGCGGGAGCCACACCGGCACCTCAGCCCCAGGCCAGCCAGGGGGAAGCCAGGATCAGCGCCACCGCCCAAACCATCAATCAGGCGAGGGTCGAGCTGGCCTCCACCTCTGATGTGGACATGGAGAAGGTCAACCAGATCCGCCAGGCCATCAGCGAGGGTCGGCTCGAACTGGACATGGATGCCCTGAGCCAGGCCATCCTGGACATGCATCGCCGATGAGTCTGCCTCCCAAACAACGGATCCAGCAGTTGATCATCGGCATCCGGCAGGATTGTGGCCGCTACGCCGACCTGCTGCAGTTGCTGCTCAATCAGTACCGTCTGCTGGCAAGCCACGACGTGGCCGGGCTGACGGAACACAACCGGCAACAGACCCGGCTCATGGGCGAGATCCAGCACCAGGTCAGGCTGCGCTGCGAACATCTCCAGGCATTGGGGCTCAAGCCTGACGAACGGGGCATGGCCATCCTCATCGGCAAGCTCCCCTCCCCGCTACGCCAGCAAGTGGACGAGCAGTGGCAGCGGCTGGAGCAGTTGCTGCTACAATGCCGCCGCCAGAACGAGCAGAACGGCCGCCTGCTGGCAGGCCAGATAGAGACCATCCACACCCTGCTGGGCCAGGAGTCATCCTATGGCAGGCAGGAGCACTTCCCCGACTGACCCTTTACGTTCCCTGCCGGGCACGATGACCCAGTGCGGCGAGTTCGTCGAGCTGTCGCTGCTCACCTGACTCCTGACGCTGACGGGCCGCCAGGGCCCGCTTGTCCAGCAACAGCTCCAGCCCCTTGACCCGACCGAACTGCCTGACGAGCTGCCCCTCGTGATGAGCCAAATCCTGGCTGGCAAGCGCACACTGCTGCAACTGGTGGGTCAGCAGGTGGCGAAGCTGCCCCTGCATCTGCTGCTTGTTCTGCCACAGCAGGGGATGAAAGCTCGACGAGCCCGGATGCATCGTCTCGATGACCTCCTGCAGCCTGAGGGCTCGGTTCTCCTCCTTCATCGCCACCTCGCGCAGACGCTGCCGCTCCTTGCCCATGGCCTCCAGGGCATCCTGCTGCAGACCGAGATAGGATTTCAGCACGACGCCTCCTTACGCCCTGCCGAGCACATGCTTGAGACCGCCCAGCACCTGGGTGATGGGCGTCTCTTCCTGAATGCCCTGCTGCAGGAAGCTGGCGATGGCAGGATAGCGCTGGACCGCCTCGTCCATCTGGGGATCCGCCCCGGGCTGATAACCCCCCAGGGGCAGCAACTCACGCACCTGCTGGTAACGGCCCCAGAGCTGGCGCAGATTCACCGCCAGCCCCTGCCATTCGGGAGAGACCACCTGAGGCATCACCCGGCTCACCGAGGCACCGATGTCGATGGCGGGATAGTGCCCCTCCTCCGCCAGGCGGCGGGTCAGCACGATGTGACCATCGAGAATGGCCCTGGCGGAATCCACCACGGGATCCTGCTGGTCATCCCCTTCCGCCAGCACGGTATAGAAGGCGCTCAGGCTGCCCTCGGGGTGCGTGCCGTTGCCCGCCCGCTCCACCAGCTGGGTGAGCAGGCTGAACACCGAGGGCGGATAGCCGCGGGTCGCAGGGGGTTCGCCGATGGCCAGCGCGATTTCCCGCTGGGCCTGGGCGTAGCGGGTCAGGGAGTCCATCAGCAGCAACACATCCTGACCCTGTTCGCGGAAATATTCGGCGATGCGGTGGCACAGCTGGGCGGCGCGCAGCCGCATCAGGGGGGATTGATCCGCCGGTGCCGCGATCACCACGGCGCGGGCAAGCCCCTCGCTGCCCAGGCTGTGTTCGATGAACTCCCGCACCTCCCGGCCACGCTCGCCGATGAGCCCCACCACCACGATGCGGGCGCTGGTATTGCGGGTCATCATGCCGAGCAGCATGCTCTTGCCCACACCGGAACCGGCAAACAGTCCCAGACGCTGACCCTTGCCCACCGTCAGCAGGCCATTGATGGCCCGGATGCCCACGTCGAGCGGCTCGCGCACCGGGGTGCGCAACAGGGGATTGGGAGGGGAGGAAAACAGGGGAACCCGTTCCCCTTCCTCTTTCAGGGGACGGCCGTCCAGCGGTTGCAGCAGGCCATCCACGACCCGGCCAAGCAGATGCTCGCCGACCCGGATGGTCTCCTCTCCGTCGACGGGCAGCACCCGGGCGCCGGCATAGAGACCGCTCATGGGCTGGAGCGGCATCAGGTAGGAAATGTCCCGGTTGAAGCCGACCACTTCCGCCAGCAGGGCGGCGCCGGTGGCGGTCTCCACCTCGCAGCGCTGCCCCATGATGAGCTGGCACCCCACGACTTCCAGAGTCAGGCCGGTCACGCGCACCAACCTGCCATAACGACGATAGCCGGGCACCTCCTCCAGGCTATCGAGGGCACAGGTCAGCGCCTGTTGCAGCGCATCATGCATCCGAAGAGAGTTCCAGGGTCTGGTTGAGTTGTTCTATGCAGCGGCCGAGGCGCTCCCCCGTGTTGATCTCGACCACCGCGGCCCGTGTCTCGATGCGGGCGTCCCCCACGGCCAGTGCCGGGTCCACCTGCAACGGCCACTTCTCGCAGCGGGTCACCCCCTGCTCGGCCAGGCGCTGCCGATCTCCTTCGTTGAGGTAGATCACCAGCTCTTCCGACTCGCTCGGCAGACTGGCCATGGCCTGCTCCACCTGCTGGAGCACCTGCTGGGGATTGAGGGTGAACTCGGCCTGGATCACGCGCTTGGCCACCTGGGCCACCAGCTGGGCGACCAGGGCCTTCTGTTCCAGCATCCGGGCCCGGGTCAGGGATTCCCACTGCTGCTGCAACGTTGCAAAGGGCACCATGGCCTCATCGAAGGCGGCACGTCCCTCGGCCAGCCCCTGGGCCAGACCGCGCACCTGTCCCTGTTGCAGCCCCTTGGCCTCCCCCTCGAACAGGCCACTGGCCAGCCCCTGCTGGTAACCGGCCTGATACCCTTCCGCCTGTCCCTGCTCCAGCCCCTGCTGGTAGCCGTATTCGAACTCTTCCTGCTGGCTTCTGGCCTCTTCCCCGCTCTGGCCCAGCGCCGGGAAGCGGTAGAGACGGGTGGCACCTGCCGCCAGTTTGCGCACATGCTGACTCATGCCTGTCTCCTGTTAACTGACGGTGGGCTCTTCGAACAGCTGGAACTCGATCTCGCCCTGCTCCACCAGCTCGCGCACCAGCTTCATGGCCTCTTCCCGGGCCTGCTCCACCTTGCGCAGGGAGACGCTGCCCTGATCCTGGATCTGGGCCTCCAGTGCCTGTGCCATCCGTTTGGGCATGGCGCCAAGCACCACCTTGCGGAAACCGGCATCGGTGTTCTTCAGGGCCAGGGCCAGCAGATCCGCCGGCAGCTCCTGCACCAGACGTTGCAGGGTATCGTCGCTCTGGCGACGCAGGGCCATGAAGTCGAACATGTTCTTCTCGATTTCGAGGGCCAGCTCACCATCGTGCTCCCGCAGCAGAGTGAGCATCTGCTCCTTGTTTCCCTGATAGCGATTGAGGATATCGGCCACCTGGCGCACCCCGTTGACCTTGGCGCCGGACTGATCGGCCACATAGGCGAGGCAGCGATCCAGGGTGAGCCGCAGCTCACCAAGCACGTGTTCGCTGACCGAGCTGAGGCTCGCGACCCGCACCAGCAGATCGTCGTGCACCGACCCCGGCAGGGCATCGAGCACGGCAGAGGCGGTCTGGGGGGGCAGGAAGGCGAGCAAGACAGCCTGCATCTGGGGATGCTCATTGCGGAAGAAGCGGGCCAGCACATCCGCCGGCACCCATTGCAGGCGCTGGATGTCCTGGCTCATCGCATCGCCATAGAGGCTGTCGAGCAGGCTGCGGGAAAGCCGCTGGCCCAGCGCCAGATCCAGGGTCTGTTCCAGATATTCCCGGGAGGCGCTGCCGATGCCGCTCTGCTCGCGATACTGGTTGAAGAACTGCTGCAGGGTCCACTTGGCTTCTATCGAACTCACGCCGGAGAGGCTGGCCATCTTGGAGATGAGGCGCTGCACTTCGTCGCGGGACAACTTCTGCATCACCTTGGCCGCCGCCTCGGTGCCCATGCTCAGCAGCAGGATCGCGGCTTTTTCCAGATTGTCGATGTCGATGTCGACCGCGTTCTGATTCAGATTAACGTTGCTCATTGCCACTCACCCATTGTCTGACCACTTCCGCCACCCGGGCCGTGTCCTTGTCTACCAGCAGTTGCAGGTGCTTGAGCTGGACTTCCAGCTCGGAACCCGGTTCGGGCAGCGCCTCCAGATCCAGGGAGGAGAACTGGGGCTCGAGCCGGAACTCGGACTGAGACTGGGACAGGCTCTTGCCCGTCGCAGACTCTTCCAGTTCCCCATCCCCTTCCCGGCGCATGGAGAGGCCCATGGTTGGCTCCTGCTCCTCGTCCGGCTCCTGTGCGGCATCAGTGTCGGGATATTGCTGGGTACGCACCAGGTGCTTCACCAGAGGACGGATGCCGAAGAACACCAGGGTCAGCCCCAGCAAACCACCCACCAGGTAACGCAGGGAGTCTTGCCAGTAAGGGGTTTCCAGCCAGCTCGACGCTGGCGGCTCCACCGGCACCGCACCGGTGAAATCGAAGACCTGCAGGCTGATCTGGTCGCCACGGGAGCCGTCAAAGCCCACCGAACGCTCCACCATCTGGCGGATCTGCTCGAGCTGTTCCGGGCTCCACCCCTCCTTGGGAGCGCTCTGCTGATTGAGCAGGATGGAGACATTCATTTTCTCCAGTCGTCCCTGCTGATAGCGGGTATGCACTATGGTGCGGCTGCTTTCATACTGCCTGCTGACTTCCTGCCGCTCGGTGCGGGTATCGTTCTTGGCAGGCTCCTGGGCAGCATTCCCCTCGGTGGCGGCCTGATCGGTCTTGGGAGCGGTTTCGGGCGGTCGATTGGAGAGCGCACCGGGGATACCGAGGGCCAGGGCATCAATGGTCTTGTCCGATTTGTTGGACTCCCTGGTCACCACGGCATTGGGATCGAGCTGTTGCTGGGTCTCTTCCACCGCATTGAAATTGACGTCCGCGGCGATCTGCACCCGGAAGTTGCCCGTGCCCAGCATGGGGGAGAGCATGTCGCTGGCACGCTGGCGAATGTACTGCTCCAGCTTGCGCACATATTCCATCTGCTGGACGCTCTGCTTGCCGAAACCGGCCTTGTCGCCGAGCTCGGCACTCAGCAGCTGGCCGCTTTGATCCACCACGGTGACGGCCCCGGGCTTCATGCCGGAGATACTGCCCGCCACCAGGTTGGCAATCGCCTCGACCTGGCCCGGCTCCATGGTCTGGCCCGGTTGCAGATCCAGCATCACGGACGCGCTGGGTTTTTCCTCGTCGCGCCCCACGAACAGGGTCCGCTTCGGAATGGCCAGATGTACCCGGGCACTGCGCACTGCATCCAGGGAGATGATGGTTCTGGCCAGCTCCCCTTCCAGGGCATGGCGGTAGCGCGCCCCTTCCATGAACTCGCTGGTGCCAAGGCCGGTGACATTGTCGAGCCCCTCCAGGCCGGACGGCATGGCCGCCCTCACGCCCCGCGCGGCCAGCGCCATGCGGATGTGGGCCAACTGGCTTTCAGGTACCAGGATCTGGCCGGAGCTTTTCTCCAGCCGGAAGGGTACCTGCTCCTTCTCCAGCATCTCCATGATGTTGGCGGTGTCGTAAAGCTCCTGCTTGCCGTAGAGGGGCACGTAATTCTTGCTGGAGGTCCAGAGGATGACCACTATGGTGGCGGCAACCACGGCGGCCAGCAGCGCGATGGTCAGAATGGATTTGTTGTCGCGAGACAGGGTACGCCAGTTGCGCACCCCGTCCTGCACCCGGGCCAGCAGGGAGCCCGACGCCCCAGGTGCGGAGGATACCAGTTCAGTCATGATCAACCTCAGAGCGGCATGCGCATGATGTCATCAAAGCCCGTCATCAGTTTGTTGCGCACCTGCATCAGGGCGGAAAAACTGAGACCGGCCTTCTGGCTGGCCACCATGGCCCCCACCAGATCGTCGCTCTGACCCGCATCGACGGCGGTCATCAATCGGGAGGCGATGTTCTGCTGCTCGTTGACGCGGCCGACGACGTCGCGCATGGCGTCGCTGAACGAGACGCCTGACGCCTCGTTCGGTTCGATGGAAGGGGCTTGACTGGCGACTCGCTGCATTTCCTGCATCTGCTGCAGGAGCGTCACCTGTGATGACATGATCTCAATCTTCACTCGGTTATCCCTTAGTTTTGTATCTGCTGCTCGACATCGATGCCCTGCTCGCGCATGGCAGCCAGCTTGTATCTAAGTGCCCGGGTCGTCATTCCGAGGGCTTCGGCCGTGCGTGTCCGGTGACCACGGAAACGGCGCAACGTCTCAAGGACGAATTGAAATTCAGCATGCCGCTTGGTCTCGCTGAGCCCCTCGGGGGCCGCAAGCGCCTGCGGTTGCGGGGTGTCGGCTTCGGCGGCGTAATGGGGCAACATCAGATCGACGGCCTGAATATGCAAGCCGCGAGCCATAATTAGCGCTCGCTGAATCACGTTGTCCAGTTCACGCACATTGCCAGGCCAGTCATAGGAGAGCAGTTGCTGACGGGCACTCTCGCCGAGGCGATACCCCTGCTGTGCGGCGTAGCGTTCGATGAAGTATTCCGCCAGAGGCAGGATGTCATCCCGTCTCTCCCGCAGTGCCGGCCAGCTCATGGGAAGCACGTCGAGCCGGTAGAAAAGGTCCTCGCGAAACGCGCCCTGCAGCACCAGCTCCCTCAGGTCCCGGTTGCTGGCGGCGATGATCCGCACATCCAGCGCGATCACCTGATGACTGCCGAGGCGTTCCACCTCTTTCTCCTGCAACACCCGCAGCAACTTGGCCTGCAGCGCCAGCGGCAGTTCGGAGATCTCGTCGAGTAGCAGAGTACCGCCCTGGGCCAGCTCGAATTTTCCCTGCTGGTTGGCGGTTGCCCCGGTGAAGGCCCCCTTGCTGTGTCCGAACAGGATGGATTCGAGCATGGCTTCCGGGATGGCCGCACAGTTGATGGCCACGAAAGGCTTGCCGGCCCGGCTGGACATCTCGTGGATGTAGCGAGCCAGTCGCTCCTTGCCTGTCCCGGATTCGCCACCGATGAGGATGGTGGCCGATGTCTTGGCTGCCCGCCGGGCAAGCTGCAACACCTGCAGGCTCTGGGGAGACGTGGCGATCAGATTGGGAATGGCCTGGCGCAGGCGCAGGGCCCCTCTCACCACATCGAGGATCTGGCGCTGGCTGAAGGGCTTGATGATGTAGTCGATGGCGCCGGCCCGCATGGCTTCCGCCGCCAGGTAGGCCTGATGCTCGTTGACCAGAATGACGCAGTCGGTCCCTGCCAGCGTCTGCACCATGGCGGGCCCGGCCTCGGTCATGACCGCCATGTCGAGCAGAATGAGATCGACCGCATTGTTCGAGAGAAATTGCTTGGCCAGCGACACGGAATCGACACAGGAAACACGATAACCGGCACTGAGCAATATACGATCAACATCGTTTCCATTTGATAACGAAGCGGAAACTAATAATAAATGAGCATGCGTTTCAATACCGGTCGGTATTGAATTTTCCTTGCTAGATAAATCAGAAAACATATATCCCGAACCTGTGATTGCACATGAATCAATCAACAGAACTGATGCGTGAAAAATAAAGACACACAAATAGAGACCGCACCCGTTATTGAGTGAATGGTCTGTATCGGTATAAAAACAAGGCGGGAAATCATGGCCTTGGTAACCCCGCTATCATTAGCATCAATGCTGTTAGACCGGAGGCTTTGCGTCCTGACTTTTCAGTTCAGTTTGCCTTTATCATGCGACGACCCGTATTTGGATGGCATGGCTACGTTGTCCCTGAAGCCATGTGATACATCCGACTATTTCTATTTTTTCTTTGCTGTCAGTATGTATCGCGTCAAAAGTCGTCACATGATAGCGGCTTTATATGACAATTCAAGCAGATATGCGGAATAGGCGCTTCCTGTCCCTGTGACGCCAAGGCAATTCCACTTCAGCCCAGAGTCCCGATGACTTCGACTCGCAAATCTTCCGGTATCTCGTTATAGGAGAGCACCTTGAGGCCTTTCGAGAAGGAACGGGCATAACGGGCTATCAGCGGTCTGAGCTGGGGCATCACCACCAGCACGGGCGCATATCCCTGTTGCTGCAGTTGCTCCTTCACCAGCGGCATGTTCTGCTGCAACTGCGCCAGCAACTGGGGATCCACCGGGAAGCTGTCCAGCTGGATCTTGCCCTGCTGCTGTGACTGGCTCATGGCCGTCAGCAGGGTCTGCTCCAGCCGGTCATCCAGGGTGAAGGCCGCCAGCACGTCGCGGGACCCTATCGCCTGTCTGACGATCTGGCGCTTCAGTGCGCAGCGCACATCGGACGCCAACAGGACGGGATCCTTGGTCAGCTCGCTCGCATCCAGCAAGGTGGTGGCGATGGTGCGGATGTCGGTGAGGCTGATCTGCTCCTTGAGCAACTGGCGGAAGACCCGCAGCTGCTGCATCTGGGTCAGGGCCAGATTGAGCTCTTCCGCAAGACGGGGGGACTGGGCCGCCAGATGCTGACCCAGCTTGCCCACCTCGTCATGACCAAACAGGCCGTCGAGCTGGTCCCTGAGCAGCTTGCTGGCGTGAGTCGCGATGACGGTGGCGGAATCCACCACCGAGTAGCCCAGATTGAGGGCCTTGGCCTTGTTGTCCGGCGAAATCCAGACCGCACTCATGCCATAGGCAGGATCCTGTGTCAGCTCGCCATCCAGGGCGCCATAGGTTTCACCGCTGCTGATGGCCATCAACCGCTGGCAATCCACATTGCCCGAGGCCAAAGGGATGCCGGAGAGCTTGATGCGGTACTGGTCCGGCTGCAATTGCAGGTTGTCCCTCACCCGGATCTCGGGCAGCAGGAAGCCGTACTGCTCGGAGAGTGTCTTGCGAATACCGCGCACCCGGGCCAGCAGCTCGGCCCCCTTGTCCGCCTCCGCCAGCGGTACCAGGCGATAACCCAGTTCGATGGCGACCGCATCCACCGGGGGCAGGTCCTGCCACTCCAGTCCCTGGGGCTCCGGCTGCACCATCTGGCGCGTCAGCGCCTCGGCCGCATCCAGCGCGGGATCCTGCACCCGGCGCTTGCTGACGCTCCAGCCGGTCCAGGCCAGCACGGCCGCAAAGCTGAGGAAGGCCAGCATGGGCATGCCGGGAACCAGCCCCAGGATCAGCATGACGGTAGCCGCCGTGTAGATCACCCGAGGAGAGGCCAGGATCTGCTGGCCAACCTGATCCGACATCTCCCCTTCGTCACTCACGCGGGTGACGATGATGGCTGCCGCCGTGGACATCAGCAGGGAGGGGATCTGGGCGACCAGACCGTCACCTATGGTGAGCAGGGCATAGATGCGGAAGGCATCGGAAACCGGCAGCGAGTGCTGGAAGATGCCGATGGCCAGGCCCCCTACCAGGTTGATGATGAGCACCAGCAGACCGGCGATGGCATCACCACGTACGAACTTGGAGGCCCCGTCCATGGCCCCGTAGAAGTCTGCTTCCCTGGCGATCTCCTCCCGTCTTGCCCGGGCCTGGTGCTGATCCAGGGTCCCTGCATTGAGGTCGGCGTCGATGGCCATCTGCTTGCCCGGCATGGCGTCCAGGGTGAAGCGGGCGGACACTTCCGAGATCCGCTCGCCCCCCTTGGTGATCACCACGAAGTTGATGATCATCAGAATGACGAAGACCACCAGACCCACCACGTAGTTGCCACCGATGACCACTTCGCCGAAGGCCTGGATCACCTTGCCGGCCGCTTCGTTGCCCTCATGGCCGTGCAGCAGCACCACCCGGGTGGAGGCGACGTTGAGGGAGAGCCGCATCAGGGTCGCCACCAGCAGCACGGTCGGGAAGACGGAGAAGTCGAGGGGCCGGCGGGCCGAGACGGAGACCAGCAGCACCAGCACCGCCAGCACGATGTTGAAGGTGAACAGGGCATCCAGCAGCCAGCCTGGCAGAGGCAGTATCATCATCGCCAGGATGGCCAGCAGCATCATGGGGATGGCTGTATAGGATTGGGTAAAGACACGCCAGTTCACAACTTACCTCTCAGGTTGACGTAATTCGGGCGGTACGTGCAGGGGGGCAAGGGGATTGGGTTTCCTGCCCTTGCCAGCCTCATAGGCCCGTAGCTGCAATACATGGTTCAATACATAGGCGACCGCGGTGTACAGACCCGCCGGCACTTCCTGATCCACCCGGGTGGAGTAGTAGATGGCCCGGGTCAGCTCGGGCAGGCTCATCACCCGCTTGTCATGGGCTTTGGCCACCTCGCGGATCCGCTCCGCCATGCCGTCCACCCCCTTGGCAATCACATAGGGGGCGTTGGCCCGCTCGGGATCGTACTTGATGGCCACCGCATAATGGGTCGGGTTCACTATGATGACATCGGCCTGGGGCACACGCTGTTCGATGCGGGCCCTGGCCAGCATCCCCTGCACCTGGCGGATCCTCGCCTTGATCTCCGGACGCCCCTCGCTGTTCTTGTGCTCGTCCTTGACCTCCTGCTTGGTCATCTTCAACTGCTTGTTCAAGGACCAGCGCTGGTAGGGCACATCCAGCACCGCGATGAGCATCTGCACACTGCCTAGCAAGATGAATGCCTGGGAGAGGATCCGCAGCGCCTGCTCCATGGCCGCCTGGGGAGGCATGCGGTTCATCATCATCAGGGTGGGCCACTGGTGCTGGAGCATCATGGCCAGGGTGCCGCCGATCAGCAGCACCTTGAGCAGGGATTTCAGGAGTTCCATCAGGCTGTGAGTGGAGAACATCCGCTTGAGCCCCTTGAGCGGATTGAGCTTCTCCCCGCTTGGCATCAGCTTCTTCCAGACCAGCACCATGCCGCCAGGCACGCTACTGAGCAGCACCAGCAGCAGGGCCAGCACGCCAAACAGAGGCAGCAGCACCCACAGCATCCCGATCAGGGCGTCCGCGGTCCACTGGATCATCATCTGGGGATCCCGTGCCCCCTGCCAGTTGAAACGCTGGGGCTGCTTCATCAGCTCGGCAAAGAAGAGCCCGAAACTCGGCACCATCCACTGCATGACCAGACCGCCGACGAGCAGCAGGCCGGCCGAGCTCAACTCCCTGGAGCGTGCAATCTGGCCCTCTTCCCGCGCCTTGCGCCGTTTCTGGGAGGAGGCCTCTTCGGTTTTGTCCTGGGCGCTGTGCTGGCTCATGTCGGCGTCAATGCCCTGAGCTGGGTCAGCACATAACCGACCAGATCCAGGTAGCGGGCCGGGACGCCGCTGATGGAGATGGCCATGGTGAGCAGCCCCAGCAGCAACGTCATGGGGAAGCCCAGAGAGAAGATGTTCAGGGAAGGGGCCGTGCGATTGAGCACCCCGAAGGTGAGGTTCACCATCAGCATGGCCACCACGGCAGGCAGGGTCAGGATGAGGGCAGCTCCGATGCTCCAGCCAAACAGGCCGATGACCCCCTTCAGATCGAGGACGTAGAGCGAGGTTCCCGGCGGCCAGGTGCGCAGGCTCTGCACCAGGACATCCAAAGTCACCAGATGGCCGTTCAGACCGAGGAACAACAGGGAGCAGAAGACCAGCATGATCTGGCTGACGATGGGCGCCGTGTCTCCGTTGGAAGGATCGTTCATCACCGCCATCCCCAACCCCATCTGCATGGAGAGGATCTGCCCCGCCATGGTCATCACCATGAACAGCATCTGTATGCAGAGCCCGAACAGCAGACCGAACAGCAACTGCTCCAGGGTCAGCACCATCATGCCGGCACTGAGGGGATCCAGCGCCGGCATGCCTTTCATCATGGGGGCGATCAGCAGACTGATGACGAAGGCCAGCAGGATGCGAACCTGTGCAGGCACCCGGCCGTCGCCGAATACCGGCATCACCCAGAAGGCGGCCGCAATGCGAATGAAGGGCCACCACCACTGTCCCAGCCAGGCGGTCAGCTCGGCCGCACTGAACGACAGCAGGGAGTTCATCCGATAAGCCCGGGGATCTTCTGGAACAGGTCGGCGAACAGGGTGGTGATCTGCGACAGCAGCCAGTTTCCCGTGAAGATGAGGGTCAGCAGGGTCACGATGAAACGGGGCAGGAAGCTCAGTGTCTGTTCCTGGATCTGGGTCGCCGCCTGGAAGATGCTGACCACCAGCCCGACGATGAGACCGGGCACGATCAGCACCGAGACCATGATGACCACCAGGTTCACGGCCCCGCCCACCAGGGCCACACTCTGCTCGGGGGTCACGTCAGCCTCCCCCGCCGAAACTGGCCGCCAGGGTACCGACCGTCATGGACCAGCCATCCACCAGCACGAAGACCATCAACTTGAATGGCAGCGAGATGATGAGAGGGGAGAGCATCATCATCCCCATGGCCATCAACACGCTGGCGACCACCAGATCGATGACCAGAAAGGGGATGAACAGCATGAAACCTATCTGGAAGGCGGTGTTCAGCTCGCTCAGCACGAAGGCCGGCAACAGCACGCCGAACGGCACCTCGCTCTTGGCGAGGGTGGTCGGCTCTCCGGAGATGCGCAGCATCTGCTCGAGATCCGGCTCCCGGGTCTGGGCCAGCATGAATTGGCGCAGCGGTTTTTCGGCGCGGGCCAGCCCCTCCGTCAGGGTGATCTCGTTCTGGTCGTATGGCACGAAGGCGTTCTGGTACATCTCGGTCCAGACCGGCCTCATGATCACCAGGGTCAGGATCAGGCTGATGCCGATCAGCACCCGGTTGGGTGGGCTCTGCTGCAATCCCAGGGCCTGACGCAGGATGGCCAGCACTATGATGATCCGGGTAAAACTGGTCATCATCAGCAGCAGGGTCGGCAGCAGACCCAGCAGGGTCATGAAGAAGAGGATCTGCAGCTTGACGCTGTAGTCCTCTCCCCCTGCTTCGCTCGGCGATACCGAGAACAGCGTCATGTCCGCGCCCCAGCTCGGCAACGCCAGCAGGAGCAGGGCAACCAGCAGATAACGCATCAGTCGTTCATGCCGCCCAGCAATTTGGTGTCCACGACGTCCACCAGCCGCAGCCCGTATTTGCCGTTGACCACCACCACCTCGCCCCTGGCCAGCAGGCGCCCGTTGACGCGGACATCCAGCGGCTCGCCCGCCAGCTTGTCCAGCTCGATGACGGCCCCCTCTTCCACCTTCATCAGCTCGCCCAGCGCCACCTCGGTGCTGGCCACTTCCAGCGTCACCTTGACCGGAATGTGGTGAAAGAAGGAGAGATCCCGCTGCTTGGTACTGCTGGTCGGCGCCATGTAGTCGGCCGCACTCGGCATGCTGATGTCGTCCCCAAACAGCTGATCCAGGCCATCCAGATCCAGCGGGTCATTCATGTTGTGCTCGTTCACGATTCGACTACTCCTCTACCACTGTTGCGACCTGGTACACCAGGCTGCCTTTATGTTCGGCAATGCGTCCATTGAAACAGGGGCGCTGGCCGATCAGGGCCGGCACCACCTCGGGTAAATCCAGCGAGAGCACATCTCCCACCTTGAGGCATTCGAGATCCGCCAGCGTCATGGACATCTGCCCCATGACTACCCGCAGCCGCACCGGCACCTGGATCAGCGCCTCTTCCAGTTGCGCCACCTGCACACGCTGACCTTCAGCGATACCGGGCGCCTCTTCGGGGGGCGCCAGCCAGAACTGCCAATCGTGCTGGCTGCCACCGGCCAGCATACTGGCCTGCGCCTTCCAGAGCGGGCCTGCGGGCAGGGCCTCCCGGGAGATCAGATTCAGCTGCCAGGAGAGGTCTCCCTGCCCCTGACAGGTCGACCAGATTTCCACCTGATACTGGCACAGCCGCAGCAGCAGTCGCTGTTCAGTGTCGGTCAATCCCCTGCCATGGGGTGCCGTGGCCCCCTTGTGTTGCAGAGTGCCGCCGAAAAACAGCACGGCAAGCCGATAGATGACCGCAGGAGAGATGGAGAAAAAGGCGACACGCTGGGCATCCAGAGGAGTACGGGCTTCGACCCAGACCTGATGATCATCCTCCTCTTGCGGCAACGCAGAAGAAAAGTCCTGGTAACCCAGATCGCATTCCGCCGCATTGAACAACTGGGCCATGCAGCCCGACGCCTGCTGGGAAAAGACGCTCAGTTGGGTGTTGAGTTGCCTGAGACGGGCCTGGTTGGCCCTCTCGACCCCCAGCAAGTCATATTGAGGCAGGGCTCTGCCCCGCTCGGCACAGATCAACCGGGAAGGGGTGTGCATTACGCCGCTTGATGACATTACAAATCCACCTTTGCCATTTTCATCTCGTCCTGCTGCATGGAGACATGCCGGCTCCATGATCGATACCGATAGCCCAGACGACACAGAGCGACCGAAAGGGGCGAGAACTTTATTACAAAACCCCAAAAGGCGCCACGCGACCGCGTGACCAGCCGAAAATAAAAATCCCGGCACCAAAAGGTGCCGGGATTTCGAGGTAATCACTTACCAGAAAGAGGTCGGAGTCGGCCTGTAAGCCGGGTTCTGTACCGGGTTGCCCCGGGTAGCAATCATTCCTCTAGGCCAGCAATCGCTCGCTGGCTCAAGCAACCTACCCGCCCCCAACGCGGGCCGCGCCAATAGGGGCCTATTTGGTCTTGCTTCGGGTGGAGTTTACCGTGCCACGAACTGTTGCCAGTCGCGCGGTGCGCTCTTACCGCACCCTTTCACCCTTACCTGATCCCTTGCGGGCCATCGGCGGTCTGCTCTCTGTTGCACTGGTCGTAGGCTCGCGCCCCCCAGGCGTTACCTGGCACCCTGCCCTGTGAAGCCCGGACTTTCCTCCCCTCCGCCCGTCTGTCCCGAGGGACACAACGACGAAGCAGCGATTGCCCAGCCAACTCCGAGGCGCGGATTATAGCCTCGCGAGACAGACGGGGTAAACCGTCAATTCCGGTTTACGGCAATTAATAGTGCTCGAGACCGTATTTGTAGAGGGCGTTCTTCTTCACCCCGTGGATCTCGGCGGTGAGGGCCGCAGCCTTCTTGAGGGGCAGCTCGCCGACCAGCAGGCCCAGGGTGCGGATCGCCTCCGCAGGCAACTCGTCATCCACCTTGCTGGCACCGGCGACCACCAGCACTATCTCCCCGCGGCAACGGTTATCGTCCTCTCCGAGCCAGGCCAGCATCTCGGAGGCGGGCAGACCGTGGATGGACTCGAAGGTCTTGGTCAGCTCGCGGCACACCACCACCTGGCGCTCGCCAAGGATGCGAGCAATGGCTTCCACCGTCTCCTGCACCCGGCGCGGCGATTCGTAGAACACCAGAGAGCGGGTGTCTTCGATGACGGCTTGCAGGCGATCATCCCGCCCCTTGGCCTTGGCCGGCAGGAAACCCTCGAAGGCGAAGCGGTCGGTGGGCAGCCCGGCGGCGGACAGCGCCGTGATGGCAGCGCAGGGACCGGGCAGCGGCACCACCTTGACCCCGGCTTCGCGACAACGGGTGACCAGGTGATAACCGGGGTCGCTGATGAGCGGCGTCCCCGCATCGGAGACCAGGGCCACGCTCTTGCCCTCCTTGATGCGGGCGATCAGCACATCCGCTTTTTGCTGCTCGTTGTGATCGTGCAGGGCAAAGGTCGGTACCGAGATCTGGTAGTGGTTGAGCAGGATCCCGGTATGCCGGGTATCCTCGGCGGCCACCAGATCGACGCTGCGCAGCACGTCCAGTGCTCGCTGGGTGATGTCGGCCAGATTGCCGATCGGAGTGGGGACTATATACAGGGTTGGGATGTCACTCATGGGAGCTCCGAGTGTCCCGACAATTGTGTCGCCATATTGGCCCGTTTACACTATGGAGAATTTCAACACTGGTCGGGGAATGAACTTGAACCGGGTTATAAAGCAGCTAAGTGTATCACGACTCTTCGGCATCCTACTCGCGGCAGTCCTGCTCGCCGCCTGTGCGTCGGAGCCCAATCAATCTTCCGGACAACCCGGCATGCCGTCAGCCTTCTCGGATCTGACCAAGAATGCCCAGTGGTATCTGGAGCAGGTGGATCCCGCCAAACCGGCAGAGGCCTTCGTGTGGCAGATGATGGCGGCGCGCAGCTATCTGGCGCTCGGCCAGGCCAAACCGGCTGCCGCTCTGTATCAGCAGTTGCAGAAGCAGGCGAAGAGCCCGGTGCAGCAGGCGCAGTTGCAACTGCTGCAGGCACACCTGCTGCTCGCCCAGGGCAACGCCAACCAGGCGCTGATCCTGCTGGAAGGCAAGCCGGATGTGGTGCTGGATGCCGATACCCAGAAGGACTGGTACCGCCAGCGCGTGGTGCTGCAGCTCGACATCAACAACAAGTTTGGTGCGGCCAAGTCGCTGATCCTGCTGGAACCTTATCTGGCCAAGAATGAGCTGGCCACCAATCACCAGCAGATCTGGTCACTGCTGAAAAGCATGACCCCCTCCACCCTGCAGGCGCTCGAAGAGGAGCCAGCTCCCGATGTCACCACCGGCTGGCTGCGACTGGCGGCGCTGGTGAACGAGTTCGGGGCACAGCCGAGCCAGCTGGCCCGCCAGCTTGCCGGCTGGAAGCAGAGCTTCCCTAACCACCCTGCCCAGAGCGACATGCCGGCCGGCCTTGGGGATCTCGCTATCACGGACAACGGTTCGCTGCAGCAGATCGCCGTCTTCCTGCCGCTCTCCGGCAACCTGGAAGCCCAGGGGGCCGCCATCCGCAACGGCATGCTGATGTCCTACAAGGAAAATCAGAGCC
The DNA here is from genome assembly GCF_040907975.1 of Aeromonas sp. s10. Classification (NCBI taxonomy): domain Bacteria; kingdom Pseudomonadati; phylum Pseudomonadota; class Gammaproteobacteria; order Aeromonadales; family Aeromonadaceae; genus Aeromonas; species Aeromonas sp. s10. Next base: position 38,635 of record NZ_JBFOCV010000035.1, on the reverse strand, counting down.
AGTTCACCCTGAACTTCTACGATACCCAGGGCAAGGCGATGGGGGATCTCTACAAGCAGGCGATTCAGGAAGGGGCCAACATGATCATCGGCCCCCTGCTCAAGGATCAGGTGGAGGAGCTGCTCAAGTCGAATCCGACCGTGCCGGTGCTGGCGCTCAACGAGCTGGACAAGCCGATCGTCAACGACAACACCTTCTATTTCTCGCTCTCCGCCGCTGCCGATGCGAGCCAGGCGGCCCAGTACCTCTATGGTCAGGGCTATCGCAAGCCGCTGCTGATCGCGGCACAAGGCCGGATTGGCTACAGCAGTATCAAGGCGTTTGAGCAGGCCTGGGCCGGCGTCAGCCAGGAGAAGCCCGTGGTTGCCACCTTCGGGGCACGCAACGAAGTGCAGGGCATGGTCAAGAACGCTCTGAGCGGCCGTTCCACCGCACGAGCCGGGGAGATTGTCCAGCTGTCCGATGCCACGCCGCGCAGCATCGACGCCGTCTATGTGGTGGCCAACAGCCTGGAGACCCGGATGATCAAGCCCTATGTGGACATCTCGGTCAACCCCATGGGCAGCCTGCCCATCTACAGCAGCTCTCGGGGATACGACGGCGGGACGACCGAGGTGGCATCCGAGCTCAACGGCATGCATATCTCCGACATGCCACTGCTGCTGGGTGGCTTCGAGACGCAGCGTGAACAGATTGCCCTGCTCTGGCCCCAGACCCAGGGCGACCTGCTGCGCTTGTTCGCCCTCGGCTACGATGCCGTCAGCCTGGCAGGCAACCTGCCGCAAATGCGCAAGGTCAATGCCATGCAGCAACCCGGCATGAGTGGCCAGCTGAGCGTGGATCCCCAGGGCAACATAGTGCGCATGCTGGACTGGGCCACCTACCAGAATGGCAAGCTGGTCAGCGACAGCGCCGCCCCCCAGCTGGAGGATGCGACTCATGAAGAGGCTACTGACACAACTTCACCAGCAGTGGTTGAACCTGTTGCCGTCGGCAGCGACGAGCAAGGGACAACACTTTGAACAAATAGCGGAGCGCTGGTTGCAGGCCCGCGGCCTGCAACCCGTGACCCGCAACTACCGCTGTCGTGGCGGCGAGATCGATCTCATCATGCGCCAGGGGGAGACCCTGGTGTTCGTTGAAGTGAGATATCGTGCCCACGCCACCCATGGCGGTGCAGCCAGCTCGGTCACCCGGCGCAAGCAGCACAAGATCGTGCTGGCCGCGCGCCACTATTTCAAGCAACATGCCATCAATGAGGCCAACCAGGCCTGTCGATTCGATGTGATCGCGTTCGAGGGCGACCAGCCGGACTGGATCCAGAACGCGTTTTAAGAGGACCCCATGACTGATCCCATCAAAGAGAATTACACCGAAAGCATCCAGACCAAGATAGCTGCCGCCGAAGCACTGCCGGATGCCATCCATACGGCAGCCCAGATGCTGACCATCTGCCTGCTCAATGGCCACAAGGTGATGGCATGTGGCAATGGTCCCTCCTCGGCATTGGCACAGCTGTTCATTTCCGAACTGGTGAACTGCTATGAAACTCCTCGCCCCTCCCTGCCCGGTCTCGCCCTGACGCCCGACATGGCGACCATCAGCGCCATCGCCACGGATCACGGTTTCGAAGAGGTCTATGCCAAGCAGATCCGAGCTCTGGGACAACCAGGCGACATTCTGGTGGTCATCACCACGACAGGCAACAGCCGCAGCCTGATCAAGGCTGCGGAGGCCGCCCTCTCCCGCGACATGACCATCATTGTTCTCGGTGGCGGAGACGGGGGAGAGATCGCCGGTCTGCTGGGCCCCAATGACGTGGAGATCCGCGTTCCTTCCGCTCGCCGTCCTCGTATTCTGGAAGTGAACCTGTTGACCCTGCACTGTCTCTGTGATCTCATCGACCAGACACTTTTCCCGCAACAGGAAGACTGAAACCATGAAGAAGCCTATTCTCGCTCTTGCCCTGCTGACCGGCGTCCTGCTGCTGCAAGGCTGTGCTGCCGTGGTGGTCGGTGGCGCGGCTGGCACCGCCAAGGCGAGCGGCGATCGCCGCACCCTGGGTGCCCAGTGGGACGATCAGACCATAGAGCTGAAAGCCGCCAACCTGTTGGCCGACAACAAGCCCCTGAGCGCCGCCAGCAAGATCAGTGTCTACAGCAACAACGGCCGTGTGCTGCTGGTGGGTCAGACACCCTCTGACGCTTACAAACAGGAAGCGGGCAGAATCGTGAGCCGGATTGAAGGGGTTCGCCATGTCTACAACGAGCTGCGCCTTGGCAAACCAGTCAGTATCGGCGTGCGCAGCAATGACACCTGGATCACCTCCAAGGTGCGGGCCGACATGCTGGGCACCAAGAACTTCGACAGCGCCAAGGTGAAGGTTGTCACCGAGAATGGCGAGGTATTTCTCATTGGGTTGGTCACCCGCCAGGAAGGGGATCAGGCCGTGGAAATCGCCCGCCACGTCAGCGGCGTTAAACAGGTGATCAAAGCCTTCGAGTTTGCCCAGAATTGACCATCTGGCAGGATGAAAAAACGCAGCCTTCAGGCTGCGTTTTTTTATTTGATGACTTTCAGGGTCGGGCGACCGCTCGGGCGCGGTGGTTCCGGCTCGGGGTCAACCGACGTTGGTGTCTGTGCCTGTTCCAGCCAGAGGTCATACCCGGGCTCCGGCGGGAACAGGGTCCCTACTCCGTTCTCCCTGGCATGGATGGCCAGTACGGCCGCCATGGGAATATAGACCTGCTGCGATACGCCACCGAAACGGGCGCTGAAGCTGACAGCGTCATTGTCCATGTGGAACTGGCCCACGGCCCGGGGGGCGATGTTCAGAACAATCTGGCCATCCTGCACGAACTGCATCGGTACCATCACATGGGGAATGTTGGCATTGACCACCAGATGGGGTGTCAGATCGTTATCCAGCAACCAGTCAAAAAACGCCCGCAGCAGATACGGGCGACTGGGTGTCATTGTCGGTTCCATGCTCATACGCCGGCACGGATCTCGCGCTCGGCCTCGGTCAGGGAAGCCTGGAAGGATTCACGCTCGAACAGGCGTACCATGTAAGCCTTCAGCTCTTTGGCGCCACGGCCGGTGAAATCGATGCCCAGGCTCGGCAGACGCCACAGCAACGGCGCCATGTAGCAGTCGACCAGACCGAACTCTTCGCTCATGAAGTAGGGCATCTCGCCGAAGATGGGGGCGATGGCCAGCAGGTTGTCGCGCAACTCGGCACGGGCGGCTTCGGTATCTGTGCCCGCCATGATCTTGTCGGCCAGAGAGTACCAGTCCAGCTCGATGCGGTGCATCATCAAACGGCTGTTGCCGCGCGCGACCGGATAAACCGGCATCAGGGGCGGATGCGGGAAACGCTCGTCCAGATACTCCATGATGATGCGCGAGGTGTACAACGCCAGCTCGCGATCCACCAGAGTCGGTACAGTGTTGTACGGGTTCAGCTCGGCCAGCTCATCCGGCAGGTTGGCAGGATCAACCTGGCAGATATCCACGCTAACACCCTTCTCCGCCAGGACAATACGCACCTGATGGCTGAACATATCGTTGGCACCGGAAAACAGCGTCATTACCGAACGCTTATTGGCAGCTACAGCCATTGAACCCTCCCGTCATTAAAAAGCAGAAACGGCAATGAAGCATGTCTGTCTTCATTGCCGTGCGTCATATTACTCCGATCTGGTCGCTTAGTGAACGTCGCGCCAGAATTCCTTCTTCAACAGCACAGTGAAGATGAAGAAGATAGCGATGAATCCGAGTACCCAGAAGCCCATGCGTTCGCGCTCCTGCTGCACCGGCTCAGCCGAGTAGACCAAGAAGTTTACCAGATCCAGTACCGTCTGATCATATTCTTCGTTGTTCATTTCACCGTTGCCGTCAGATTTGATGCTGACGACTTGCTGCATCTCCACGCCATCCAGGGTGTGCGTCTTGAACTCGGCGCGGGGCGTCCCCTGCAACGGCTCCAGCACATGGGGCATACCCACGGACGGGAAGACGGCGTTGTTCACCCCGAATGGACGGGTTTCGTCCACATAGAAGGAACGCAGATAGGTGTAGATCCAGTCTGCACCACGCACCCGGGCAACCAGGGTCAGGTCGGGGGGCGGCGCGCCGAACCAGCGAGCAGCATCCTTCTCGGACATGGCGCTCTTCATCAGATCGCCGATCTTGGCGCCGGTGAAGACCAGGTTCTCCTTCATCAGATCGTCCGGAATGCCAATGTCGGCCGCCACCCGGTTATAACGCTGGTACTGGGTGGAGTGACAGCCGGCACAGTAGTTCATGAAGGTGGCGGCCCCCCGTTGCAGGGATGCCTTGTCACTCAGATCGTACTCCGCCTTGTCGAGAGGGAAGCCACCGCCAGAGGCCAACACCAGACCAGGCAGCAGGGCCAGCACTGCAAAAATTATTCTTTTCATTTGAATGTCACCCTCTCCGGCAGCGGCTTGGTGTTCTCATTCTTGCTGTAGAAGAACAACAGGACGAAGAATCCGAAATAACCCAGAGTACAGAGTTGTGCAATCAGCGTCAGGGTCGGGGTTGATGGCAGCACGCCCAGCACCCCCAGGATAATGAAGCAGACCACGAACTGGGCGATGTTCAGCTTGTGCAGGGTGCTGCGGTAACGCACCGAGCGCACCTTGCAGCGATCCAGCCAGGGCAACAGGAACAGCACCACGATGGAGAGGCCCATCATGATGACCCCCAGGAGCTTGTCCGGCACCGCACGCAGGATGGCGTAGAAGGGGGTGAAGTACCAGACCGGAGCGATATGCGCCGGTGTCTTCAGGCCGTTGGCCACCTCAAAGTTCGGTTTCTCGAGGAAATAGCCCCACATATCCGGCTTGAAGAAGATGATGGCACAGAAGAAGAACAGGAAACCGGCTACCCCGATCATGTCCTTCACGGTGAAGTAGGGGTGGAACGCGACCGCATCCAGTGGCCAGCCGTTCTCGTCCTTGTGCTTCTTGATGTCGATGCCATCGGGGTTGTTGGAGCCCACCTCGTGCAGCGCCAGGATATGCATGGCCACCAGCATCACCAGCACCAGCGGCAGAGCGATGACGTGCAGCGCAAAGAAGCGGTTCAGGGTCGCACCCGAGATGACATAATCCCCCCGGATCCACAGGGTCAGATCGTCACCGATAACGGGGATGGCACCGAACAGCGAGATGATGACCTGGGCCCCCCAGAACGACATCTGCCCCCAGGGCAGCAGGTAACCCATGAAGGCCTCGGCCATCAGCACCAGGAAGATCAGCATGCCGAAGATCCACAGCAGTTCCCGCGGCTTCTGGTAAGAGCCGTAGATCATGCCGCGGAACATGTGCAGGTAGACCACGATGAAGAAGGCGGATGCCCCGGTTGAGTGCATGTAACGCAGCAGCCAGCCGTAATCCACATCCCGCATGATGTATTCCACGGAAGCGAAGGCACCTTCCGCCGAAGGGTTGTAGTTCATGGTCAGCCAGATGCCGGTGATGATCTGGTTGACCAGCACCAACATGGCAAGCGAGCCGAAGAAGTACCAGAAGTTCAGGTTCTTGGGCGCCGGATACTTGGCCATATGGTCGTTGTACATGGCCGTGAGCGGGAAACGATCATCGATCCAGCCCATGAGTTTGGCAAACATGGTCAGGCCTCCTTGCCATCGGCACCGACCAGAATGGTGGTGTCGCTAAGAAATTGGTATGGCGGAATGACCAGGTTCAGCGGTGCGGGGACGCCCTGGAACACTCGACCAGCCATGTCGAATTTAGAGCCATGGCAGGGGCAGAAGAAGCCGGAAGTTACCCCTTGGACCTGCTCGCCGAAGCTGTCGGGCAGATAGGACGGGGAGCATCCCAGATGAGTGCAGATGCCAACGGCCACGAAGATTTCCGGTTTGATGGATCTGTAGCCATTGTGGGCATAGTCCGGCTGCTGTGGCTCGTCTGACGCAGGATCCCGCAGCTTGTCATCGTGTGCAGCCAGAGCATCCAGCGTCTGTTTGGTGCGCTTCACCACCCAGACCGGTTTGCCACGCCACTCGACGCGGATCAGCTGACCCGGCTCCAGCTTGCTGATATCCACTTCAACCGGGGCCCCTGCCGCCTTGGCTTTGGCACTCGGATTCCATGACTTAATAAACGGCACTGCGGTAAAAGCAGCTCCTACACCGCCAACGGCAACCGTTGACCAGGTAAGAAATCTGCGGCGACCGGTATCAACTGGCGCATTGCTCATCCAAAAACTCTCCCATGTGGACTCCGCTCATTCTTATAGTGTCCCTGTTTACTTCTCCTCTCCCTCTGACAACTGCGATGGAAGCGGAGTGGCAATTGACACAGAAAGACCATGGAAATTTTAAAGAAAAGATAACAATTTGACAAGAAAGGGAGTCGATGGGCAAAAACAATAAATACACAATTTTTTGTCTTTTGTGACGTATGCTTAGCATTGCCACATGTAACATTACCAATAAAAAAAGCCTGGCAAATTGCCAGGCTTTTTTGACACTCCTGAGAGTGCGTACCAAAAGCGAATTAACGCTTGGAGTACTGCGGACGCTTACGCGCTTTGTGCAGACCGACTTTCTTACGCTCAACCTTACGGGCATCACGAGTAACAAAGCCAGCTTTACGCAGTTCGGAACGCAGGGTCTCGTCGTACTGCATCAGAGCACGAGTGATACCGTGGCGGATCGCACCAGCTTGACCGGAGATGCCACCACCGTTAACGGTGATGTACAGATCCAGTTTCTCGGTCATCTCGACCAGTTCCAGCGGCTGACGAACTACCATGCGGGCAGTCGGACGGCCGAAGTATTGCTCCAGGGAGCGCTGGTTGATTACGATTTTACCGCTACCCGCTTTGATGAATACGCGAGCAGTGGAGCTTTTGCGACGGCCGGTACCGTAGTATTGATTTTCTGCCATGTTGCCAGTTCCCGTTAGATATCCAGTACTTGAGGTTGCTGAGCAGCATGAGCGTGCTCTGCGCCTGCGTAAACTTTCAGCTTACGGAACATGGCACGGCCCAGCGGCCCCTTCGGCAGCATGCCCTTGACGGCAGCTTCGATTACCATTTCCGGCTTACGCTGAATCAGCTTGTCGAAGCTGATGGACTTGATACCACCCGGGAAACCGGAGTGAGCGTGGTACATTTTGTCGGTAAATTTCTTACCGGTTACGTGTACCTTCTCAGCGTTTACAACGATGATGTAGTCACCGGTGTCAACGTGCGGAGTGTACTCGGCTTTGTGCTTACCACGCAGACGAGCAGCGATCTCGGTTGCGATACGACCCAGAGTTTTACCTTCTGCGTCCACAATGTACCAGTCACGTTTTACGGTTTCTGGCTTGGCAACGAAAGTTTTCATTAAGTTAAACCCAATTACCTGTTACAGACCCAATTGCTTATGGGGGCTCTCCCACAAACAACAAACGATGGCCTACCTGTACCCCTTCGAATACAAGTAAAGCTTAAAGTGTTGCTGTCTTATCGACAGCTGTAACGTGGGCCGGGCGATTATAAGTGAAGTTGCCTTAAATATCACCTGCTAATTTCACTGCCATGAAGCTAGCAAATGTCGCCCGGCCCTACCTGCCGCAGATGCCCATCCGACTGGCAGGCGCGGTATTGTGACTAAGGAAGGTGCACTCTGGCAAGGTATTCGTGCGATTGCATCTCCTGAAGCCGTGAAAGGCAACGCTTGAATTCGAAATTCAGCAAGCCTTCGCCATAGAGCCCGGTCATGGGGACCGCCGCCGATATGATGAGCTTGACGTGCCGCTCATAAAACTCGTCCACCATGGCGATGAAGCGGCGGGCCGCGTCATCCGTGCCGCTTCCCATGGGTTGCACATTGGCCAGCAGGACGGTGTGGAACTCACGGGCCAGTTCGATGTAGTCGCCCTGGGACCGTGGAGTACAGCACAGCTGTTCAAACTCCATATAAAGCACCCCTTCCCCCACGCCCATTGCACTCAGTTGGCGATGGTTGACTTCCAGTGCGGCGGCAGTCACCGCCCCAGTCCCGGTCAACTGGCTGAAATAACGATCCAGGTTGCTCCTGGCCTGCTCATCCAGCGGGAAGTGATAGATCTCTGCCTGTTCCAGGGTTCGCAGCCGGTAATCGACACCGCCATCGACATTGATCACCTCGCAGTGACGCTCGATAAGCGCGATAGCAGGCAGGAAGCGAGCACGCTGCAACCCGTTGCGGTAGAGATCCTGAGGGGGGATGTTGGATGTGGCCACCAGCACTACGCCATGGCCAAAGAGTTCCTGGAACAGAGTGCCGAGCAGCATGGCATCCGTGATATCCGAGACGAAAAACTCGTCGAAACAGATGACGTCGGTCTCGTCGGTCAGCTTGCGGGCGATCAGCTTGAGCGGATCGGACTGACCGGTCAGCCCTCTGAGCTCGTCGTGCACACGGTGCATGAAACGGTGGAAGTGGATGCGCAGTTTGCGCTCCCCCGGCAGGCTCTCAAAAAAAGTATCCATCAGCCAGGTCTTGCCTCTGCCCACACCGCCCCACATATATAACCCCTGGACGGGGTCACGGGTTTTCGGCTTTTGCAGCCAACCCAGCAGGCCACGGGATCTGGTCGGAGTCGGGCTTGCGCACAGATCCTGATAGAGTCGCTCCAGGCGGGCGACTGCCATGGCCTGGGCCGGATCGGCCACAAAGCCGGGGCGCTGCAAATCCTGCTGATATTTTTGCTGCGGGGTCATCCTGTAAACCGCCTCCAAGTCCCTGAATGAGGGACAAAATGGTATCACGCTCTCGGGGGGCACGGTATAGTGCCAACGAGGCGTTGCGGTCCATCCGACCGCTTCAAATTCATCGTGTTAGCTGTAACAAGGAGCTTCTATGACTCTGTTTAACGGGATCCTGCTGGCGATCGCCGCCCTGATCATCGGCGTGCTGATCGGCCGCTTCTCTGTCCGTAGCCGGGATGCCGGACGCCTGGAACAGGAGCTGAAAAAAGCCCACAAGGAGCTGGAAAGCTACCAGGGGCAGATCACCACCCACTTCGCCGACAGCGCAGCCCTGATGGAGCAACTGGCCGAACAGTACCAGACCCTTTATCGCCATATGGCGGAACAGAGCAAGTTCCTGGCCAAGGTACAGGAACCACTGTTCCGCGAACCCGAAGTGGAAGAAACAGGCGATGCCGCCAACAGCGAGGAGCCGGGCCTTCCTCCCCGCGATTACGCCGGTGCGTCCGGCCTGCTCAAGCAGCCGGGCTGATCGTCGGTTGAACTAATTACGCTTTATCGTGGTCAGACCTTGACGATTGCACTGCAACTTTTTCTGGGAGCTGTTTCTCATATGCGTAAATCTCTTTCTGTATTCAGTGTCTTAGCCCTCAGTGTCGGTATCGCCATGTCCTCAGCACCGGCGCAGGCCGCACTGCCCCTGATGGCGAACAACCAGGAGATGCCGAGCCTGGCCCCCGTCCTCGAGCAGGTGACCCCTGCCGTGGTCAACATCTCCGTCTCTGGCAAGAAGATCACCCGCCAGCGCCTGCCGGAACAATTCCGCTTCTTCTTCGGCCCCAACATGCCTGACGAGCAGGTGAGCGAGCAGCCCTTCCAGGCGCTTGGTTCCGGCGTCATCATCGATGCCAAGAAAGGCTACGTGATCACCAACGCCCACGTGGTCCACGAGGCGGACGAAATCAAGGTCAACCTGAAGGATGGCCGTGAGTATGCAGCCAAGAAAATAGGGGAAGACAAACAGTCGGATATCGCCCTGCTGCAAATCAAGGCCGAGGATCTGGTGCAGATCAAGTTCGCCGACTCCGACGAGCTGAGAGTCGGTGACTACGCGCTGGCCATCGGCAACCCGTTCGGCCTGGGCCAGACCGTCACCTCCGGCATTGTCAGCGCCCTGGGTCGCAGCGGCCTCAACATCGAAAATCTGGAGAACTTCATCCAGACCGATGCGGCCATCAACTCCGGCAACTCGGGCGGCGCCCTGCTCAACCTGCGCGGGGAGCTGATCGGCATCAACACCGCCATCCTGGGCCCCAACGGCGGCAACATCGGCATCGGCTTTGCCATCCCGTCCAACATGGTGCGCGATCTCTCCGAGCAGATCGTGAAATACGGCGAAGTGCGCCGTGGCCAGCTGGGGATTACCGGCACCGAGCTCACCAGCGAAATCGCCAAGACCTTCGGCTACAACAAGAAGGACGGTGCCTTCGTCAACCAGGTCATGCCTGACTCCGCCGCCGCCAAGGCAGGCATCAAGGCAGGTGACATCATCATCAGCATCGATGGCAAGCCCATCCGCTCCTTCGGCGAGCTGCGTGCCAAAATCGCCACCATGGGGGCCGACAAGCAGGTCTCGCTCGGCCTCATCCGTGACGGCAAGGAGCAGACCGTCAAGGTCACCCTGAAGAAAGCGGATGACAGCGAGATCCTGGCCAGCGCCCTGCATCCGGCACTGGAAGGAGCCAAGCTGAGCACCACCACGGACCCCGTGACCGGCGTGGCCGTCTCCGACATAGATCCCCGCTCACCGGCAGCCGCCTCCGGCCTGCAGAAAGGCGACATCATCATCGGAGTCAACCGCCAGCGCATCAACTCCATGGGTGAACTGACCAAGGTGTTGAAAAACAAGCCGGAAGTCCTGGCGCTGAACATCCAGCGCGGCGACTCCTCCCTCTATTTGGTGATCCGTTAAGCCCCTCACACCCGCGGCAACCGCCGCGGGTGATTTTTATCCATCGATAATGTTATTCTCTGCCCGCAGCCTGTACGGACGAGAATGACATGAAAATCCCACCACTGATCAGCTACTTGGGCAAGTCCGTCGGCTTTGGCCTCGCCATGGCTGCGCTTTTGTTGCTGGTGTTCCCCAATTTTCGCGGCGGCGCCCCCCTGCCGGGCCTCATCACCAATGCCCGCGAGCTGAGCTTCTCCTACGCAGCCCATCGTGCCGGCCCTGCCGTCGTCAACATCTACACCCGCAGCTTCGCCGGCAATCGCGGTGAAAAAGCCGAACTCAGACCCCAGGGGCTGGGGTCCGGCGTCATCATGAACCAGCGCGGTCACGTGCTCACCAACTATCACGTCATCGCCGATGCGGACCAGATCATCGTCGCCCTGCAAGATGGTCGGGTATTCAGTGCAGAGCTGGTCGGCACCGACAAACTGACCGATCTGGCGGTGCTCTACATCGAATCGGACAACCTGCCGGTGATCCCGCAGGACCCGGATCGTCTGCCGGACGTGGGAGACGTGGTGCTCGCCATCGGCAACCCCTACAACGTCGGCCAGACCATCACCCAGGGCATCATCAGCGCCACCGGGCGTATCGGCCTCTCCAGCATGGGGCCGGACAGCAACGGCCGGCAGGATCTGCTGCAAACCGATGCCGCCATCAACGAGGGCAACTCCGGCGGCGCCCTGGTCAATGGCCGTGGCGATCTGGTGGGTATCAATACCGCCGCCTACCACCTCAACGGCAATCAGGAGAGCTATGGCATCAGTTTTGCCATCCCCTACAAGCTGGCCAAGCGCATCATGGACGAGCTGATCGCCAACGGCCGGGTCATCCGCGGCTACCTCGGCATCTCCAGCGTCGAGATCAATCCCATCGTCGCGCGCATGCTGAACCTGGGGGACTTGCAGGGGTTGGTGGTGGAGAGCCTGGATCCCAATGGCCCAGCCACCAAGGCCGGTCTCAAACGTGGGGATGTGCTGCTCAAGATCAACGGAGAGGCCATCACCGGCGTGCGTCCCGTCATGGACAAGATCGTCGAGAGCCGCCCCGGCACCAAGCTCACCATCTCGGTGATCCGCAACGGCAAGCCGCTGGACGTCGATGTCATCATCGAAGAGGACCTGCGCTACCAGAATCAGACCCTGCCGACCAGCAGTGCGGCACCCGCCACCTGAGAGGCGGATCCTCGCAGGGCCCGACAGGGCCCTTTTTCGTGCCCGCTTTCCTCCGGCCCCGCTTGTGCGTGAGACAGCTCACACATTGCGCCAATGAGCAATCGGGCGAAGACGCCGTCAAAACGCGCCACCGATCACACTCCCTTGCCGCCAGTCCGCTCCTTTCCTCTTCTTGATCGCCAAAAGGGCTTCTTTTGATGCCTTTTCCTCCGGATTTCCACTTCGAATCGGAAAAAACCTGCCTCCTCCCGCACTCTCCTCCGCTTTATGGTGATCCCATCCTTTCTGCCAGCCTGGAGAGCAGACCTTGAACACCGACACCCATGACGCCCCCCTGACCCCGGACAGCCCGGCACTGCTGCGCAAGACCGACCTGACCCTGGCCCGCATTCACAACCTGCTGGCGGATCAGGGCATACGCCCCAACGACGTGCAGCAACAGATGCTGGCCTCCCACGTCAAGGCCATGGTGTGGCGTTCCTACAGCGGGGAATCCCTGCCGGAGGTCGACCTCAGCCTGTTCGAGGAGATCTCCCCCCTCTCCCTGCGCCTGGCCGAACAGGTCGTCGCCTGGCTCGACCGCCTCGCCTACGAGGAGGCGCACCTCTTGTCCGTCCATTTTGAAGTGGCCAAAGAAAACGAACTCAGCTCAGTAAAAGGAGAAAGCTAAATGACTGCCATCAAACTCGTGATTGGAGATCGTCTCGGCAAGGGTCAGAAAGTGGGGGCGGGCGCAGAAGCCGCCGGCGCCACCGTGACCGTCATCCCCGGCATGGCCGCCGACATGAAACTCGGTGATGTGATGAACAAGGAGCAGGCCGACCTTGGCATCTCCTTCTGCGGCAGCGGTGGCGCGGGCGCCATCACGGCCCAGACCAAGTACGGCTACAAGTGCCGCTACGGCATGCGATCCATCGAAGAGGGTGTCACCGCCATCAACGAGGGGTGCGTGGTACTGGGCTTCGGCTTCATGGACAAGGAAGAGCTGGGCCAGAAGCTGATCGAAGCCTTCGCCAAGAAACACGGACGCGCCTGATGAAAGAGCACTTCACCACCCGGATCACGGTCAACGGCAAGGGGGCGACTCGCCAGCAGGCGTTCGCCGCCGCCCTCAGCCAGGTGCAACCCAGCCTGCTCAAGGAGAGCCCCAAGGTGATGCTGCGCATCGAACCCCTCGAGGTCGAGGTGCTCGAGGCCGAGGAGTCGGTACGGGTGGAGAAGTTCCTGTTCTTCTTCCTGCCACGCCAGCGCCACGAGTTCCGGGTCCGGCTGGCGATCACCGTCAAGGTCACCAGCCTGGATGTCGACAAGGTGGATTTCACCCGGGCCTGACCCCACAACCAAAAGGACAAGTTGGATGTTTCTAATCATTTTGATGAAGTCACTCATCATCGGCGGCCTGGTAGGCGTCGGGGTGGGGGCTGGCGCGGCGCGGATGTTCCACGCCCCGACCGTGCAGGGGATGGGCGCGTTCCGTACCCTGGGCGAGCTCAACTCCTGCGAAGGGGACCCCGCCTCCCACTTCTCGTTCGGTCTGGGCTTCTTCTTCAACGCCTGGGCCTCCACGGTCGCGGCCGGCGCCTTCACTCAGGACGTGGATCACCGCATCCTGCCGAACTGGGGTGCAGCGGCCCTGATGATCAAGAACCGGGATCTCGCCACCACCCTCCATGACCCGAAGAAGATGGCCATCGCCTGCGGCATCATAGGTGCCATCGTGGTCGCCTTCCTCAACAGCACGGCCGCCGCCGTACCTGCCGCCCTGCAGGTGACCGCGGTCAAGGTGCTGGTGCCCGCCGCCAACCTGCTGGTCAACACCGTCATGCCGGTGATCTTCTGGCTGGCCGCCATCGAGGCAGGCAAGAAGTCCGGCTTCTGGGCCACCATCTTCGGCGGTCTGGCCCAGCTCATCATGGGCAACGCGGTACCGGGCTTGGTGCTTGGCATCCTGATCGGCAAGGGGGTGGAGGAGAGCGGCTGGAACCACGTCACCAAGGTGATGATGAGTGCCATCGTCCTGCTGTTCGTGCTGAGCGGCTTCTTCCGCGGCTTTGACATGAAACTCATTGAATCCTTCCACCTGGGCGTTCCCCTGTGGCTGGAAAACGTCCACAACCTCATGAGCGGCAAATAAGGAAGCACACCATGGATGAGAAACTGAGAAACAACTTCTGGTATGCCGACTGGTCCTTCCCCATCTTTGTCGGTCTGCTCTCTTCCGGCGTCTTCGCCGGTACCCACATGTTCTACCTCTACGGGGTCGGCGCCTTCAACGAGGTGGCCTTCGTTGCCATGCTCAAGGCCGGTATGGACACGGGGGCCTATGGTGCAGTCGCCGCCTTCGGTGCCAGCTTCCTGTTCGCCCGCATCATCGAGGGCTCCCTGGTGGGGATCCTCGACATCGGCGGCGCCATCCAGACCGGAGTCGGCCTCGGGGTGCCCGCCCTGCTGCTGGGGGCCGGCATCGTCTATCCGGTGGAAAACTTCACCGCTTCCCTGATCACCGGCATGGGGATTGGGATGGCCATCGGCTACGTGATCATCCTGGCGCGCAAGTTCACCATCAACCAGAGCAACTCCACCTATGGCGCAGACGTCATGATGGGGGCTGGCAACAGCTCGGGCCGCTTCCTCGGTCCCCTCATCATCCTCTCCGCCATGGGCGCCTCCATTCCCATCGGGATAGGCTCCCTGCTGGGTGCACTGCTGTTCTACATCTGGGAAAAGCCCATCACGGGCGGCGCCATTCTGGGGGCCATGCTGTTCGGGACCTTCTTCCCCATCGCCCTGGCTTAATCCAAAGCCGTCTCTTGGGGGGCATTCAAGAACCTGTTTGCGCTCTGTCGCGAGAGGTCGTCAGCAAGGTGAAGAGCAACAGATGAGCCTTGGAAGCGGCCTCGCAGTAAGAGCACAAGCAGGTTCCAAGAGGGATATCAGCATGTACGACATGATCATCAGGGCGGGACGCCTGGGAAACGGGCAGCTTGTCGACGTCGCCATCAAGCATGGCAAGATAGCGGCGCTGGGTTCGCTGCCAGAGAGCACGGAGGCGAAGCAAACCCTCACTCTGGGCGGGCAGGTCCATGTGAGCGCCGGCTGGATCGACGGCCACACACACTGCTACCCCGCCTCTCCCATCTATCACGATGAGCCGGACAAGGTGGGCGTGGAATCCGGCGTCACCACCGTCATCGACGCCGGCAGCACCGGAGCCGACGATGTGGACGACTTCCAGCGCATAGCCGCCACCTGCAAGACCCGGGTGCATGCCCTGCTCAACATCTCCCGCATCGGTCTGCTGCGCCAGAACGAGCTGGCGGATCCGGCAGACATCGATCCCGCCCTCGCCCAGGCGGCCATCCGGCGCCATCCCGGCTTCATCGTCGGCATCAAGGCGCGCATGAGCGGCAGCGTGGTGGGTGAAAGCGGTCTGCAACCCCTGCGCATGGCCAAGCAGATCCAACAGGCCAATGGCAGCCTGCCACTGATGGTGCACGTGGGCAACACGCCGCCGGATCTGGACGAGATCGTCGCCCTGCTGGGGGAGGGCGATCTGCTGACCCACTGCTTCAACGGCAAGCCCAACCGCATCCTGACCCCGGCGGGTGAACTGCGCCAGGCGGTGCGCGAGGCGATGCGGCGGGGACTCTTGCTCGACATCGGCCATGGCGGTGCCAGCTTCAGCTTCGAGGTGGCGGAGCTGGCCATTGCCCAGGGCATCCTGCCCCACACCATCAGCTCAGACATCTACTGCAAGAACCGCATCAAGGGGCCCGTCTACAGCCTTGCCCACGTGATGTCGAAGTTCTTCGCCATCGGCATGACCCTGGAGCAGGTGCTCGCCTGCGTCACTCACCAGGCCGCCGATGCCCTGCGCCTGCCCGGCAAGGGACGACTCGAGGTGGGCGCCGATGCAGACATCACCCTGTTCGAGGTGAGCTGCGGCCCCACTCTCTTTACCGATACCGAGGCCGGCACCCGCAACGGTGATCGGCAACTGCTCCCTCTCGCCGCCCTGGTGGGCGGCGCACTGGTTCTGACTCACTACGGGAAATCACACCATGCCTTCTGTGTATGAGAAATACCGGCTCAAACCGGTGATCAACGCCTCCGGGCGCATGACCATTCTCGGCGTCTCCACCCCCGAGCAGGAGGTGGTCGACGCGGTCAACTTCGGCCTCGGCCACTACTTCGAGGTGAAGGATCTGGTCAACAAGACCGGCGCCTACCTGGCCGAACTGCTGGGTGTTGAAGATGCGATGGTGGTCTCCTGCGCCAGCGCCGGCATCGCCCAGTCGGTGGCCGCCGTGATCGTGCGCGGCGACCCCTATCGCCTCGAGCAGTTGCATGCTCATGCCCACGACGTGCCGAGCGACATCGTGCTGCCCAAGGGCCACAACGTGAACTTTGGTGCCCCCGTCGGCACCATGGTCAACCTGGGGGGCGGCAGGGTGGTGGAGGCAGGCTACGCCAACGAGTGCTCACCCGCCCAGCTGGCCGCCGCCATCAATGCCAATACCGCCGCCATCCTCTACATCAAGTCCCACCACTGCGTGCAGAAGAGCATTCTGTCGGTGGCCGAGGCGGCCGAGGTGGCCAAGGCCCACGGGCTCCCGCTCATCGTCGATGCGGCGGCTGAGGAGGATCTGCGTCTCTACTACAACCAGGGGGCTGATCTGGTCATCTACAGCGGCGCCAAGGCCATCGAAGGGCCCACCAGCGGCCTGGTGCTCGGCAGGCGTCAGTATGTGGAGTGGGTCAAGCAGCAGGCTGGCGGCATAGGCCGTGCCATGAAGGTGGGCAAGGAGGGGATCCTCGGCCTGACCCACGCCATCGAGCGCTACCTGGCCAAAGAGAAGGAGAGCGGCGCCGCCATGGTCGCCAAGATGACCCCCTTCATCGAGCGCCTCAACCAGCTGCCCGGCGTCACCGCCAAGGTGGTGTGGGACAGCGCGGGGCGCGACATCGCCCGCACCGACATCGCCTTCGACCACCAGCAGATCCGCATGACCACGGTGGAAGTGGTCTCCCGTCTGCAACAGGGTACCCCCGCCATCTACTGCCGCGGCTACAAGGCCAACGAGGGGCACATCGAGATAGACGTGCGCAGCGTCAGCCAGCCCCAGCTCGACCAGATCCACTCCGCCATTGCCCACCTCGTTCAGGAGAACAACTGATGTCTCTTACCCCCAATTACTACAGCGATCGGGTCTGCCTCAACGTGCTGGCAGGTTCCAAAGAGAATGCCGTCGACATTTATGAGGCTGCCGAGGGCCACGTCCTGGTCGGTGTGCTCTCCAAGAACTACCCGGACATTCCCTCTGCCGTCGCCGACATGGAGGCCTACGCCAAGCTTATCGACAACGCCCTCTCCATCGGGCTGGGAGCAGGTGATCCGCGCCAGTCCGCCATGGTGGCCGAGCTGGCCCGCCAGTTGCAGCCCCAGCACGTCAATCAGGTGTTCACCGGGGTCGGGGCCAGCCGGGCGCTGCTCGGTCAAGCTGACACCCTCGTCAATGGCCTTGTCTCCCCCACCGGCACCCCCGGCATGGTGAAGATCTCCACCGGCCCCCTCAGCGCGCAGCAGGCTGACGGCATCGTCCCCATCGATACCGCCATTGCCCTGCTCAAGGACATGGGGGGCAGCTCGGTCAAATTCTTCCCCATGGGGGGACTCGCCTGCCGCGCCGAGTATCAGGCAGTGGCCGAGGCCTGTGCCCGCCACGGCTTCTGGCTGGAGCCCACCGGCGGTATCGATCTTGAGAACTTCGAGGAGATACTGCGGATCGCGCTGGAGGCAGGAGTCGAGAAGGTGATCCCCCATGTCTACAGCTCCATCATCGACAGCGAGAGCGGCCAGACCCGGCCGGAGGATGTGCGTACCCTCCTCGCCATGGTGAAGGCACTGCTGGCATAGCAACCCCACAGGCACCGGTCCGATCACTGGGCGGTGCCTGGCTTGTTAATGACCCCCTTGTTAACATCGACCCACCATGCGCGACAGGAGTCCCCACCCCCTCATGACCAAGCTGCCCCACCCCAGACTCCAGCAACTGCTCGCCCTGCTTCACGCGGAGCCCCTGCCACAGGAGGAGCTGGCCCGCCGTCTCAATGTTTCCACCCGCACGGTGCGTACCGACGTGGCGACCCTGAACGAGCTCATCGCCACCCGGGGCGCCCACCTGATCCATCAGCGGGGCAGCGGTTACCAGCTCAAGATCTACAATCAGGGACTGTTCGATGCGCTGCTGGCCGCCCAGGGGCAGGAGAGTCCCCTGCCTCGCACCAGCCGCGAGCGGGTGCTGCACCTCCAGGTCTTGCTGCTGACGGCGGAACAGGGGATCAAGCTCGACGAGCTGGCGGACACCTGGTATCTGAGCCGGGCGGCTTTGCAAGGGGACATGACGGAGGTGCGGGAGCGGCTCGCCCACTTCGGGCTCACCATCGACAGCAAACCCAGAGTGGGGATGCGCATTGCGGGAAGCGAGATGGCGATCCGCGCCTGCCTCACCCAACTGCTCTGCCAGGAGCTGCTGCACCAGCATCCGCTCCAGAGCCTGTTGCCCACCCTCTGCCCCAGCAAGACGCTGGAGGTAGTGGGCAACCACATTCACGAGCAACTCGGTCGCCATCAGCTACGCCTGGCCGACGAGAGCCTGCAGCAAGTCACCGTCTACTGTGCCGTCGCCCTGCTTCGCCAGGCGTCTGGCCACGAGTTGCGCCAGTTTGCCAGCGACGACATCACCCCGCCCCTGGCAGTGGTGGCCCGCGACATCTATGCCGAGCTGCCGACCCTGACTTCACCGGGGCAGGAAGAGATCGCCTGTCTCGCCATCCAGATCCAGGCTCGCCTCACTGCAGAGACGCCCCTGCTCAGCCCGGCCATGGCGGCCGAGAGCGAGCAGCTGACTGCGCACCTGCTGGGTTACATCCACCAGCACTACCCCTATGACCTGCGCGGCGACCCGCAATTGCGAGCCGACCTGCAGACCCACATCGGCGCCATGCTGCTGCGGGTCAAATACCAGATTGGCAGCCACAATCCCCTGGCGGACCACATCAAGCAGTATTACCCCCTCGCCTACGACATCACCCTGGCGGCCATCTCTGAGTGGATCAGGCAGACCCCCTACCGGTTGACCCACCACGAGATCGGCTACCTGGTGATCCACATCGGGGTCGGACTGGAGCGTCACTACGACATCGGTTACACCCGGCGCCCCCAGGCGCTGCTGCTGTGCGATGCGGGCAACGCCACCTTCCGGGTGCTGGAAGCACGCATCCGGCGGGAATACCCCCAACTGCAGCTGACCACGCTGGAGTCGGTGCGGGACTATGAGGGACTGGTGCGAGTCGAGCAGGATTTCGTCATCAGCACCCTCAAGGTGAGCGAGAAGAATGCTCCCGTGGTACAGGTCTCCCCCTTCCCGACCCAATACCAGCTGGAGCAGCTCGGCAAGCTGGTGCTCGTCGATCGCACCCGTCCCTATCTGCTCGACAAGTATTTCGATGCCGACCACTTCATGGTGCTTGATGAACCCATCAGCCAGGGGGTGCTGTTTGATCGCATCTGCAGCCAGCTTGAGGCGGAGGATCTGGTGGAGAGCGGATTCCGGGGATCCTTGCAGGAGCGGGAGCGAATCGTCTCAACCATGCTGGGGGACGGCATCGCTCTGCCCCACTCCCTCGGCCTGCTGGCGCGCCGCACCCTGGTCTATACCGTGCTGGCCCCCCAGGGGATCGACTGGGGCAACGGCGAGAGCGCTACCCTCATCTTCGTGCTGGCCATCGCCAAGGCGGATTATGAGGAAGCCATGGGACTTTATGATCTGTTTCTGGCACTGATGAACGAAAAAGCCAGCAGAAGTCTGCTGGCTTGTCGGGATTTTGCCGCTTTCAAGGCGCTGGCTCGCAGCGCACCTTGAGCACGCCGAGGCGTATTACTCCTCATTGAAGCCCGAGGTGAACAGCGCCACCACGGCGGCCAGGGCCTCCACCTCTTCGGGGCCCTCCACCTGCACCTCCACCTGTTTGCCCTGGGCGGAGTCCAGCATCAGCAGGCCGATCACGCTGTCCGCGTCGGCCTCGACCCCCTCTTCGTTGCGCAGCAGCACGTGGGCATCGAACCCCTGCACCAGCTCGAACAGCATCATGGCCGGTCGGGCGTGAATGCCTAACTTGTTTTTGACTTCTACCGAGGCGGAAACGGTCATCTGAGCATCCTGTGGATCTGTCAGGCGGGGTTTGAACGCTTGTCCAACGTGCGATGGCGGATCTGCACGTTCTTGCCAAGCAACCGGAATGCGCTGGCCAGCCGTTCGGCGATGAACACCGAGCGGTGTTGTCCGCCGGTACAGCCAATCCCGACGGTCACATAGCTGCGATTGTTGCGCTCCAGGTGGGGCAACCAGGTCCCCAGCATATTCTCGATCTGCTGGATGAACAGCATGACATCCGGCTGGCTGGAGAGGTAGTTGGCCACGGGCTCATCCTTGCCGGTGAAGGGCTTGAGCTCCGGGATCCAGTGCGGGTTGGGCAGGAAACGGGCGTCGAACACGAAGTCCGCATCCTTGGGAATGCCGTACTTGAAACCGAATGACTCGAACACCAGCACCAGCTCGTTCTCTTTCTTGCCGAGCACCCGGGTTTTGATGAGCTCGCTGAGATCGTGAATGCTGAGGTTGGTGGTGTCGATGCGCAGGTCGGCGGTCGAGGAGAGCGGTGCCAGCAGGTGGGTCTCTTCCCGGATCGCCTCGTCCAGCGAAAGCTTGTTGCGGGACAGAGGATGCAGACGACGGCTCTCACCGTAGCGTTTGAGCAGGGTCGCGTTGTCCGCATCAAAGAAGAAGCTCGAAAACTTGACTCGCCCCTCGTTGCGCACCTGGCTCAGCAGGTTCTCCAGCCTGTCTGCCTGGGCAGGCAGGTTGCGCACGTCGATGCTGACCGCCAGCTTGTCATACTGGCTCTCCACCGACACGATCAACTGGGGCAGCAGGTTGACCGGCAGGTTGTCCACGCAGTAGTACCCGAGATCCTCGAGCACCCTCAGGGCCACCGTCTTGCCGGAGCCCGAACGACCGCTTACTACAATTAACTGCATCTTGTCCCCTCACGCCAACGTGGCTGTGTCAGACCCGGCCTCAGGCCGACGTCATGATCTGATAGAGTTCTTCGTCGCTGGTCGCCTGGCGCAGCTGGCGGCAGACGGCCTTGTCACCCAGTTTGGATGCCATCAGGGAAAGAGTCTTGAGGTGCTGCTTGCACTCGCTTTCCGGCACCAGCAATGCAAAGAGCAGGTCAACCGGTTGATTGTCGATAGAATCGAAAGGGATGGGCTCGGAGAAGGTCATCAACACGGCGGTCGGCGCGAAGGCGTCGTCAATCCGGCCGTGGGGGATGGCGATACCGGCTCCGATCCCGGTACTACCCATCTTTTCTCGCGCCAGCAGGCTTTCAAACAGGACCTGGCGGGAAGCGCCGAGGCGCTCTGCGGCCAGTTCACTGATGATCTCGAGCGCGCGTTTCTTGCTGGTACAAGGGACCGCACTCTTGGTGCAGTCCCGACTCAGTATGTGTTCAAGTTGCATAGTTATTTTTGATTTAACTTATCTTTGTGCTTGATGATCTGCCGATCCAGTTTATCCAGCAGGGTATCAATCGCCGCATACATGTCGGCATGCTGCGAATTGGCGAACACCTCTCCCCCGCTGACATGCAGCTTGGCTTCGGCGATCTGGTTCAGTTTTTCGACGCTCAACACCACGTGTACGTTGTTGATATGGTCAAAGTGACGCTCGAGTTTGGCAAATTTGTTGTTCACATAATCACGCAGAGCTTCGGTAATCTCGACATGGTGTCCGGTCAGGTTAATTTGCATAACGTCTTCCTTTTGTTTGCCTAAACCAGGCGTTTGCGCTGATTGGATGGCGGGATCAACAAGGATTCACGGTACTTTGCGATCGTGCGTCTCGCCACCATAATACCCTGTTCGGCCAGCAAATCCGCGATCTTGCTATCACTAAGCGGCTTGGCGGGGTTTTCCGCCGTCACCAGCTTCTTGATCAGGGCGCGAATAGCGGTCGATGAGCACTCTCCTCCTCCCTCCGTATTGACGTGACTGGAGAAAAAAAACTTCAGTTCAAAAATGCCGCGGGGCGTATGCATGTACTTCTGGGTCGTGACCCGTGAAATGGTCGACTCATGCATCTCCACCGCTTCCGCGATGTCGTTGAGTACCATGGGTTTCATGGCCTCTTCGCCGTACTCGAAAAAGCCCTGCTGCTGCTCGACGATGCAGCTGGCCACCTTGAGCAGGGTGTCGTTACGACTCTCCAGGCTCTTGATGAACCACTTGGCCTCCTGCAAATGAGAACGGATGAACTGGGTATCCGTGCTGCTGCGGGCATTGCGCGCCATGGCCGCATAGGCCTCGTTGACACGGATGCGCGGAGCAGAATCCGGATTGAGTTCAACCACCCACTTGCTGCCCTTCTTGACCACGGACACATCCGGGATCACGTACTGGGATTCACTCTGGATGATGCCGTTGCCGGGTCTGGGCTCCAGTTGCTGGATGAGATCCAGCACCTCCTTGAGATCGCTCTCCTTGAGGCGGGTCTTGCGAGCCAGGGTGCGGTAGTCGCGATTGCCGAGCAGGTCCATGTGTTCGCGGATCACCTCTCTGGCTTCGTCGAGCCAGGGCAGGTCCGGCGAATACTGGCCGAGCTGGATCAGCAGACACTCTTGCACCGAACGGGCGGCGATGCCGACCGGATCGAAATGCTGCACCCGCTTGAGCACGGCTTCGATCTCATCCAGTTCGACTTCTACCTCCTCGCTGCTGACTGCAGCCTGAATATCCTCGAGGGTGGCAGTCAGATACCCGGATTCGTCGATGGCATCGATGATGGCAAGGGCGATGGCAGCATCCACATCACTGAACGGGGTGAGCCGCATCTGCCACAGCAGGTAGTCCTGCAGGTTCTCGGTGGTCTCCCCCTGATAGACGCTGTCTTCCCCGTCATGGATGGGGCCTGCACTCTGGGCCGTACCGGCCGAGTAGACCTCGTCCCAGGTGGTGTCCACCGGCAGTTCATCCGGCATGCTCTCCTGGGCCATGGCATCGCTGGAGTCGAGTTGACTGGCGTCCTGTGTCTCTGTCTGACTGGTTTCCTGCGCCTCGTTCTCCTCTTGCTCCAGCAAGGGGTTGTTGTCGAGCGCTTGCTGAATTTCCTGCTGGAGTTCCAGGGTGGAGAGCTGGAGCAGACGAATCGCTTGTTGTAATTGTGGCGTCATGGTCAGGGACTGACCGAGACGCAACTGTAATGTCGGCTTCATCTACGTCGGGATATCCTTATGTTCAGCGAGGCAGTCACCTAACAAAAATGAGGGGTGCCCCCTTACTATAGACTGAATTGATCGCCCAAATAGACGCGCTTGACCTGCTCATCGGCGAGGATATCGGCCGGCGCGCCCTCGGCAATCATCTTGCCGTGGCTGACGATGTAGGCCTTCTCGCACACATCCAGCGTCTCTCTGACGTTGTGGTCCGTAATCAGCACACCCAACCCGCGTTCTTTCAGATGCTGGATGATCTTTTTGATATCGATGACTGAAATAGGATCAACACCTGCGAAAGGCTCATCGAGCAGAATGAATCTCGGCTCTGCCGCCAGCGCCCGGGCGATTTCCACCCGGCGCCGCTCCCCACCCGAGAGGCTCTGACCCAGGCTGTCGCGGATATGGGTGATATTGAACTCTTCCAGCAACTGTTCGACCTTATCCTCCCGCTCTTCGCGGCTCAACCCCTTGCGGGTCTGCATGACCCCCATCAAGTTGTCGAACACCGACAGGCGCCGGAAGATGGAGGCCTCCTGAGGCAGATAGCCGATGCCATTGCGGGCACGGATATGCATGGGCTGCAGGCTGATGTCCTGCTCGTCGATGGTGATGAGGCCGGCATCTCGCTGCACCAGGCCCACGATCATGTAGAAGGAGGTCGTCTTGCCCGCGCCGTTCGGGCCGAGCAGGCCCACGATCTGGCCCGTTCCCACCTCCAGGCTCACATCGCTGACCACCATGCGGCGCTTGTAGCTCTTTTGCAGACCCGTTGCTTTTAACACTGCCATGGCTGTTGTTTCCTACTTCTTCTGATCGGCGGGTTTGTCAAAGTTCTCCACCTGATCCGGCAGGAACACCGTCTTGACGCGCTGGGTGGGCCCCTTGCTCTCGGCAATCATCTTCTGCTTGACGATGTCGTAGCGAATGAGATCGCCGGTCACCTGGCTGTCTTCCTGCTTGAGCTGGCCATTGCCGGTGATGGTCACCAGCCGGTTCTTAAGCTCGTAGCGGATGCTGTTGCCATGGGCATTGACCGGTTTGCCGTTGTCCAGCACCTGGAAGAAGGTGGCTGGGTTGCCATACGCGGTCATGACCTCGGCGCCCTTGTCGCCGGAGCGGATCACCACCACCTTGTCAGCCTTAATCTTGATGGTGCCCTGGGTGATGATGACATCCTCGCTGAAGGTGATGCGGTTGTCCTGCATCTCGGCCACCTGCTTGACCGCATCCACATAGACCTTCTCGGCAAAGTCGGACTCTTTGGCATTCAGGGAACCGCACAGCAACAGGGCCGTGAGGGCCAGATTAACGTTTTTCATTGAAATAAGTGGCATGGCCTTTATCCAGTAACTCGAAATATTTACGTTCCAGGTGACCCTTGAGGCCAACGCCCTCGGTCTGGAACTCCTGGCCCACAATGCTGATGTGCTGGTTGCTTCTCATCCCCTGCGTCACCAGATCCAGCTCCAGATAGGAGGTATCCAGCGTGGAGATGAAGGAGGCGGGCAGCAGACCGTCCAGATGCACCTTGTCACGGAGGATCACATTGTCATCGGTGTTGAGCACCCCGGTTTCGGCCGTCAGCTTCCATTCGGCCGCGCCCTTGTCATCGAACATGTAGACCACCGGCTTGGTGAAAGTGGCCTGCTCAAGCACCTGGTAGTACTCCGCATATTCGGATTCCAGCCGCTCGGTGCGCTTGCCCTGCTCGTTGAAGCGGGTCGTCACCAACTCTCTGGCGGTGAAGTCCGGTTGAAAATTTTCCGTCTTGGTGGTCGGCTCGGGGACCAGCTCGATTTCCCCCAGCTGCCAGGCCGCCAGCGCAGCCAGAAACAGCAGGCCGAACAGCACAGTCTGTTTGTTCATCGCGACGCCTCGGGTTGATAGTCAGCCAATCCCTGGGCCTGCAAAATCAGGTCGCACACCTCACGCACGGCCCCGACGCCACCGCCAAGCCGCGTCACCAGATCCGCCTTCGCCAGCACAAGCGGATGGGCGTCGGCAACGGCGATACCCAGGCCGCAAGCCTGCATCACCGGCAGATCGATGGTGTCATCTCCCATATAGGCGGCTTGCGATGCATCCAGCCCGAGCTTGGTCAGCAAGGCCTCGAAGTGGGGCAGCTTTTTGTCTGCACCCTGCACCAGATGCTGGACACCCAGACTCTTCATGCGATCGCTGACGATGCGGGAGTTTCGCCCCGTGATGACGGCAATCTCGATGCCCGCATTGAGCAGGGCACGCATGCCGGCACCGTCACGGGTGCAGAAGGTCTTCAGCTCTTCGCCGTTATTGCCCATATAGATGAAGCCGTTGGAGAGCACCCCATCCACATCGCACACCAGCAGGCGGATCTGCGCCGCCTTCTCGTACTGGCTGCGCGTCACCGGACCATAGAGGGTCGGTACGTCTTGCATCAAATTACTCCGGCTTTCAGCAGGTCATGCATGTTGAAGGCACCCAGCGGGTGTCTCTCCCCATCCACGACCAACAACCCGTTGATTTTCCTGGTTTCCATCAGCTTGACGGCCTCGGCCGCCATCATCTCAGGCCCTACGGTAACACAGTTCACCGTCATGACGCGGCTGATGGGGGTGTGATGAATATCCACCTGCAGGTCCAGAATGCGGCGCAGGTCACCATCGGTGAACAGACCGGCAAGCAGCCCTTGATCGTCCACCACCGCCGTCATGCCGAGCCCCTTGCGGCTCACTTCCAGCAGCGCCTGGCTGATGGTGGCATCTATCCCCACCTTGGGCAACAGCTCGCCGCTGTGCATCAGATCGCCCACTCGCAACAGCAACCGCTTGCCGAGGGACCCGCCCGGATGCGACAGCGCAAAGTCATCGGCGGTGAAGCCACGGGCCTCCAGCAGGGCCACGGCCAGCGCGTCCCCCATCACCAGGGTGGCGGTAGTGCTGGATGTCGGGGCCAGACCGAGGGGGCAGGCCTCTTTCTCCACCTTGATGCACAGGTGCACGTTGGCCTCTTTCGCCATGGTGGAAGCCGGATTGCCTGTCATGCAGATGAGTGGAATGCCGCGGCGCTTGAGCACCGGCAGCAGGGCCAGGATCTCGTCGCTCTCGCCGGAGTTGGAAATGGCGATGATGAGATCCCCGGCTGAGATCATGCCGAGATCCCCGTGGCTCGCCTCGCCCGGGTGCAGGAAGAAGGCGGGCGTTCCCGTGCTGGCCAGGGTCGCGGCAATCTTGTTGCCGATATGACCCGACTTGCCCATGCCGGTCACCACTATCTTGCCGCCACAGCGCAGCACCATCTCGCAGGCGCGCTCGAACGCCTCGTCAAGGTACTGGTAGAGTCCATCAATGGCTTGTTTTTCTATGTCCAGCACCGCTCGGGCGCTGCGACGGAAATCGAACAATTCAGACACTTTTTCAGGCTTTACAGACATAAAGGCACAGCTCCGGGCCGAAATTTGCTGCGGGATTATAAAAAAGTCTGCCGAGATAAGCGAATCGGATGCGGAATGGGCGGTCATTGACGCAGGTTGTTACATAAAACTGTCGCGTACTTGGGGGGGAAACCCGCTCAATAGTTGTTCCTCGCTGTTGCTTAGACCTAGACTAGCCCATAAAATTCGCTCTTCATTTATACCGGATGGACAATTGTTTGAACGATGACCTGATCACCATCTCCGACCTGACCTTCAGTCACGGGGATCGGCTGCTGTACGACAGGATCAACCTGACCATTCCCCGTGGCAAGGTCACCGCCGTCATGGGTCCGAGCGGGATCGGCAAGACCACCTTGCTGCGCCTGATCGGGGGCCAGCTCAAGCCTGAGTCCGGTCAGATCCTGTTTGACGGGGAAGACGTTCCCACTCTCTCCCGTTCACGCCTGTATGAAGTGCGTAAACGGATGAGCATGCTGTTCCAGAGTGGCGCATTGTTCACCGGCATGACCGTCTTCGACAACGTGGCCTTCCCGCTGCGGGAGCACTCCGGCCTGCCGGAAGAGCTGATCCGCACCATCGTCATGATGAAACTGCAGGCTGTCGGTCTGCGCGGGGCGGCCAAGCTGATGCCGTCCGAGCTCTCCGGTGGCATGGCGCGTCGCGCGGCCCTGGCGAGATCCATCGCGCTGGATCCGGATCTCATCATGTATGACGAGCCCTTCGTGGGGCAGGACCCCATCACCATGGCGGTGCTGGTGAAGCTCATCAAGGAGCTCAACGATGCCCTCGGCATCACCTCCGTCATCGTCACCCACGACGTGAAGGAGGTGCTGAGCATCGCCGACTACGCCTACATCATCGCCAACCGCAAGGTAGTGGCACACGGCACACCGGAGCAGCTGCGCGAGGAGCACAATCCCGAAGTCGAGCAGTTCCTCAAGGGATTGCCCGACGGTCCTGTTCCGTTTCATTTTCCGGCAGGCGACCTGCTACAGGATCTGTGATGTTGACAAGTCAGATAAGCAAGCTGGGCCGCAGCGGTGTGCGTTTCATCAACGCCGTCGGCCGGGCAACCATCATGCTGTTTCATGCACTGGCAGGACGACCCCAGCCACGCAAGCACTTCCCGCTGCTGGTGCAGCAACTGTATGTGGTGGGAGTGCAATCCGTCGCCATCATACTGGTGTCCGGCCTCTTCATCGGCATGGTGCTCTCCCTGCAGGGTTACAACGTATTGAAGGATTTCGGCGCAGAGCAGAGCCTGGGGCCTCTGGTTTCCCTCTCCCTGCTCCGTGAGCTGGGCCCGGTCGTCACCGCCCTGCTGTTCGCCGGTCGTGCGGGCTCCGCCCTCACCGCCGAGATCGGCCTGATGAAGGCCACCGAGCAGCTCTCCAGCCTGGAGATGATGGCGGTCGATCCGCTGCGCCGGGTCGTGGCGCCCCGCTTCTGGGCCGGGGTCATCAGCATGCCGCTGCTGGCCTTCATGTTCAGCCTGATCGGCATCTTTGGCGGCAAGCTGGTTGGTGTCGACTGGCTGGGGGTGGACGAAGGCAGTTTCTGGTCCGCCATGCAGGCCTCCGTCGACTGGCAGGACGACATCATGCAGGGCGCCATCAAGAGCCTGATCTTTGCCCTGGTGGTGACCTGGATAGCGCTCTTCAACGGCTATGATGCCAAACCGACCTCGGCCGGGATCAGTCAGGCGACGACCCGTACCGTGGTTCACTCATCCCTGGCCGTGCTCGGTCTGGATTTTATACTCACCGCAGTCATGTTTGGATAAGGGAAAGATGAAGTTCAGCAAAGTAGAATTTCTGGTTGGCGCCTTCATGCTGGCTGGCATCGCGGCCATTCTGGCATTGGCACTGCAAGTGGCGGGATTGAGTTTCAAACCGGAAGGAGAAACCTATACCCTGCGCGCCCATTTCGATAATATCGGCGGCCTGAAAGTACGCTCGCCGGTCAAGGTCGGCGGCGTCGTCGTCGGTCGTGTCAGCGACATCACCCTGGATCCCAAGAGCCAGGTCCCCATCGTTTCCCTGCAGATGCAGAAGAGTGCCGGCGAGTTCTCCGAGACCAGCACCCTCTCCATCCTGACCTCTGGCCTGCTCGGTGAGCAGTACATCGGTCTGGCACCGGGGTTCAGCGATGAGGAGATGGGCACCAGCATGCTCAAGGATGGCGACATGATCGAAGACACCAAGTCCGCCATCGTGCTGGAAGATCTGATTGGCAAGTTCCTCTACAGCCAGTCCTCCCCGACCAACACACCCGCAACCAAGGAGTAACCATGTTCAAGAAGATCGCCCTGATGCTGGGTCTGATGACCAGCATGCTGTTCTCCCTCGTCGCCCGTGCGGATGTCAACACTTCGGACCCCTATGCCCTCGTGGATCAGGCCGCCCAGCAGACCTTTGCCCGCCTGAAAGCCGATCAGGCCCAGGTGAAGAGCAACCCCGATCACCTGCGCGTCATCATCCGCGAGGAGCTGCTGCCCTACGTGGACAACCGCTTCGCCGCCTACAAGGTGCTCGGCAACCAGATCAAACAGACGACCCCTGCCCAGCGTGACGCCTTTGTGGACGTCTTCACCGAGTACATGGTGAGCTCCTACGCCGACGCCCTGGCACACTTTGACAAGCAGACCGTCAAGGTCCAACCCGGCAAAGCCGCCGAGAGCAACATCACCGCCGTCAACGTCAGCGTGAAAGAGGCCGGCAAGCCGGACATCTTCCTCGAGTTCAAGCTGCGCAAGAACAACAAGACCGGCGAGTGGAAAGCCTTCGACATGGTTGCCGAAGGGATCAGCCTGCTCTCTGCCAAGCAGAACGAGCTGGGTGGCCTCATTCGCCAGAACGGCATCGATGCGGTGATCGCCCAGCTGCGTGAACACAATGCCAAGCCGCTGGTGATCAAGTCATGATCCTGAGCGGTGACTTGCAGGCCCCGCAGGTCAACGATCTGTGGCAACGCCGCGCCGACTGGTGGCAGGACGACCGGCTCGAACTCGGTGCCGTCACTACCCTGGATTCCGCCGGCCTTGCCCTGCTGGTCAAGTGGGCCAAGGCGGCACTGGCACGGGGTGCCACTCCGACACTGGTGGGTGCCTCCAACGATTTCCATACGCTGGCCAACCTCTACGGGGTGGCCAGCCTCTTTCATTCAACCCCGCTCACAACTGAGGACTCATAATGCAAGTCTCTGAAATTGAAGCGATACTCCTCGAGGCTTTGCCATTGTCCGAAGTCCATGTCAAAGGGGACGGCAGTCACTACCAGGTGATCGCCGTCGGCGACATGTTTGACGGCATGAGCCGGGTCAAGAAACAACAGGCCATCTATGCCCCGCTGATGGACAAGATCGCCACCAACGAGATCCACGCTCTCTCCATCAAGGCCTATACCGACGCCGAGTGGAAACGCGAGCGTAAATTCCAGCTGCCCTCCTGATTTGGTAAAGAAGTAAACCATGGACAAATTCAAGATCACCGGCCCCTGCACCCTCTCCGGTGAAGTGACCATCTCCGGCGCCAAGAATGCCGCCCTGCCCATCCTGTTTGCCACCCTGCTGTGTGACGAAGAGGTTCAACTCTCCAACGTACCGCGCCTGAAAGACGTGGGTACCACCCTCAAGCTGCTGGAGATGCTGGGCGCCACCACCAAGGTCAACGGCAATGTGACCGTGCTGACCGGTGCGGTAAACAATCATGTCGCCCCCTACGAGCTGGTGAAGACCATGCGAGCCTCCATCCTGGCCCTGGGCCCGCTGGCAGCCCGCTTCGGTGCAGCAGACGTCTCCCTGCCCGGCGGCTGTGCCATCGGTGCCCGCCCGGTCAACCTGCATGTCCACGGCCTGGAGCTGATGGGCGCGAAGATCGTCATCGAAGAGGGCTACATCAAAGCCCGCGTCGACGGCCGCCTGAAAGGTGCCCACATCCTGATGGACATGGTTTCCGTGACCGGTACCGAGAACCTGATGATGGCCGCCACCCTGGCTGACGGTCGCACCGTGATCGAAAACGCCGCCCGTGAGCCCGAGGTGGTCGATCTGGCCAACTTCCTCAACGCGCTGGGCGCCAAGATCCAGGGCGCGGGCACCGATACCCTGACCATCGACGGCGTAGAACGTCTGCACGGTGGCAGCTACAGCGTGCAGCCCGATCGCATCGAGACCGGCACCTTCTTGGTGGGCGCCGCCGTGACCGGTGGCAAGATCACCTGCCGCAACACCGACCCCAGCCTGCTGGAAGCCGTACTGGTCAAACTGGAAGAGGCTGGCGCCCTGATTGAAAAGGGTGACGACTGGATCACCCTCGACATGACAGGTCGCACCCTGAAACCTGTCACCATCAAGACCGCCCCCTACCCGGCGTTCCCGACCGACATGCAGGCACAGTTCACCGTGCTGAACGCGGTCGCCCAGGGCACCGGCATGGTCACCGAGACCATCTTCGAGAACCGCTTCATGCACGTGCCCGAGCTGGTTCGGATGGGTGCCGACATCGAACTGCAGGGCAATGTGGCCATCTGCCGCGACACCCAGCAGCTCAAGGGTGCCCAGGTGATGGCGACCGATCTGCGCGCCTCCGCCAGCCTGGTGCTGGCCGGCTTCGTGGCCGAAGGGGCCACCATCGTCGATCGCATCTATCACATCGACCGTGGCTACGAAGACATCGAGCACAAGCTGCAAGGCCTGGGTGGTCGCATCGAGCGCATCAAGGAATAAGCTGGCTTCACCATGAGCCGACGATAAAAAGGCCCCCTCGCAAAGCGAGGGGGCCTTTTTCATGGCCGTGTACCAGATCGGACGGAGGGGATCAGTGCCCCGCCAGTTTCATCTGCTCGACCAGTACGGAGCCGGTCTTGAGGCTGGAACGCTCATCCTCATCACTGCCCACCGCCACGATATGGCTGAACATGTCGGCTAGATTGCCTGCAATGGTGATCTCCTCCACAGGATAGAGGATCTCGCCATTTTCAACCCAGAAACCGGCTGCGCCGCGGGAGTAATCACCATTGACGATGTTGACCCCCTGCCCCATCAGCTCGGTCACCAGCAGCCCGGTACCCATCTCCTTGAGCATGCCCTGGAAGTCCTGGCCGGTATTGGAAACCTGCCAGTTATGGATACCCCCGGCATGGCCCGTGGTGGTCAGGCCCAGTTTGCGGGCGGAGTAGGAGGTGAGCAGCCAGCTCATCAGCTCGCCGTTGCGGATGATGTCCATGTCGCGGGTGCGAACCCCTTCCCCGTCGAACGGGGTGCTGGCAAGTCCTCCCGGCAAGTGGGGGAACTCCTGGATGGTGAGCCACTCGGGCAGGATCTGCTTGCCCAGTTTGTCCAGCAGGAAGCTCGACTTGCGATAGAGGTTCCCCCCACTGATGGCCATCACCAGATGGCCCCACAGACCGGCAGCGGTATCGGGGTGGAACAGCACAGGGGCATGGCGGGTGCTGATCTTGCGAGCCCCCAGGCGGGAAACAGTGCGCTCCACCGCCTCGTCAGCGATGCGCTGGGGGCTCCACAGCCCGTCCAGGGAGCGGCTGGAGGAGTAGCCGTAGTCGCGCTGCATGTCGCCATCCTGCTCGCCGATCAGTACGCAGCTCAGGGAGTTGCGCGATGCAGCATAGCCTTTGACGAAGCCGTGGCTGTTGCCATAAACCTTGACGCCCAGGTGGCTGGAGAAACTGGCTCCGTCAGAGTGCTTGATGCGGGCATCCCGTCCCAAGGCCAGCCGCTCGCACTCGATGGCCAGCGCGATGCCACGCTGGGGATCCAGCTCGATTTGGTGGCACAGTTGCAGGTCCGGGGCATCCCAAGCCAGCAGATCCGCATCCGCAAGACCGGCGCAGTCATCGGGAGAGGTGTGGCGGGCGATCTCCATGGCCGCTTCCACGGCGGCGCGAATGGCCGGCTTGGTCAGATCCGTGGTGGAGGAGGACCCCTTGCAACCGTCGCGATAGACGGCGATGCCGAGTGCGCCATCCTTGTTGAATTCGATGCTTTCCAGCTCGCAGCCCCGGGTGTTCACCGAGAGGCCGGTCTGTTTGCTGATGGAGACTTCGGCAAGCCCGGCGCCCAGCCCTTTCGCTATCTCAAGGGCCTCGGCGACCACGGCCTCGAGATGGGATTGATCCTGGCGGATTTGATCTTGCTGGTCCATAACTCACATATGTATGAAGGGAAGGAAAGGGGCTAAGCATATCAGACCCCTGCGCCCAGCGGGAGAAGCTGGTAACATATCCGCCAAACGTGAATGACAGGAATACAAAGACCGATGAGTCAATATCAAGACGACAACGAGTGGGAAGACTGGGGCCCCAGCAAGAGCCAGCTCAAGCGTGATGCCGAGGCCTTGCAGAAGATGGGGGAAGAGATCGTCTCCCTGAGTCACAGCGAGCTGGAGAAGATCCCCCTGGATGAAGAGCTTGCCGAAGCGGTCGAGCTGGGCCGCAAGCTCAAGCCGAAGAAGGATGAGTCCTTCCGCCGCCATCTCCAGTTCATCGGCCGTCTGATGCGTAGCCGCGATGTCGCCCCCATCGAAGAGGCCCTCTCCATCATCAAGATGCGTCACTCCACCGTGAACGCCCGCCTGCACCGCCTCGAACAGTGGCGCGAGCGGCTGATCACCGAAGGCGACAGCGCCCTCAACGAGCTGATGTCCCAGTTCCACGAGCTGGATCGCCAGAAGCTGCGTCAGCTGATCCGCACCGCCAACAAGGAGCGGGAGCTGAACAAGCCGCCGGTAGCCTATCGCGAGATGTACCAGTACCTGCGCGGTGAAATTGAAGATCTGTTGTAAGTGATGACTCACGTCCACCTCATGGCGGCGTGCAGTACACAATCAAACGGGGCCGAAATGGCCCCGTTTTTTCATGCGATGTCCGCTCAGCTGCCCGCCATGCACTGGGTGTGAGTAGCGGGTTGCAGATAGGGTACCAGCAGGGGGGCCATCCCCTTGAGCACCTGTACAGGCAGCGCCGACGTGAAGCGGAACTTGTCGGACTGGCTGCCTGGTACATAGGCCGTCAGCGTGCCGAAGTGATCATCCCCGATGTAGAAGACGAACGTCGCAGTCCGGTTGCGAGCCAGTGAACTGGTCACATTGCCGTAGCGACCCACCGTCTCGATCCGGTTGTCCCCGGTCCCCGTCTTGCCCCCCAGGGCCAGGACAGTACCATCCTGCAAGGCGAAGGCCCCGGCGATGCGCCGCGCCGTCCCCCCTTCCACCACCTTGGAGAGTGCATTGCGCAAGGCGTTGGCCACCTCGGCAGGCATCACCCGTTCCCCCTGGGTGTTCGCCGGCTCAAAGACGGTGGCGAAGGGAGTCCCCTTGGCAAAGGAGAGGTGTTCGATGCGCAGGGTGGGGGCGCGCACGCCACCGTTCTGGATGATCCCCATCAGCTCGGCCAACGCAGCAGGACGATCGCCCGAGCTGCCCAGTGCGGTCGCCAGGGACGGAACCAGGTGATCGAACGGGTAGCCCAGGCGAGCCCAGCGCTGATGGATGTCGAGGAAGGCCTCAACCTCCAGCATGGTGCGGATCCGGCTATCCCGGGCACTGCGATGACGGGTCTTGAACAGCCAGCTGTAGACCTCCTGACGCTCGTCACGGCTGGCGGTTACCGCATCGGTAAAGGTGGCCTTGTCAAACTCCTTGAGATAGGCAAGCAACCACAGCTCAAGTGGATGCACCCGTGCGATATAACCTTGATCCGGAAGAGAATATTTGCCAGGGCCGTAATTGGTATAGAGCTGCTCTATGCGCTTCTCGGTCAATTTCTCCCGCGGCAGGCGCTTGGCCAGGAAAGCGGCAAAATCGGCCTGGGAGGCTTCCGGCATCAGATAGCGATGCACGGCGGCGAGACGCACCGCGCTGGGTTTGAGACCATCGAGGAAGGTATCGAGCTGCTCTTCTGCACTCTTGCCACGATATTTGCGCCAGAACCTCAGCAGATAGGTCTGGCCCTCCTTGTCGGCAAACTTGGCCAGATACTCGGTACGGCGAGGATCCCTGTCATCTTTCAGCAACTGGGCACGATTTCCCTCCTTGTAGAGGCTGTAGCGGACGATGTCCCGCATCAAGCGCACGAAGGGCAGGTTGATGGATTCCCGCAGCGCATCGCGAATGGGCGGGATGCGACCGTTGTCTTCCTTGCGGAAGTTGTTGAAGGTGTGCATGCCACCGCCGGTAAAGAAGCCTTCATAGGGACTCGCGGAATACTTGCGGTCCAGTGCGGCCTCCAGCATCACCGGCAGGCTTCTGTCCTTGGCACTCATCAGATAGGCGATGGCCCAGCGGCTGATGTTGTCCTGATCGGACACTTCGATCTTTCGCAGGCTCTCCACCGGCATGTTGCCGTAGCTGTCATGCAACTCGGTGACAATCTCGAGATAGGTCGTCAGTACCCGCAACTTGGCGGTGGATCCCAGTTCAAGCTTGCTGCCCTCATTGATGTCGAACGGCTGGTCCGTGTTGTCGGTCTGCACCCTCACCTTGACCCCTTCCGGCGTCTTCTCGAACAGGGTAAAGCTGTACTTCACATCACCCGTCTTCTCCGGCGAGAGCAGGCGCTCACCAAACAGGCCCACCTGGGCTGCGAATGCAGGGTCTGCCAGTTGCTGCAGATACCGTGACACCTCGTTCTGCAGCGGCATATTGAGGGTGGTGTTGGCCGTCAGATCCATGCGGTCCAGATCATAAAGCTGCACCCCGAGCTGACGACTGAGACGAGTGCGAGCCACCTGCAGCCCCTTGTTGTTGTTGACTCGAGTGATGGCAGGTGCCTGCAGGAAATCGCGGAAGACCAGCTTGGCCTTGAGAGCCGACTCCATCAGGGGGGGCGTGATCATTCCCTCCTGCACGAAGAGTCGCAGATAGCTGTCTGTCAGGGTAGACAGTGCTTCTCTACCCTGCGCCAGGTAATAGGAAGGACGGCGGTGGGCGATCATCAGGGAGACAACCTGGCGCAAGGCAAGGCCCTGCTCGGCCAGGGTAGAATCCTGGTTGCGAGCGGGATCCAGCAGTCGATTCACCTCATCAACATTGGCGCCAAACCAGACCCAGAGGCCATCACCGAGACCGTGCACCTCGCCATAACCGGGCGCCGCAGAGAGCGGGACCGAGTTGAGGTAGGCCCAGGCAACCAGCTTGCGGGCCTCCAGGGTCTCGGGCCCCAGCCGATAGGCACGAACGCTGGCCGAGACCATCTGGCGGATCTTCTCGGTCGGCGAAACAGTCAGTCCATCGGGAGAATGACGATACTTTTCCACCTGGGTCGCAAGGGTACTGCCGCCAGCAGATTGATCCTGCATATCCAGCGCCTTGCCCACCTGAGACAGCGCCGCCTTGGCAAAGCGCGGCCAGTCTACGGCCGGGTTGGCCAGCGGTTCCTTGTTGCTCAGGAGTTCACGGTTCTCGATAAACAGCAGAGACTGGATGACCAGGGGCGGTATGGCATTGAAATCCGGATAGTAATGAGTCGGATACTTGTACTGGTAGAAAGGCTCGGCACGGCAGTCATAGAGTGTCAATCCTGCCTGGACCTTCTCGGTATAAGGCACGAAGAAACCGTGGCTGGCGTAGTTGTAGAGCGCATCGGAAAAACGGACCTGTTCGCTCACCTGGTAGCCACGCTGAACGAGACGTTCCTGGATCATGGGCATCAGCACATAACCGAGTCGCTTGTCGAACGGGCCGTCGTCGGGGAAGGCAATCTGCTTGCTGGGGCCGGGTTCGAGCTGATAGGTCAGGGTGGCCGCATAGCGGGAGATCTCCTGTGACTGCAGTCGGGAGGTCTTCATTTCATAACCCACCAGGGCGACCACTGCAGCCAGGCAAAGCAAGAAGATAAAACAGAACAACCAGCGCCACCAGGGTCGGCGTTTACGCTGTTGTTGCCCGTCCGTATTAGGTACGGATGAATCCTGAGATGCCACTTTATTTGAATCCGTCTGTTTTGATGCGCCCATATCAGCCCCACCATGGTTGCGCAATTTATTGTCTTTCAATCAAGCTTAGTCGTTTCAAGTCAAGGGCTTGAAATCTATTGACCGCTTTGCAGCGATGTTAACAGGGCGATTGTGAAAATGGGAGCCGATTGTTGCAACGCGGCAAGAGATCCGAGCTGCGGCATGAAAATGAAACACCGGCCAGAGGCCGGTGTTGACGAGAGCGGGGCGGTATTATTTGCTGGTGCTCATACTCTTCAGCTTGGTACTCAGCTCCTTGCGCTCCTTGGAAAGCTCGGCATTTTTAATGATATGGTCATCTACGCGCTCTTCATAATCGGTCCGCATGTTGGCGATGATGGCCTGAACCTCGTCAATGCTCATACCGGGTTTGATATAGTCACTCAGGTTGTCGAGCAACAGTACCCGCTTCTGGTTGTCACGGATCTTTTTCTCGTTGTCCGCGATTTCACGCTTGAGCTTGTTCTGACGACGGGACATACGCACATATTCCAGCACATCGTTGAAGGTTGACTTGTTTACTTGTTCCATATCGGTACCACTGAGTGAAGGTGAATAAAAACAGGCGGAGAGTCCCATACCAGAAAAAGAAACCGAAACCATGGCACGGGCAAACCCGGAATGCCCCTTACTCTACCGAGTTATGATTCAGATACAACCCCAATCGCAGCGCGGGCGGCGGGTTTAGACAGAACGGATCCGACTGGGTTATTACGCGAAAAATGATGAAAACGGAGAGAGCCAACATGTTGTAGTGGTCAACTAAATCCGGACACACAGTTAAGCCGATTTTCGGCCTCTGCTGGCGGTATCCCATCATTGTGTTGATGCGGGCGCCGCCAGTTGTAGTAATCCATCAGGTAGTAGCTGATATCCCGCTTGGCTTCCCGCAGGCTCATGTACCCCGTGGTCGGAAGCCATTCCGTCTTGAGGCTCCTGAACAGCCGCTCCATCGGCGCGTTATCCCAGCAGTTGCCACGCCGACTCATGCTCTGGGTCATGCGATAGCGCCACAGCCGTTGCCGAAATACCCGGCTGCCGTATTGGCTGCCCTGGTCGGAGTGAAACAGCACGCCAGACGGGCAGCCCCGTTGCTGATACGCCATGTCGAGCGCTTTCACGGCCAACTCAGCATCAGGCCTGCCGGACATCGCCCAGCCCACGACCCGTCGGGTGTGGAGGTCGAGCACCGCGGCCAGGTAATGCCAGCGGCCACCTGCCCATACGTAAGTGATGTCGCCGCACCACACCTGATTGGGTTGCTGGACATCAAATTCACGCGCCAGAAGATTGGGAATATCCGGTCGTTCAGACCGCGCGACCTGATAACGATGAGCTCCCGGTTGTTTGGAGACCAGCCCGGCCTCCTTCATCAGGCGACGCACCTTGAACCGACCAATCTGATGCCCCAGTGCCCGCATCATTGACATCAAGGCCCGGCTGCCAGCTGAGCCTCTACTCTCTTTGAACAAACACCGTAACTCACTTCTCTGCTGCACCCGTTCACGGTTAATTGTGCGCCTGCGAGCCAGATAGTCGTAAAAACAGGCGGTTGGTATACCGAAAGCGCAACAGACCAGGGTGGTGGGGGCTTGCTCCCTTAATCGGTCTATCAGCGCGTACGTTCGAGTTCGTCCGCCATCAAGAGAGCAGTAGCCTTTTTTAGAATGGCCTTTTCGCGTTCAAGCCGGTTGATGCGGGCTTCCAACTCCTGAATTTTTTGCTGCTCAGGGGTCAGCGCCCGGTTAGCAGGTGTAGCGCCACTTCGTTCTGATTGAAGTTGCTGAACCCATCGACGCAGCACGGTTTCGCCGACATCCAGTGAACGGCTGGCTTCGGGGACTGAATAGCCTTGGTCGAGCACCAGGGATGCGGCTTCCAGCTTGAACTCGGCAGTAAATGAGCGACGTAATCTTGTCATTGAACACCTCAAATAATGGTGGCGACTGTACCACCTAAAACGGTGTCCGGGATGATTAGACCACTACA
>NZ_JBFOCV010000034.1:0-36683 GCF_040907975.1 Aeromonas sp. s10 | reverse complement strand
TGGTCACTTCATCAGACATTGATATCAAAAATTGTTTTTGATGCTCGATGCTGTGAGTGCCCACACAGATTGCTTGATTCAAATTGTTAAAGAGCAGGGTCTGAAACTATAACCCTCACCAGCTTGCTTTGCAAGGTGGACCAGAAGCGCACTGCGCCGTGCTGATGGAGGTGCATTATAGGGATATGATTCTCGCTGACAAGCGAAAACTACGTGTTTATTTGAAAAAGACGTTCGGGTGTTTAATCAACAACCAATAAGACTAAAAAGCCGTCAACGATTCATCTAAATGAGCCTGCACACCTTCTCTATCGCTACCAATCGGTACCCGTTTTCGCCACATCAAGATCTACATGCCAGCCACGCCAGGCATACAAAAATGAAAAGGGCCCCTCGGGGCCCTTCATATCACGCTGCTTGTAGATCAGATGGAAAAACTGGAACCGCAACCGCAGGTCGTCGTGGCGTTGGGGTTGGTCACGGTGAAACGGGAACCTTCCAGGCCTTCGGTGTAATCCACGCTGCCGCCGACCAGGTATTGCAGGCTCATGGGATCGATCACCATGGTGACGCCGCTCTTCTCGACCACGGTATCGCCATCATTGATTTTCTCGTCAAACGTGAAACCGTACTGGAAACCGGAGCAGCCCCCCCCAGTGATGTAGACCCGCAACTTGAGTTCGGGATTCTCTTCTTCGGTGATCAAGGTCTTTACCTTGTTGGCTGCCGCATCCGTCATCTGGATGGGCAAGGGGGCTTCTGCTACTGCACTCATTGCTGACCTCACAACCGTTACATCCACAAACATGGAAACCGCGAAATTATCCAATACCCGACCATTTAGTTCAAGTATTCACCACTCTCTTACTGTGCTGCCGGCATGGGGGCTGGTTGAGCGACCAAAGGCTTGAGCACCTCGTTCCACTCAGCAACCAGCTCCTGGGCCGGTTGCCGACCCTCCTTCGGGATGAGGATTCTCACCCTGTCCGGGATAAAGCCTGAGGGAAGCTGCCAATTGCCCTCCAAGAGCTGGAAGTATCGCAACGCGTAGCGTCCCTCCCCCACCTTCATGCCAAGATCCCGGCCACTGAGGATCCTGGGCTTGTCAGCCAGACTGCCTTCGAGCCGGATCTGCACCTGCCCCCGAAACAACTCCCGCTTCTTGGCGGGTTGTGTGAGCGCCAGACGATAGTGGTAGCGACCCGGCACACTCGTCTCCTGCAATGTCAGATTGTCGATGGATACCCCCACCTGTTCGCCGGTGGGACGCATGATGCGCTCGAAGAAGGCCAGCTGGCGTTTCTGCTCCTGTACCTGAGCTTCCTGATCCTTGAGCGTCTGCTGAAGTTGCTCGAAGGCGGCCTTCTGGGTCGCCAGCAGGGTCTCCCTGACGCCGAGATCCGTCTTCAGTTGTGCAATGGCCTTGCTCTGACGCTCCAACGTCTCTTGCTGCACCGTCATCAGGCTGCTCTGAGCCAGCTCCTGTCTGTTCCCGACGACATAACCGATACATGCCCCCACGGCCAGCACCACCAATAACTTCACGATTTGGGACATAAGGCCTCTTCTATATGCCGACATCAACACAACCGGTTTCTTTTCACTATACGCGACCATGCCGGATTGATACGGATAAACAAAGAGTTAACCGGTCGCGATGCTGCTTTCACCCCGGTTTTGACGCGCAGCAAGCCGTAAAGTTCGCTCCAGGATCTGGGAATAGATGGGACGCCCCCCCAACCATTGCGCCACCAGGGTTGCCCCTATGGTGGTGATCATCATGGGCAGGATCAGCTGATAGTTGTCTGTCATCTCTGTCACCAGCACGATGCCGGTAATGGGGGCACGCACGGTGGCGGCGAAAAGCGCCCCCATGCCGGCGATGGCAAAGGCGCCCGGTTCGATGCCGAGATCGGGAAATGCAGAGTGGAACAGGTGACCAAAGATCACCCCGAACAGGGTGCCCAGCGCCAGGGTCGGCGCAAAGACACCACCAGGGGCCCCCGAGCAAAAGCAGATGAGGGTACCCACCAGTCGCACCGAGAAGATGATGAAGAGCGTCGCCATCGCATAGTCTCCCCCCGTCAGATGCTGGATGAGCTCGATTCCCCCTCCCGTGACCGAAGGGGCGAACAGCGACAGCATGCCAAAGGTTCCAGCCACCCCCATGCCGATGATGACGAAGCGGTGGCGCTTGTTCTGATGCAATGCCAGGTAGCCATCCTGACAGGCGAGCACCAGCTTGTTGAAGACGAACCCCAGCACACCAAAGCAGCCCCCCATGAAGAGAAACAGCCAGAGCGCCTTCAAGGCCGGAGCGTCGTAGTGAGGCAGCATGATGACGGGGGATTGCCCTTTCATGTTCTGCAGCATCAGGGTCGCCATGACGGCCGAAATCCCGACCGCCTTGATGGCGAGGAAGGAGTAGCGAAATTGCGGTCGCATCTCTTCCATGACAAACAGTATCCCTGCCAGCGGGGCATTGAAGGCCGCAGCGAGACCACCCGCCTCACCGGCAGCCAGCAGGGCGTGGCCATGCTCCTTGGGCAACCGGAAGATATCCGCCACCATCTTGCCGAGGTTGCCCCCTATCTGCACCGAGGGCCCCTCCCGCCCCAGCACCATGCCGGAACTCAGGGTACAGACCCCGCCAAAAAACTTCACCGGCAACACCCGCCACCAGCGTACCGGGCGCAGGTCGTCCATGGCCCCTTCAATTTCCGGGATACCGGATCCCCCCGCCTCGGGGGCAAAGGCATGAGTGAGGAAATAGCCGACCAACCCCAGCAGGGCGCTGAAACCAAAGCCGAGCAGGCCAAGCTGCCACCAGGGGCGATCGGCCAGCAAGTCGACACGCTGCTGGGCCAGCCAGTGAACGCAAGACTCGAACAATCCGCACACCAGGCCTGCCAGCAGGCCGACTAGGGCCGCCAACAGGAGCACCAGCAGCGGCATCTTGTCCCGCCGTATCAGGCGCTGCAAGACTGGAGGACGACGCAGCGAGGCCGCGTCGGCGGAAGGAATGGCTTGTTGCTCCATGGATAATCACGCTCATCTAACGAGGACCAGACACACCTCGGCCTCGGCTGCCCAGCTCTGGGCCTTTCTGCTATAGTCGGCCCGTTTCATGTATCACGGGCGAGAGTCCGGGGCGAGAGCGCAAAGCATACTCCTCCCGCCATCCCCTGCCGAGCCGCAATCGGCAGCCTGCGCCCGGGTAACGACCAAAATCCCATTAAGGATGATCCATGTCAAAATCAGATCAGCTGTTTGAACAGGCCCGCCAGACCATTCCCGGTGGCGTCAACTCACCGGTCCGCGCCTTCAACGGGGTCGGCGGCACACCCCGCTTCATCGATCACGCCGATGGCGCCTACCTCTATGACGTGGATGGTCAGGCCTATGTGGATTACATCGGTTCCTGGGGCCCCATGCTGCTCGGTCACAACCACCCGGCCATCAAGGCCGCGGTCATCAAGGCGGTGGAGAAGGGACTGAGCTACGGTGCCCCGACCGAGATCGAAGTGCTGATGGCCGAAAAAGTGCGCCAGATCGTCCCCTCCATGGAGCAGGTGCGGATGGTCAACTCCGGCACCGAGGCGACCATGAGCGCCATCCGGCTGGCCCGCGGCTACACCGGCCGCGACAAGATCGTCAAGTTTGAAGGCTGCTACCACGGCCACGCCGACTCCCTGCTGGTCAAGGCCGGTTCCGGCGCCCTCACCCTGGGTCAGCCCAACAGCCCGGGCGTACCGGCCGATTTCGCCAAACACACGTTCACCTGTGTCTTTAACGATCTGGACTCGGTGCGCGAAGCCTTCACCCAGTACGGCAGCGAGATCGCCTGTATCATCGTCGAGCCGGTGGCCGGCAACATGAACTGCATCCCGCCGGTGCCCGACTTCCTGGAAGGGCTGCGCGCCATTTGTGACGAGTTCGGCGCCCTGCTGATCCTGGATGAGGTGATGACGGGTTTTCGCGTCTCCCTGCGTGGTGCCCAGGGCCACTACAACATCGACCCGGATCTCACCACCCTCGGCAAGATCATCGGTGCCGGCATGCCGGTAGGCGCCTTCGGCGGCAAGAAGAAGGTGATGCAGCACATCGCCCCGACCGGCCCCGTCTATCAGGCTGGTACCCTCTCCGGCAACCCGGTGGCCATGGCCGCCGGCCTCACCATGCTGGATCTGCTGCTGGAGCCGGGCCTCTATGAGCAGCTGAGCGCCAAGACCGCCCGTGTCGCCGAAGGGCTCAAAGCCGCCGCCGCCAGGCACGGCATCCCGCTTGCCATCAACTACGTGGGCGGCATGTTCGGCTTCTTCTTCACCGACGAGCCCGAGATCACCCGCTACGAGCAGGTGACCCGCTGCGACATGGAACGCTTCAAGCGCTTCTATCATCTGATGCTGGAGGAGGGTGTCTATCTGGCACCGAGCGCCTACGAGGCGGGCTTCCTGTCGCTGGCTCACGGCGACAAGGAGATCGAACACACCCTGGCGGCCGCCGAGCGCAGCTTCGCCAAGCTGGCTGGCTGACAAGCCGCAAGATGTGCAGAGGGCCCCGATGGGGCCCTTTTTTGTTTGCTCGCCCCGACGAGGCACCGTAGTGGTGCATCTTTAAGTCCCTCACCGGAGCCTTGCCACCTGCTGGTGCGCCGCGCCGTACACGGGCTGTCATAAATCGGGCCCACAATTTGCAGGCCCCTGCTCAGGAGCACATTGGACCGAGGTGTATATGGCAGAGATGAGCCCCATCGATGTGCTGCGGCGCTATCAGGAGTACGAAACCGAGCTGGCCCCCCTGCTGCTGGGGCTGCTCACCCTCCCCGAGGCGTCTCTCAAGACCTATGCCTTCGTCGAGGAGGTAAAGAGCCTGGCCCCCCAGATCAGGCCAGCCATACTGGCGCCCGTTCCGGCGGCCCAGGGGCAGCTGCGCCTGCTGGTGCAGGGCCATGGCCGGGAGCTGGAGATCAACCTGCACCAGCTGATCGCCTGGCTGATGGGGGACAGGGAGCGGCGGCGCGCCATTCCCTGGTTCAGGGCCGTCTACGTCGTCCTGAGTCTGGCCCTGTTTCTCATCGTCGGCACCCTCATCTGGCACGGGCTGGAACAGCTCTATCTGCTCCTGTGCGGCACCCAGCAAAACCGGCTGGGGGCCTTCAGCGCCATCATCTTCCTCACGCTCGCCCTGGCGGTGTTCGATCTCGGCAAGACCATCCTCGAAGAGGAGGTGCTGCTGCATAAGGACATCTTCCGCCACAGCGCCATCCGGCGCACCATTACCCGCTTTATCGCCGCCATCCTGATCGCGGTCTCCATCGAGGGGTTGCTGCTGCTGTTCAAGGGATCCCTCGGCCAGAGCGAACTGCTCTGGCCTGCGGTGGGGGTGATGGGGTGCGCCGTGGGGTTGCTGCTGGCGCTGGGGCTCTATGTGTTTCTCGGTGCCAGGGCGGAAGCAGCACTGGTCGCCTCCAGCCAGCAGACTGCCCACTCGGAGGGGGCTGCCAGGGGCATCAGAAGACGCGCCAGGACCGGGCGAGCGGGATGACATACCAACGCGGGGTGCCCGTGCAGGCGGGCCTCGCCGACGCCAGCTAGCTCGTCGCCTCTGCCAGCGCGGGCGCTGGCTGTAGCCGCGCCGCCCGCCAGGAGGCGTACATGGTCCAGGAGGTATAGATGACGATGAAGGCCACCAGCCATTTGAGCATCTCCATCTCCATGGATTTGACCAGCATGGCCGCCAGCACCACGCCGATGGGGCCGAAGATGGCCACCGCCAGCACGGCCCGCGCATCGAAAGCCCCCTTGCGGATGAAGGTCCCCGCCGAGAAGACGCTGAGCACGGCGGTGGATCCCATCATGATGGGGAAGGCCACCAG
Source organism: Aeromonas sp. s10 (assembly GCF_040907975.1). NCBI lineage: Bacteria > Pseudomonadati > Pseudomonadota > Gammaproteobacteria > Aeromonadales > Aeromonadaceae > Aeromonas > Aeromonas sp. s10. The sequence continues at coordinate 30,805 of NZ_JBFOCV010000034.1, read as the reverse complement.
CGGGTTCATGCCGAGCAGATAGACCAGGGTCATGCAGGGGGCGAACAGGCCGATACCGACGTTCATCAGGGCTCCGAACAGGAAGTTGCCGGCAAGGGCGATCCCCAGCTTGTAACCGCTCAGCCCCATGGCCTCGCCACCGAGGGGGAAGAGCCCGAGCAGACCGGCAAAGATGAGACCGGCAACCACCAGCAGGGAGACCGCCATGACCAGCCGGATGGTCTGGCGATCAAAGGAGGCCACGTAACGGGCGCCCCAGGCCGCACCGGCCGCCGCAGCCGCCATCATGCTGATGAGGGTGACGGGATCCACGTTGACCACGCCGATGAAGATGAGAGCCTGGGTCACGGTCGGCAGCACGCACTGGCCGTTGAGGGTACCGGGCAGCAGCCGATCATCGATCAGCCTGAACTGCTTGTAGCAGGCGGTCTTCACCGCAAAACTCCCCACCCCCAGAGTATCGAGAAAATTGGCCACAAAACCGATGGCCGCCACCGGCCAGAAAGGGGTAGCTTCGAGCTGGCCATGACGCCGTTTGTGCCACCAGGCACGGACCAGCATAACGAGAAAGACCAGGGCACAACCGATAAACAAGAGACGCAGAAAAGTGACAAGCATGGGGAGACCTCCAACAACGGGCGGCGATTCTAAGGCAGCGGAGGGAAAAAATCCTGGCCAGGATCATGAGACGACGGGTGCAAACGTTTGGCCGCGACTATTTTGGCTGGCAGAACCCGAATGGGGCTATCCATACTGGTTGGGAGGGCGACAGCCCGGGCTCATCGGGCGTAGTCCTGGTCATTTCGCGACGACCACAGCACCGGTGAGGCGTAAACGAAAGAAGGCGGGGTGACCCGCCTTCTTTTTTCATTCTCCGTCAGGCAATCCAGCGTGGCAGCCGGGGAGCCAGGCGGTCGATCAGGCGATCCGACACGGGAGTGAGCAACAGCAGCGGCAGGCAGATCAGGGAGAGGCAAAGAGCGCCCACATAGACGTCCGTCATCCAGTGCGCACCCGCCAGGATGCGGGGCGCCGAAAACAGGGGCACCATCACCACCGCAATCACCCCGGCCCAGCGCGGCAGATAGCGCAGGGCAAAACCGGCGAAGATCATCAGGAAGAGGGCGTGATCACCGGGGAAGCTGTCACCGGCGGAGTCCTTGGTGGGAATCGCACTGATCTCGGTCAGGCGCAGAGCCCCGTCCACCATCAAGGTGGGGCTGGGACGGCTGACCGGCAACAGATGCCCGAGCTGATTGATCACCAGGGCCCCCAGCAGCATCACGACCCCCATGGCCACCAGACGACGGCGCTCCTGCCCGTCGGCACGGAAGAAGCAACTGGCGAGGATCCCGCCCATGCAGGCCAGCGCGGCCAGATCGAACAGGCGGTTGTTGGTGATGGCCACCAGATCGGCCCAACGGGGGGAGTGGCCAATCCAGCCATTGACCAGCTGGAAGAGGGCGAGATCCCACCCATCCCAGGGGCCGTGCTCAGGCAGGGCGCCCCAACTGAAGGCGATGAGGCCCCCGGCCAGATAGAAAGGAATGAACTTGCTCATGCCGACGTGTCCTTCGAAAAACGCTCATTCTAGGCCAGCCGCAAGATGACTTGCATCACAAAAGTGTAAGAATTCGTGTAACAAAGGTATTCCATCGGCTCTTCTTTTGGCGCCGCCGACCGGGTAGGCAAGCGCGCCCCCTCCTTGGCTCACCCACCGGTTGCGGCTAGTATGGGTGCTCCCTTCGTTCAGGATGATGATGATGCGCAGCTACCTTCGCATGATGTTGTTTGCCCTCGGTTTGCTGGCAGGTGTACAGATCCCCGGGCTGGTCGATCTCTACTTCCAGCGGCTGGATGCCCGGCTGCAGCAAGCCGGTCTGGCGCTGGCCCCCTTCCAGCGCACGGCGGACCAGCACTTCAATGGCGATCTGCAGGCGCTGGTCGCCCATTACGGTGCCAGCCAGGATCCCGTCTTCACCCAGGATGCCACCAGCCTCCAGCAACTGGTGAACCAGCAGCAGCACCTTCAGGGGGAGATCGCCGTGCGGGAGAGTCCCTGGTACCAGCAGCTCTCCCACCTGTTGCTGCGCGCCGATCCCGCCCTCTGGCAGGATACCCTGCACAACTACGGCTATGTGGTCCCCCTCAAACAGGCCGCCATTTTCTGCGGCGTGGCGGCGGGTCTGCTGGCCTCCCTGGCGGGGGATCTGCTGCTCGGCCTCCTGCTGCTGCCATTTCGCTCCCGCCAGCGCGTCCCCCGTCACGGCCTGCGCTGATCCCCTCTGACTGCCAACCGGGGTGCCCGCCCCGGTTGGCGGCTACTCGAAGGGTTCGAGATAGGCTTCTATGGCCTTCTTCAGCCAGGCCAGCACCTTGCCGTGATGGGCGTTCTCCGACAGATAGACTCCGTAATCGCGCCACTGCAGACTGAACTTGTGCTTCAGGGTCAGCAGCTCCCCCTGGCGCAGCTGGCTCTGGATAAGGGGTGAAGGCAGCACCGCCCAGCCCAGACCATCCAGCACCGCATCCCGCATCAGTTCGAAACTCGACAACCCGATATGCTGCCCTCCGATGGGCAGCAGGCTCTTGACCGAAAACGCGTCCACATAGGAGAGAGTGACCTGGGTGTGATCGGTCAGATCCTGCTGCAACACCCGCTTCAGCCCAGCCAGCGGGTGGCTTGGCGCGACCACCATCAGGGTGCGGATCGGGTTGAGCACGTCGATGCAAAGACCGCTGCGCTCCTGTTCCTCGGTGATGAGGCCGAAGGCGGCATCCACGAACCCCTCTTCCACCAGGGCCGGCAGCTCCGGCGGTGAGGCCAGCACCAGGGAGATGCTGGTGCCCGGAAACTGGCGACGCAGCGCCCCCAGCATCTCGCGCCATACCACCTCGGGAATGGCGTCGTCCCGGGCTACCCGCAGCGCCACCTCGGCACCGGAGGCATGGTGCTCGCACTTGAGCTTCAGGCTGTTGGCGGCCTGCAACAGCCGCCGACAGTCGTCCAGCACTTGCTCGCCGATTTCGGTCAGCCGGCTCTGATTCGCCCCTCGTTCGAAAAGTTCGACGCCAAGCTCCACTTCCAGGGTAGCAATCGCCGAGCTCACGGCGCTGCGACTCTTGCCAAGTCGTCTGGCGGCATTGGCTATCGAACCACTGTCTGCTGTTTCTACAAAGAGTTGTATCTGATTTAGCTTCATGACTTCAAACTGGCGGCAGATTATTCCATCACCACCTTATCCCCTGCCCCGCCCCCAAGGCAAACAAGCAGCGACAGCTTTCTCGACGCTCAGCGATAACCTTGCCCGTTTCGGGTGCCGTTATCCTCTCATCGTCGCAGCAACAGAAGGAAACTGCATGTCATCCCGTCCCCTGCTTTTGGCCCGCCTCTTCCTGACGGGGGCCATCCTGACCGAGGTCGCCGGCACCTCCTCCATGGCCCTGATCCCAAAGAACGAGAGCGGCTGGATCCACTATCTGCCGATGTGGCTCCTCATCACCCTCTCCTACCTGCTGCTCGCCAAGGCCGCCAGGACAATCTCCATTGGTATCGCGTTTGCGCTGTGGGAAGGGCTGGGGATCGCCCTCATCACCGCCGTCTCCGTCCTGTTCCTCGGCTACGAGCTGAGCATCCAGGAGTGGATCGGACTGGCGCTGGCCATAGTGGGGATTGTCATGGTGACCCTGGGCGAGACCCACGATGTACCAGCCCCCACCCGCCAGAGGAGGGAAGCCCCATGCACCCGTTGATCATCGTACTGGGCGCCGCCCTGCTGGATATCGGCGCCAACATGGCGATCAACCGCTCCGTCGGTTTTCGCGACAAGGGGTGGGGCGTCCTCGGCATTCTGCTGGTGCTCTGTGCCTTCACTCTGCTCAGCGAGGCGGTCAGTACCGGCAAGATCGACCTGGCCGTGGCCTATGCCACCTGGGGTGCCATCGGCATCCTGGGCACCGCCCTCGGGGGCCTGCTGCTGTTCGGCGAGCGCCTCAGACCCGTCGGCTGGCTCGGCATGATGGTGATGGCGGTGGCGGTCGCCCTGCTGACCACAGCATGATCCCCTCTCCAACCCCATGAAAAAAGCCGCCCTGTTCCCAGGGCGGCCTTTTCATGGTCAAACCGATCATCCAGATTGCAGCAGGCAGCCTAACGCGCTGCCTCGTACAGCTCCAGCGGCAGGCCGTCGGGGTCGGCGAAGAAGGTAAAGCGCTTGCCGGTCAGCTCGTCCACCCGCACCGGCTCCACTTCCACCCCGTGCTGCTCCAGGTGGGCGATGACCCGGTCGAGATCCGCCACCCGAAACGCCAGGTGGCGCAACCCGCACGCCTCCGGCCGGGAGGGGCGCGGTGGCGGCGCCGGGAAGCTGAACAGCTCCAGCTGGCTGCCGTCCGGCAGCGCCAGATCCAGCTTCCACGACTGACGCTCGGCCCGCAGGGTCTCGGCAATGATGGGCAACCCCAGCACCTGGTGATAGAAGTGGCGCGAGCGCGGATAGTCGCTGGCGATGATGGCCACGTGATGGATGGCCTCAAACAGGGAATGGGTCATGGCAATCCTTGCAAAACGGGCAGCCTGCGCTGCCCGTCTTCGTCAGTTGAAGAAACCGTTGAACCAGTTGTCCAGGGCATTCGCCGGGTCCGAGACCGGGCTGGCACAGCTCATGGGCTCGGCCAGACCGGCCAGCTTGGCCGGCACCTGGAGACTGCCGGGACAATCACTGGCCACCCGGGCACCGCTCGAGCGGGAGAAGTTGGCCCAGCTCACCCCTTCGGGCATCTTCAGCCCCAGGCTGTTGACCCCTCGCTGGCTCATGTAGCCGCTGAACAGCTGCAAGGCGCCACTGGCACCGGTCAAGCCGGCCGGGGTGTTGTCGTCACGGCCGACCCAGACGCTCACCAGCTCGTTGTTGTCCATCCCGGCAAACCAGGAGTCACGCAGCTCGTTGGTGGTACCGGTCTTGGCGGCCATGGTGGCCCCGGGGAACTTGGCACCGAGCGCCCGGGCCGTCCCCTGGCTCACCGTCTTGGTCATGGCGAACAGGGTCAGCCAGCTTGCCTGGGGATCCGTCACTCGCTTGGCCGCTTCGTCATGCTGGTAGAGCTGGCGCCCCTCGCCATTCACCACGGCCCGGATGGCCGACAGGGGCTGGGTCAACCCCTGGTTGGCAATGGGCAGGTACATCTGGTTCACCTCCATGGGCGAGAGCGCCACCGCCCCCAGCACCAGGGACGGATAGGGCTGGATCTCCTGCTGCACCCCCAGCTTGTGCAGGGTGTCCACCACCTTGTCCAGGCCTATCTGCATCCCGAGGTTGACGGTCGGCACGTTGAGGGAGCTGGCGAGCGCCTCCATCAGGGGCACGCTCTGGCGGAACTTGCGGTCGTAGTTCTGCGGCGTCCAGATCTGGCCATCCTGGCCGCGAATCCGGATCGGCTGATCTTTAAGCGGCGTGCCAAGGGTCAGGCCGTTGGAGAGGCCGGTCAGGTAGACCGCCGGTTTGACCAGGGAGCCAATCTGACGGCGGGCATCCAGCGCCCGGTTGAAGCCGGCGTAGCGGGGATCCCGTCCCCCCACCATGGCGACCACCTCGCCCTTGTGCCAGTCGGAGACCACCATGGCCGCCTCCAGCTTCTTCTTGCCACGCTGCTTCTCGATGGTGGCCAGACCCGACTCCACCGCCTGCTCGGCGGCGTGCTGGGCGATGGGATCCAGACTGGTGAAGATCTTGAGGCCGGACTGCTTGAGCAGATCCGGGCCGAAGCGGTTCTGGATCTCCCGCTTGAGCAGCCCCATGAAGGCCGGGGTACGGCCATAGCTCATCTGGCCGCGGGCGATGATGCCAAGGGGCTGCTTGCTGGCCAGGTCATACTCGGCCTGGGTCAGGCTGCCGTGATCCGCCAGCAGTTTCAGCACCAGATCCCGGCGCGCCTTGGCCCGGTCCGGGAAGCGCCAGGGATCGTAATAGGAGGGGCCCTTCACCATGCCCACCAGCAGGGCCACCTGATCGATGTCCAGCTCGTTGACCGGAATACCGAAGTAGAAGTAGGAGGCGAGCCCGAAGCCGTAGACCCCCTGGGAGAAGTTCTGCCCCAGATAGACCTCGTTGAGGTAGGCCTCCAGGATCTCGTCCTTGCTGTAGCGGTAGTCGATGAGCACCGCCATGTAGGCTTCCTGCAGTTTGCGCCACAGGCTGCGCTCACGGGTCAGGAAGAAGTTCTTGGCGAGCTGCTGGGTGAGCGTACTGCCCCCCTGCACGGTGCGCCCCGCCAGCAGGTTGGCTGCCATGGCGCGCATGATGGCCACCGGCGAAACGCCGCCGTGCTGGTAGAAGTCCCTGTCTTCCGTGGTGAGCAGCGTCACCAGCAGGCTGTCCGGCACCTCGGAAAGGCGCACCAGCAGGCGGTCTTCCCGATCCTCGGTGTTGAGGCGATCGAGCAGCACCGGGTCCATCTGGGCATAGCCCAGCTGGCGCTGGTTCTCCAGGGACTGGATCCCCTCGAGGCGCGCCCCGTTGAAGGTGAGGCGCAGGCCACGGGCACCGTCGGCACCGTCGTGGAACTCGAACGGCCGGCGCACCAGCTCGATGCGATTGCCGCTCACCGCGTACTCACCCGGGGTATGGGGCTGACGCACCTGCTTGTAGCTCAGCATGTTGAGCTCGCGCAGCATCTGGGTCTGGGAGAGCCGCTGGCTGGGATAGAGCTCCAGCGGGCGGCTATAGACCATCACCGGCAACTGCCACTTCTCGCCGTCGAAGCGCTCGCGCACCTTGGTGTCGAGATAGATGCCAAACACCACCATGAAGGCCGCCACCACCAGAGAGAGCTTGAAGCCCAGCCAGAACAGGGTGCGCCAGATGGTGCGTTTGGGCGCCGCCTTCTTGGGCGTGCGCTTGCGTCGTTGGGTTGCCATAAATCCTCTTGTCGTTCTCCTCGCCATCCCGCTGATGCGAGCGGCCTGCGATGCCTGTTGTGGAGGGGGACTGTGCCACCGCCATCTTGTTCTGATCGTACCGACCGATCACTGCCCCGTCGGCTACTCCTGCAATCCCATCTTCTTCTTGGTCACCCGGGTCGGCAGCGCCTCCAGCGGGTTGTCCGGCCAGTAGTGACGGGGGTAGCGCCCCTTCATCTCTTTTTTCACCTGCTCATAGGATCCCGCCCAGAAGGCGGCGAGATCCGCGGTGATCTGCAAGGGGCGCTGGGCCGGGGAGAGCAGCTCCACCACCAGGGGCACCCGGCCATCGGCCACGCATGGGGTGGCGCCCAGCCCGAACATCTCCTGGATGCGCACCGGGATCGCCGGCGCCTGACCCGGCTGGTAGCGGATCCGCACCCGGCTGCCGGTCGGTGCGGTGAAGTGGCTCGGCAGCGCCTCGTCCAGCCGCCTTGGCAAGGGCCAGGGCAGAGACTGGCGCAGGATGTCGCTCATGTCGAGCCGCTTCAACTGCTCCAGCCGGGTCATGCCGCTCACTGCCGGCAGCAGCCACTGCTCGAGGTCGGCCAGCAGGCTCTCCTCATCCATGGCGGGCCAGGCTTCGTCGGGCAGCCAGTCGCGGGCGCAGCGCAAGCGGGCCAGCAGCCCCTCGCTGCTCTCGTCCCAGGGCAGCACGTGCAGCCCCTTGCGCCGGATGCCCTGCAGCAGGCAACGCCCCTTCTGTTCATCGGAGAGATCCGTCAGCGGCCGCTGGCCGAGCACCAGCTCGCCGAGCACCTGCTGGCGCTCCGCACGCACCCGTTCCTCCCGATCGTCCCAGTCGAACCACTGGCGCTCGCCGACCAGCTCGGGCAGCTGGCGCACCAGCTCATCCAGCGCCACCGGCTCGGCGATGAAGATGCGGCTGCCGCGCTCGTTCTGACCCATTTCGACGGCCACGATGGCCCCCTGCCCCTGGCAGGGATGCCCTTCTACCAGATCGCAGCTCACCCCGCCACTGAGCTGATAGCGGCTGCCACTGCGCAGCTTGCCGATGCGATCGGGCCAGGCGAGGGCGCACAGCAACCCCAGCCATTGACCCTGCGGGCTGCTTGCCCGCACGCCGAGCCGCTCGAACCAGCGGGCCGCCCCCTGGCGCAGGGCGCCCTGACGGCGGTGGAACAGCACGGACAGGCGCTCCGATCCTCGCAGATCTTCTTCCAGCAGCGCCACCAGGAAAGCCGCATCGGCGACAATCCCTGTCAGACCCTCGGATTCCAGCTCCCGGGCCCGCAGCAACATGCGGGCGAGGCGGGGATGGGTGCCGAAGGCCGCCATGGCACGGCCTGCCGGGGTAAGTTGTTGCTCACCCTCCGGGGCCATGGCGCCCAAGGCCACCAGCAACCGCCGGGCGCTGGCCACGGCGGCAGGGGGCGGCATGTCCAGCAGGGGCAGCGCCTCCACCCGGGCCCCCCACTGGGCGGCGTCCATCAGCAGGCCGGTGAGCTCTTGCGTCAGGATGTCGGGGGGACTCTGCTCGGCGAGGCGCTCCTGCACCTCGCAGCTCCAGAGCCGGTAGCAGACGCCGGGGCCAAGCCGCCCTGCCCGCCCCGCCCGCTGGGTGGCGGAGGCTTTGGCGATGGGCCGGGTCTCCAGCCGGGTGACGCCGCTCTTGATGTCGAAGGTGGCGCGCCGCTCCAGCCCGCTGTCGATGACCACGGAGATCCCCTCGATGGTGAGGGATGTCTCCGCCACGTTGGTGGTGAGCACCAGCTTGCGACGACCCGCAGGCGCAGGCTCGATGGCCGCTTGCTGGGCCGCGAGGTCAAGACGGCCATAAAGGGGAGCCAGGGTCACATCCCCTGGCAACCGCCCTTCCAGCCACTGTGCCAGCCGCTCTATCTCCCCCTGTCCCGGCAGAAACACCAGGGCACTGCCAGCCTGACTGGCGAGCGCCTCCAGCACCACGGCGCCGACCTGGGGTTCCAGCCACTGCTGACGGTTGGCGGGGCGATAGTGGTACTCGATGGGAAAGCCGCGCCCCTTGGAGCGCACCACGGGGGCACCTGGCAGCAGGCGCTCCAGGGCCATGCCATCCAGGGTGGCTGACATCACCAGCAGCTTGAGATCATCGCGCAACCCCTGCTGGCTTTCGATGGCGAAGGCCAGCGCGGTATCGGCGTGCAGGCTGCGCTCGTGGAACTCGTCAAAGATGACGAGCGACACGCCGCTGAGCTCAGGATCCTGCTGCAGCATCCGGGTCAGCACCCCCTCGGTCACGATCTCGAGCCGGGTCTGGCTGCTGGTGCGGCTCTCCCCGCGCACTCGCAGGCCGATGCGCTCGCCCACCTTCTCCCCCAGCTGACGCGCGAGGAAGCTCGCGATGTTGCGCGCCGCGAGGCGCCTGGGCTCCAGCATGATGATGCGCCCGGGCAGCCGGTGCTGGCGCACCAGCTCCAGGGGCAGCAGGGTCGATTTGCCCGCGCCGGGGGGCGCCTGCAGGATCACGCTGGCATGGTTGTCGAGGGCTGCAAAGAGTTCAGGCAACACCGGGACGATGGGGAGGGAAGACAAAGCGATGGGCACCTTCTGTGACACTCCTGAAAAGGGGTCCATTCTGCCACAGCCTCCCGGCCATCGTAAGCGCCCCTGCCGGACAGGGGCAGGAAGCGTCAGGTGCAACACGGCAAGACATCCCGGGAGCGGCTGCCATAGAATGGCCCTTATCCGATGCCCATCACGAGGACCGACACGCCGCATGCCCAAACTCTTCTTTGCCCTGCCCCTGCCAGAGCTTGCCCCCGAGCTTGCGACCTGGCGAGACCAGCGCCCCTGGCCCGGCCAGCCGGTGCCCGAGAGCAACCTGCACCTGACCCTGGCCTTTCTCGGGGAGGCCGACGAAACGACCCAGGCTCGCCTGATCGCGGCCGCCGAGCGACAGCACTGCCCCCCTTTCAGCATCCATCTGGATCAGACCGGCTGGTTTCAGCGCGCCAAAGCCGCCTGGGTGGGACCCGGTGAGTGGCCGAACGAGCTGACCGTGCTCGCGAGGGCACTGCGCCGCCACGGTGAAAAACTCGGGCTGGGCAACGGCGAGCAGGGCTATCGCCCCCACGTCACCCTGTCGCGCAAGGCGGGTGAGGCCCCCGACGAGCTGCCTGCGCCGGATTTTCTGCTCAGGGCCGATCGCTTCTGCCTCTATCAATCCGTCAGCACGCCGGACGGCGTCCACTACGAACCGCTCGCCTGCTGGCCCCTGCGGGCCCGCGTCAAAAACCCGCACCGCGAGGAGCTCACCCCATGATCTTCGATCCCCCCCTGCAGTCCGGGCAGCTGATCTCCCGCTACAAGCGCTTCCTGACGGATGTCGCGCTCGACAACGGCGAGGTGATCACCATCCACTGCGCCAATACCGGCGCCATGACCGGCTGCGCCCTGCCGGGCACCCGGGTCTGGTACTCCACATCCGACAACCCCAAGCGCAAGCTGCCAAACAGTTGGGAAATCGCCGAGAGCCCGGCGGGTCACTTCATCTGCGTCAACACGGCCCGTGCCAACCAGATCGCCCGGGAGCTCATCGAACAGGGCGCCCTCGCCCCCCTGGCAGGCTATGCCAGGCTGCGCACCGAAGTGAAATACGGGGAAGAGAACAGCCGCATCGATCTGCTGCTGGAAGATGACCACAGGCCGGATTGTTACATCGAGGTGAAATCCGTCACCCTGCTCGACGAGCGGGAGCAACCCGGCATGGGGTACTTCCCCGATGCGGTCACCACCCGCGGCGCCAAGCACTTGCGTGAATTGATGGCCATGAAGGCGGCAGGGCACCGGGCCGTGCTGCTGTTCATGGTATTGCACTCCGGCATCGCGAGAATGCGCCCTGCAGCCCATATCGATCCGCACTATAGTCAGCTTGTTGAACAGGCGATGGCGGCAGGGGTTGAAGTTTTATGCTATCGCCCCCATGTTGGGGTGCAGGGCATGGTGGCTCAGGATTTTATCCCATTTGAATCTGACCATATGCTACCCGAGGGCAGAGAATAAATGCAGAAGTGGGTAACATTATTGATAAGGCTTGTTTGCCTCCCGTTGACCCTTCTGCTATAGATGTCGCCCTCAATTTATGGATGGCACGGGTAGCGTGCTGAATTAGGAGACAGGGCATGCCAACAGGCGAAAACAGGAAATCTCTGGGCCCCCTGGCCATTGCGGGTGTAGAGCCTTACCAGATGAAAGCCGGTGAGGAGTACATGAATGACCAACAGAAGGTACATTTTCGCAAGATCCTGGGAGCCTGGCGCAACCAACTGATGCAGGAAGTTGACCGCACCGTCGACCACATGAAGGATGAGGCTGCCAACTTCCCGGATCCCGTGGATCGCGCCGCGCAAGAAGAAGAGTTTGCTCTCGAACTGCGCACCCGCGACCGTGAACGCAAGCTGATCAAGAAGATCGAGAAAACCTTGCTGCTGCTCGAAGAAGATGACTTCGGTTACTGCGAGCATTGCGGCATCGAGATCGGCATCCGCCGTCTGGAAGCCCGTCCGACCGCAGACCTCTGCGTGGACTGCAAGACGCTGGCCGAGATCAAGGAAAAACAGATGGCTGGCTGATGCCGCCCATCCACAGGAACGAAAAGGGAGCCCAGGCTCCCTTTTTTATTGAGCTTTTGGTCGGGCCGTCCCAGAATGCAGCCTCAATGCATCGCCTACCCGAATTGCCATGGTCATGACATCCCCCCCCTCCCGACGCCCCTATGTGGGCCGCTTCGCCCCCTCACCGTCCGGTCCGCTCCACTTCGGCTCCCTGGTCGCCGCCCTTGGCAGCTTCTTGCAGGCCAGGGCGCAGCAGGGACGCTGGCTGGTGCGCATCGAAGACATCGACCCCCCGCGGGAGATGCCGGGAGCGGCTGACCTTATCCTCACCACCCTGGAGGCACACGGTCTTGGCTGGGATGGGGAGGTGATGTTCCAAAGCGCGCGCCATGGCCGCTATGACGAGATCATCGATCAGCTCTATCGGGCCGGGGATCTCTACTGGTGCCGCTGTACCCGGCGCGAAATCATGGCCGCAGGGGGGTTCTACAACGGCCATTGCCGCGCCCTGGGGCTGACCGCCGAGGGGTGTGCCGCCCGTTTGCGCCAGCACCACCCGGTCTATCGGTTCGAGGATGCGCTTCAGGGAGAGATCACCGTCCCCGCGGCGCTGGCGGAGGAGGACTTCATCGTGCGCCGCCGGGACGGGCTCTACGCCTACAACCTGGCGGTGGTGGTGGATGACATGGACAGCGGCATCACCGAGATCGTCCGCGGCGCCGATCTGCTGGAACCCACGGTGCGCCAGATTGCCCTCTACCAGACCCTGGGGGCAGAGGTGCCCGCCTGGGTGCACTTGCCGCTGGCGGTGCAAGCGGATGGCAACAAGCTCTCCAAGCAGAACCATGCGCCGGCGCTGTCGCAGGACGAGGTACGACCGGCCCTGTGGCAGGCGCTGCACTTTCTCGGTCAGTGCCCGCCGCCCGAGCTGATGGCGAGCCGGATCGACGAGATCATCGGCTGGGGCATCGCCCACTGGCAGCTGGCCCGGGTACCCCGCCAGCAGAAGATCCCGCAAGGGCAAAGCTAGCCCCGGCTGCATTTCTTGCCCCAAAAGGACCAATCAAGGGGAAGCAGGCCACACCGTTTCTCATTTGGTTGGGGCTGAGCTATGATAGGCCGCTATTTTTTTGGCCTCCCGTCAATTTGAAGTCATAACGAGGTGTACCATTTTTTCCCAGATCGCAAACTTTTGCCGCAAAGTGCTCGGCAAGGAAGACGGCGAGCAGTCGGTGGAGTCCCCCATTCCGGCCCGTGTCGCCGGACAGCGCCGTACCTTGAGCCGTGACCAGCACCCGATTTCGCGCAAAGAGATCAGCGAGAATGCCCTCAAGGTGCTCTATCGCCTGAACAAGGGGGGCTACGAGGCCTACCTGGTCGGCGGCGGCGTCCGTGACCTGCTGCTCGGGAAGACCCCCAAGGATTTCGACATCGCCACCGACGCGACGCCGGAGCAGATCAAGGCACTGTTCAGCAACTGCCGCCTCATCGGCCGCCGTTTCCGCCTGGCCCACATCGTCTTTGGTCGTGACGTGATCGAAGTGGCCACCTTCCGGGGTCACCACCATCAGGTCAATACCAGCAAGCATGTGTCGGCCCAGTCCGATGAAGGCATGCTGCTGCGGGACAACGTCTACGGCACCATCGAAGAGGATGCCGAGCGTCGCGACTTTACCGTCAACGCCCTCTACTACAGCGCCAAGGATTTCACCCTGCACGATTTCGAGGGTGGGCTGGAAGACCTGGCCGCGCGCAGACTGGAGCTCATCGGCGACCCCGAGACCCGCTACCGGGAAGATCCGGTGCGCATGCTGCGCGCCGTGCGCTTCGCCGCCAAGCTCGACATGACCATCAGCCTGCGCACCGCCGCCCCCATCCGGGAGCTGGCCCCGCTGCTGCAGGACATCCCGGCCGCCCGCCTGTTCGAGGAGACCCTCAAGCTGTTCCTGGCGGGGGACGGTCTGGCCACCTACAAGCTGCTGCGGGAATACGGGCTGTTCCAGCCGCTGTTCCCCCAGGTAGCCGCCCTGTTCACGCCCCACGGCAACTCGCCCTACGAGCAGTTCATCGAGCAGGCGCTGATGGACACCGATACCCGGGTCCGTGAAGAGAAGCGCGTCACCCCCGCCTTCCTCTACGCCACCCTGCTGTGGGGCGCCGTCGAGGCCCGCGGCCGCGTGCTGGAAAACGAGAGCGGTCTGCCCTGGTACGATGCCTTCATGCTGGCTATCAACGAGGTGCTGGACAACCAGGTGCGGATCATCGCCGTGCCGCGCCGCTTCACCACGGACGTGCGCGACATCTGGGCCCTGCAGCAGCGCCTGACCCGCCGCCAGGGCAAGCACCCCGAGCGCGCCATGGAGCACCCGAAATTCCGTGCGGCCTTCGACTTCCTGTTGCTGCGCAACCGGGTCGAGCGCGGCCTCGGCGAGTTGGCGAGCTGGTGGGAGCGCTATGTGGCCTCCAACCCGGACGTGCGCCCGCAACTGCAACGGGAGGCGACCCGCCGCCCGGCGAGCGGCGAGCGCGCCGACTCCCGCAGCGGTGATGGCGAGAAACGCAGCGGCAATGGCCGCAACCGCCGTCGCCCCCGTCGCCGCAAGCCGAAGTCGGCAGAGTAAGGATCCGCCGATGATCGAGGTCTTCGTCGCCATCGGCTCCAACCTGGCCGACCCCCTCGGCCAGGCTCGTCGCGCCATCGCCGCGCTGGCAACCCTGCCCGAGTCAGAGCTGCGGCAGACCTCCCACCTTTACGGCAGCCGCCCCATGGGCCCTGCGGATCAGCCGGACTACGTCAATGCCGTGGCGCGCCTTGCCACCCGCCTCAGCCCTCTGGCGCTGCTGGACGAGCTGCAGCGCATCGAGCAGGCACAGGGGCGAGTGCGCAAGGATGAGCGCTGGGGCCCCCGGACCCTGGATCTCGATCTGCTGCTGTACGGCGACGAGGTCATCCGGCATGAGCGCCTGACGGTGCCTCACTATGGCATGAAGGAGCGGGAGTTCGTCCTGCTGCCCCTTGCCGAGATAGCCCCCTCCCTGGTGCTGCCCTGCGGCACCCCGCTCACCGAACTGGTTGCCCGCTGCCCGCGCAATGGACTCGCGATCCTGGCCGGTGCAGCAGGCGAGTAGAGAAGAGTAGGAACAACGTAATGAGCAAGATCACCACTACCCACCTGCAGAAGATGAAGCAGGACGGACAGAAAATCACCGCCATCACCGCCTATGACGCCACCTTCGCCAAGCTGTTCGACGACGAGGGCGCCCAGGTGCTGCTCATCGGCGACTCCCTCGGCATGGTATTGCAGGGCGGAGACGACACCCTGGCGGTCAGCATGGACGAGATGGTCTATCACACCCGCTGCGTGGTGCGCGGCACCACCAATGCCCTGGTGGTGACCGACATGCCGTTCATGAGCTACGCCACCCCGGAGCAGACCTACCAGAACGCGGCGCGCCTGATGGCGGCCGGTGCCCGCATGGTGAAGATGGAAGGGGGGGACTGGCTGTGTGACTCCATCCGCCACCTCACCCGTAACGGGGTGCCGGTGTGCGGCCATCTCGGCCTGACCCCGCAATCCGTCCACGTGTTTGGCGGCTTCAAGGTGCAGGGGCGCGACGAGTTCCACGCCCAGGAGATCTACCGCCAGGCGCTGGAGCTGCAAGCGGCTGGCATCCAGTTGCTGGTACTCGAGTGCGTGCCCGTCTCTCTGGCAGAGCGCATCACCAAGGCGCTGCGCATTCCGGTGATCGGCATCGGTGCCGGCCCTGCCACCGACGGCCAGATCCTGGTGATGCACGATGCCTTCGGCATCACCTCCGGTTATGTGCCCAAGTTCACCAAGAACTTCCTGGCCGAGACCGGTGACATGCGTGCCGCCATTCGTCTCTACGTGCAGCAGGTGAGCGAGGGGACCTTCCCCGGCCCCGAGCACTGCTTCAACTGACTTTCTGTCGTCATGAGCGCGGGGGCCTGTGCCCCCGTCTCGCCCTCCCCCCTGACGACCCCCTCTTTTATTGATTCATCTGAAGGTGAACTGACGATGTTGGTTGTGAACAATCCCGCCGCGCTGCGCGAGCAGATCGGTCAATGGCATCGCGAAGGCCGCGCCATCGCATTCGTGCCCACCATGGGCAATCTGCATCAGGGTCATCTCACCCTGGTCGAGGAGGCCCGCCGCCATGGCGACAAGGTGGTGGTCAGCATCTTTGTGAACCCCTTGCAGTTCGACAAGGCCGAGGATCTCGCCAACTACCCCCGCACCCTGGAGCAGGATTGCGCCGCCCTGGAGGCCGCCGGTGTGGACCTGGTCTTCACCCCGACGCCGGAGATCATGTATCCCCAGGGGCTCGCCAGCCAGACCTTCGTCGAGGTGCCCGGCATCTCCAGCCTGCTGGAAGGGGCGCTGCGTCCGGGGCATTTTCGCGGGGTCAGTACCGTGGTCACCAAGCTGTTCAATCTGGTACAACCGAACGTGGCCTGCTTTGGCGAGAAGGATTACCAGCAGCTCGCGCTCATTCGCAAGATGGTGGCCGACATGGCCATGCCCATCGAGATCGTGGGCGTGCCGACCGTGCGGGCCGAAGACGGGCTGGCCCTCTCTTCGCGCAACGGCTATCTGACCGCTGCCGAACGGACCATCGCCCCCGAGCTCGCGCGCACCATGAACTGGATTGCCGGGCAGATTGAAGCGGGGAACAGTCACCTCCCCTCCCTGGTTGCCCAGGCCAGCCAGCGCCTCGACAACGCGGGATTCAGGACGGATGCCATCGACATCGTCGATGCCGACACCCTGGAATCCGCCAGCGCCGAGAGCCAGCGCCTGGTGATCCTGATGGCCGCCTATCTGGGCAAGGCCCGCCTCATCGACAACCGGGTCGTCGCCCTGCGGGGTTGAGACACGGCAAGGAGACCACGATGTCCAAGAAGGTTTACTGCATCGCCCAGTTCCAGCCCAAGCCGGGCCAGGAGCAGGCCCTGTTCCGCGTCCTGCAAGGGCTCGAACCCGACACCCTGCGTGAAGATGGCTGCCTGCAGTACATCGTCACCCGCCATATCCAGAGCCCCTTTGCTGAGGGGGAGAGCTTCCCCATCGTCTTCAACGAGATCTGGCGCGACATGGCGAGCTTCGAGGCCCACTGCCAGCGCGCCGGTATCAAGGCCTTCTTCGAGCGCTACTGCCTCGCGGATGATGGCCTCGCGGCCAAGTGGAACGTCTGCGTCTACAGCGACGAGCCGGCGGACTACGATGCCCCGGCCCTCTGAGACCGACATGTGCAAATAAAAAGGCGCCCGAGGGCGCCTTTTTGCTGGCAGGTGCTGCGCCTCAGTGGCGCAGACCGGTGCCGCGGGAGATGAGCCACCAGGCCATCCCGTAGAGCACCAGGATGAAGCCGATGATGATGAGATAGGCGGTGCCGAGGGGCACGTCGGAGATCCCGAGGAAGCCGTAGCGGAACGCGTTCACCATGTAGATGATGGGGTTCACCTGGGAAACCCCCTGCCAGAACGGCGGCAGCAGGGTGATGGAGTAGAAGACGCCCCCCAGATAGGTCAGGGGAGTCAGGATGAAGGTCGGGATGATGCTGATGTCATCGAACGACTTCGCGAACACCGCGTTGATGAGCCCCCCCAGGGAGAAGAGGATGGAGGTGAGCAGCACGGTCACGCAGACGCTGAACAGGTGATGGATCTGCAGCGGCACGAAGAACAGCGACACCAGGGTGACGATGAGGCCGACACAGAGGCCGCGCGCCACGCCACCGCCCACATACCCCGCGATGATGATGTAGTTGGGCACCGGCGCCACCAGCAGCTCCTCCACGTTGCGCTGGAACTTGGCGCTGTAGAAGGAGGAGGCGACGTTGGAGTAGGAGTTGGTGATGACCGACATCATGATGAGGCCGGGTACGATGAACTCCATGTAGCTGAAGCCACCCATGTCACCGATGCGCGAGCCGATGAGGTTGCCGAAGATGACGAAGTAGAGGCTCATGGTGATGGCGGGCGGCACCAGGGTCTGGATCCAGATCCGGGTGAAGCGGCTCACTTCCTTGGCCAGAATGCTCTTGAAGGCGATGTAATAGGTCATGGGGTTCATGCTTTGCGACCCTCCTCTACCAGATTGACGAACAGCTCTTCCAGCCGGTTCGCCTTGTTGCGCATGCTGAGCACCTTCACCCCCTGGGCGGAGAGCTGCTCGAACAGGCTGTTTAGGGACTGGCTCTTCTCCAGCTCCACTTCCAGGGTGTTCTCATCCTGCATCCGGCCGTTGAACTCGGGCAGGGCCGGTACGGTGGAACCCGGCACCAGATCCAGCAGGAAGGTCTCGCGACCCAGCTTGCCGAGCAGGCTCTTCATGCTGGTGTTCTCGATGAGACGGCCCTTGTCGATGATGCCGATGTTGCGGCACAGCATCTCGGCCTCTTCCAGGTAGTGGGTGGTCAGGATGATGGTCACCCCCTGCTCGTTGAGATCCTTGAGGAAACTCCACATGGAACGACGGATCTCGATGTCCACCCCGGCGGTCGGCTCATCCAGGATCAGCAGCTTGGGCTCATGCATCAGGGCGCGGGCGATCATCAATCGGCGCTTCATGCCACCGGAGAGAGTGCGAGCCGCCATGTCGCGCTTGTCCCACAGATCGAGCTGGCGCAGGTACTTCTCGGCGCGCACCTTGGCCTCGGCCCGCGGCACTCCATAGAAACCGGCCTGGTGAGTCACTATCTGGCTCACCTTCTCGAACTGGCTGAAGTTGAACTCCTGGGGCACCAGACCAAGCTGGGACTTGGCCAGCTCCAGATCGGTATCGATGTCATGACCGAATACCTTCACCTTGCCGGCACTCTTGTTGACCAGTGAGCTGATCACGCCGATGGTGGTGGATTTGCCCGCCCCGTTGGGACCGAGCAGGGCGAAGAAATCCCCCTGTTTGACGGTGAGATCGATGCCCTTGAGGGCTTCGACGCCCCCCTGATAGGTCTTCTTCAGACCGCTGATTTCCAATGCGTTCATTGCAACCCCTGTGATGGATGAGCCCATCTCGAGACAGAAAAGGCGGCTGTGACGCCGCCTGAAGACAGTCGATGGCGGGCCGGCCAGCCTGCCTTGCTACTTCGGACCCGGCTTACTCTTGCGGTACCACCTTGCCAATGAAAGGCAGGTTACGGTACTTCTGGGCGTAGTCAATGCCACAGCCCACCACGAACTCGTCCGGGATGGAGAAGCCAAGCCAGTCCACCGGCACCTGAACCTCGCGGCGGGACGGTTTGTCCAGCAGGGTGCAGATGGCCAGGGATTTCGGCTCGCGCAGGGAGAGGATCTCGCGCACCTTGTTGAGGGTGTAACCGGTGTCGATGATGTCCTCCACGATCACCACGTCCTTGCCTTTGATGTCGTCATCCAGATCCTTGAGGATGCGCACGTCACGGGTGCTGTGCATGCCGGAGCCATAGCTGGAGGCAGTCATAAAGTCCAGGGTGATGGGCAACTGGCACTGACGGCAGAGATCCGCCAGGAAGACGCAGGAGCCGCGCAACAGGCCGATCATGACCACTTCCTCGGAGCCCTGGTAACGGGCGGTAATCTCTTCACCCAGCGTGGCGATCCGGGCTGCAACCTCGGCCTCGGGGATCATCACCTCGACAATGTGTTTCATCACATACTCCAATAATGACCAAAGGGTTATTGGCCGTTCATTAACGTCAAAACCGAGGATTCTACCACTCCAACCAGTGGGCGTCAGGCATACGTGATGCTTTTATCGGCTTATTTTAATTGATAGAGTTAGCAAGCCTTCGGGCATTATCGGTGACAATACTATAAACACCATAATCAATAACTATTAGATGAAAAAACTATGGAACCACGCGCAGAAATAAGACGTCGAACCCGGCTTTCGCCGGAGGCTCGCCGTGATCAATTGATGGAGTGTGCCGTCGAGGTATTTTCCCGTCGCGGCATCGGCCGTGCGGGGCATGCCGAGATAGCCGAACAGGCAAAGGTCTCGGTTGCGACCGTTTTTAACTATTTCAATACTCGTGAAGATCTGGTCGACGAAGTGCTGACAGAAATCGAAGCCTTCGTACAGCAGATCCTCGAACAGGCCTACAACGGTCAGGGCTCCGCCAGGGAGAGCATTCACCGCCACGTGAAGCTGTTCGTTGACGCCGCCTATGACAAGCCCGATCACGCCAGCATCTGGCTGGAGTGGAGCTCCTCGGTGCGGGAAGAAGTGTGGCCTCGCTACACCCGGCTGCTGGACAAGGCGCTGGAGCGCATTGCCCCCCACCTGCAACGGGCCATCGACAACGGCGAGATCCAGAGCGTGCTGTCGGCGCAGGATCTGGCCCGCTCCCTGACCGGTTTTGGCTATGTGATGATGCAGATGATCAATCAGCCGCAGCGTCCGAGCCGGGAAGAGGTGACTGATTTCCTGTTCAAGTACGTGACGGCCCCCATCCAGGCCAGCTGACTCGTGCAGATGTTGACAAAGCGGCGCCGGGCTTTACAGCCCNGCCCGGCGCCGCTTTTTTGTCCGCTCCCCGCCGTATCAGTGGTTTGCATAACCCCAGCGACTGGTCAACTCATGCTCGACACCCAGGTGGTCGAGGATGCGGGCGACCATGAAGTCCACCAGATCCTCGATGCTTTTGGGTTCATGGTAGAACCCTGGCGCCGCCGGCATAATGGTCACGCCAAGACGGGCAAGCTTGAGCATGTTTTCCAGATGGATCGCCGAGAAGGGGCTCTCCCGGGGCACCAGAATCAGCTGGCCCCGCTCCTTGATCACCACGTCCGCCGCGCGCTCCAGCAGGTTGTCCGAGGTGCCGTTGGCAATGGCCGAGACGGTGCCCATGGAGCAGGGGCAGACCACCATCTGTTTGGGGGCCGCCGAGCCGGAAGCCACCGGCGAGAACCACTCCTCCTTGCCGCAGGCGACGATCTGACCCTCTTTGGCACCATAATGGCGACAGAGGTACGCCGACATCTCCCTGGGGGAGCCCGGCCAATCCTGCTGCTGCTCGGTCTTGAGCACAACCCTGGCCGCCGAGGAGGCGAGCAGGAAGATCCGATAGTCCGCCTGCACCAGGCATTCCAGCAGGCGCAGGGCATAGGGTGCGCCGGAGGCGCCGGTCAGCGCCAGGGTGATGGCCTTGTTCATGATGCCCTCTGCAGCTCCTTGAGGCGGGCGATCAGCTTGTCGTGAATGCCGCCGAATCCGCCGTTGCTCATGATCAGAATATGATCCCCTGGGCGGCTCTCGGCCACCAGGGCGCCAATCAGGGCATCAAGGGCCTCGAATACCCGGGCAGGCCGGGTCATGTGGGCCGTCACCTCCCCCAGATCCCAGCCGATGTTGGGGGGCTGGAAGAAGAACACCTCGTCGGCACCGTCGAAGCAACCGGCCAGCTCCTCCTTGTGAACCCCCAGCTTCATGGTGTTGGAGCGAGGCTCCAGCACTGCCAGGATGCGGGCCTTGCCCACCTTGGCGCGCAGTCCACCCAGGGTGGTCTCGATGGCGGTGGGGTGATGGGCGAAGTCGTCATAGACGCTGATGCCGGCCACTTCCCCTTTCAGCTCCATGCGCCGCTTGGGGGACTTGAACTGGCAGAGGGCGTTGATCCCGTGCTCCACCATGACACCGGCATGACGGGCGGCGGCGATGGCCATCAGACCGTTGTTGATGTTGTGCTCGCCGATGCACTCCCAGTGCACCTCCCCCTGTTTCACGCCATCCAGCCACACCTCGAAGGCGGAGCCGTCATCGGCCAGCTTCACCGCCTTCCACTTGGCGTCGTCCTGGCCCACCAGCTCCACCTCGCTCCAGCAGCCCATCTCGCGCACGGCGGTAAGGTTGTCATCACCTTTGGGGAAGAGCACCCGGCCGTTGCTCGGCACGGTGCGCATCAGGTGGTGGAACTGGCGCTGGATGGCGGCGAGATCCGGGAAGATGTCGGCGTGGTCGAACTCCAGGTTGTTCATCACCAGGGTGCGCGGGTGGTAGTGGACAAACTTGGATCGCTTGTCGAAGAAGGCGCAGTCATATTCGTCCGCTTCAATCACAAAGAAGGGAGCCGAGCCGAGACGGGCGGAAACCGGGAAGTTACCCGGCACGCCGCCGATGAGGAAACCGGGTTCCAGCTTGGCATACTCCAGCACCCAGGCCAGCATGCTGGCGGTGGTGGTCTTGCCATGGGTGCCCGCGACGGCCAGCACCCAGCGATCCTTCAGCACGTGCTCCAGCAGCCACTGAGGGCCGGAGATATAGGGCAGATTGCGGTCCAGCACATATTCCACACAGGGGTTGCCACGGCTCATGGCATTGCCGATCACCACCAGATCCGGCGCCGGATCGAGCTGGGAGGGGTCGTAGCCTTCGGTCAGTTCGATGCCCTGTTGCTCGAGCTGGGTGCTCATGGGGGGATAGACGTTGGCATCGGAGCCGGTCACCCGATAGCCAAGCTGTTTTGCCAACACCGCCAGACCACCCATGAAGGTGCCGCAGATCCCGAGAATGTGAATGTGCATACCGCTGCCTTTTCCAGTAAAGGGAGTGCGCATTCTAGGGTCTGTTGACCCGGTGGCACAAGCCGCGCCCATGGGGAGCGAAGGCATCCGCGCCCGCAGACGACAGAAATCGGGCAAGCGCGGGGAAAAGCTACCCTCCGCCACGCCACCCGGCCCTTGAAATATGGTCATTTGACGGGACATCGCTATAATGTCGGCCTGCAAACTTGACTCCAACACTCAAAGGAAACGTCATGAGCCTGAACCTGGTACCGGCCGGCAAGAGCCTGCCTGACGACATCTACGTCATCATCGAAATCCCGCAGAACGCCGACCCGATCAAATACGAAGTCGACAAGGACAGCGGCGCCATCTTCGTTGACCGTTTCATGTCCACCCCGATGTTCTACCCGTGCAACTACGGTTACGTGAACGCCACCCTGTCCCTGGACGGGGATCCGGTCGACGTGCTGGTTCCGACTCCCTACCCGCTGCTGGCCGGCTCCGTCATCCGCTGCCGCCCGGTCGGTGTGCTGAAGATGACCGACGAATCAGGCGAAGACGCCAAGATCGTGGCCGTTCCCCACTCCAAGCTGACCAAGCAGTACGATCACATCCAGGATGTGAACGATCTGCCCGAGCTGCTGAAAGCCCAGATCCAGCACTTCTTCGAGCGCTACAAAGAGCTGGAAGCGGGCAAGTGGGTCAAGGTGGAAGGTTGGGGCGACAAGGCTGCTGCCGAAGCAGAGATCAAGACCTCTGCCGAGCGTTACGCTGCAAAATAAGCGTATTCCTCGCAAAAAAGGCGCCTTATGGCGCCTTTTTTATGGGGCGTTGCGGAGACGCTCCGGGGGGATCCCCCTGGATATAGAGGTCGCGCCCGTTTTGCCGATAGGGGCGGTAATAGTCATCACCGCAGCGATATTCCTGACCGGCACCTCCCACCAGATCGCAGTTGACCGGCAGCACCTCCAGCCACTTGATGGCCTGCTGGAAGCGCAGCCACTCCTGCCATTCATGCTCCCGGGCCAGCTGATCCCGCAAGGCGAAGGTATCCGCGCTGGACAATCCCTGATTGACGATGACCTGCCCCGCCAGCGCCGGCGTGGCCACCAATATCAGCAGAAACCGTGAAACAAGCTTCATGATGATTTCCCCCATGACTTATTTCCTGAATTAAATTTAAAGTCAGATCAGATAATTACCAATATATCTGTCACCAGACCAATCCAAATGCCGGTCACTCACCTAGTTGTTTATTATCAACCCAGGCGGAGGCGCACCATGAAACTGGCACAAGGCTTTCTGTGCAGTCTGCTCTTCGGCACCATGGCGCAGGCCAACGAGATCAACCTGAGCTGGCAGTGGCAATCTGCGGATGGTCAGCAAAAGCACCTGCAATTGACGGCAGATGAGCGCACCTTTTCAGCCAGCCGTCACGAGATGACACAGCTCGACACCGCCCTCAACTTCCCGCTGGAAACACTCTACTCCTACATCAGTCCGCGCCTCTACAACAGCATCAACCAGATCAACCAGCACAGCCCGGAGACGGCTACCAAGTTCCGCAACCTGGAACAGGCCTTTACCCTGCACGACAGCAGCCTCGAATCCGCCCAGTTCTGGCAGGCCTACCGGCAATATCAGGAGGACGCCTTCTACGAGATGCGGGTCCAACCCTGCGTTCACCCGGCCAATCAGAAGCTGCCCTGTGTGCGCCCCAACTACTCCCAGCTGTTCTATCAGTTCAAGGGAGACCTCAAACCCCTGGCACAGCAGTTTTCGGCCAAGGATCTCGCCACCAGCGTCATCCTGCTGCAGGAGTGGCTGAGCGGCATCCCCACCCCGCCCGAGCAGATGGACCACTTCGCTCCGCCCTTGCAGGCCCTGCAGGACAACAAGGCCGACAGCGACGAGAAGGCGCTGCTCATGGCCAGTCTGCTGGCGGAGCTGGCGCCCCAGTACAGCCTCAGCATCATCTATCCGAACATCAGCATCGGCAGCGTCTCGCCGGCCTGGCTCGCCATCACGGCCGACAGCGGCCTTGAGGGAGACACCCTGGTGATCGGCAATCAGCGCCACGTGCTGCTCACCGGTTCTCCCCTGCTGGCCCAGCAGATGACGATGGCCCAGATTCCCTTGATCAGCGAACCGCTCTACTAGCCTCTTCTGACCATCACTTGCTTTTGATGGATGACATGCCATCCTTGCCGCCATCATTGGGGGATGGCGCCCATGTTGACAAGATCACCGTCGCACCCTGCATTATTTAACACTTTTTAAACAGATCCGATCAGTTTAGGATGTTCAGGGTCCCATTCCCTCGACCCAAAAATCGTTATAACATCACAAAGGAGTGTCATCCGGATGAAACATCTCGTGCTTACTCTGGCGCTGCTGCCAACCCTGGTCATGGCCCACAACATCAAGGAATCAACCCAGGTGCCGCTGGTCAACATCAGCGACAAGGGGGAGCTGGTGCTCAAGGAGAAGGAGATCAGCTATCAGCCCTGGCAGAGCAAGGTCCTGACCGGCAAGGTCTTCCTGATCCAGCACATCGCGGGTCGCTCCAGCGCCAAGGAGCTCAATGCCCCCATGATCGAGGCGATCAAGGCGGCCAAGCTGCCCCACGACAAGTACCAGACCGTCACCATCATCAACAGCAATGACGCCATCTGGGGCACGTCCGGTTTCGTGAAGAGCAGTGCCGAGGACAGCAAGAAGGAGTTCCCCTGGTCCGCCATGGTGCTGGATGCCAAGGGGATGGCCCGCAACGCCTGGGCGCTTACCCCGGAAAGTTCGGCCATCATACTGCTGGATAAAGAGGGCAAGGTGCTGTTTGCCAAAGATGGCCAGCTCGATGCCGCCGAGATAACCAAGGTGATGGGGCTCATCCAGTCCCATCTCTGAATCAGAGAGAAGGGCGCTGATGGCGCCCTTTCCACAAGGGTCTATGGGTCGTTCCACACTGACAATCTGGGTGTTGCTGCTGGGCTGGTTGTGGATGCAACCGGTGCTGGCACAGCACCCTCTTGAAGCTGCCCTGCCCGATCACGGTCATGCCTGCACCCTCTGCGTCCTGCATCTGGATGGCAAGCTGGCACTGACGCCGACCCCCGTACTCCCTCCCCTCTCCTTTGGCATCGACCGGTATATCGGCACTCCCCAACCGAGGGCGGCCACCGGCACCACGGGACATCGCCGTATCCGCGCCCCGCCGCCCCTTCATTGTTTCTTTTTTTGAACCAATCTTTTCTCTATTTATTCAAAAGGATTAACGATGAAAGCAGTCACCCTGTTGCTGGCCGCTGCCGCCTTCGGCGCCCAGGCCAATCACGACGAACACGAAAGCCACAGCCACGGTGCCCATGAGCACGGTCACGGCCACCTCAACCTGGTACTCGACGGCAACCAGCTGATGATCGAGTTGCAGGCCCCTGCCGCCGATCTGGTGGGCTTCGAGCATGCCGCCAACACCGATGAGGAGAAAGCGCAGTATGCCAAGGCGGTGGCCCGCCTCCAGCAGCCCGACGCCCTCTTCCGTTTCGACCCGGCCGCCGGCTGCAAGCTGACCCAGCAAGAGCTGCAGGCCGCCAAGGAAGATCATGACCATGAGCACGAGCACGAGCACGAGCACGTCAAGGCTGATGGCGCTCACGATGAACACCATCACGACGACGCGGGCCATGCGGACATGGGAGCCATGTACACCTACACCTGCGCTACCCCGGCCAAGCTCACCGGTCTCGAGGCCACCCTGTTCAGCCTCTACCCGAGCCTGGAGAAGCTGAGCGTGCAGGGCATACTGCCCACCGGCCAGACCGCCGCCGAACTGACTCCGTCCGCCAACAAACTGGGCTGGTAACACCATGAAACATGCCGTGGTTGAGATCCGTGATCTGGCCTTTGCCTGGCCGGGTCACGAAGCCGTCCTCGATCTGCCCGCCCTTCGCATCCACGAGGGTGAGCGCGTCTTCATCAAGGGCCCATCGGGTTGTGGCAAGTCCACCCTACTCGGGTTGCTGGCCGGTATCCAGACCGCCAACCACGGCACCCTGGAGGTGCTGGGCCAGCCCCTGGCCCGGCTTTCCGGCCGCGCCCGTGACCAGTTCCGGGCGGCCAATCTGGGGTACATCTTCCAGCAGTTCAATCTGCTGCCGTTTCTCTCGGTGCAGGACAACGTCACCGCTGCCCTCACCTTTTCACCCGCCAAGCGGGCCCGCCTGACAGGGAGCCCCGAGCAGGAGGCGCGCCGCCTGCTGGCAGAACTGCAACTGCCGGATGAGGCACTCCATCGCCCCGTCCACGCCCTCAGCATCGGCCAGCAGCAGCGAGTCGCCGCCGCCCGCGCCCTGATAGGCTCCCCTCCTCTGGTGATCGCCGACGAGCCCACCTCGGCCCTAGACAGCGACAACCGGGCCGCCTTCATCCGGCTGCTGTTCGAGGAGTGTGACAAGCAGGGATCTACCCTGGTCTTCGTCAGTCACGATCCCTATCTGGAGCCCCTCTTCCCCCGGGTGGAGAACCTGCAACAGCTCAACCGGAGGGCGGCATGACCACACGCCATCATCTCGCAGCCCGTCCGGCCATCTCCCCTTCACTGCGGAGGCTCTCATGCTGAAACTCGCCCTGCAAAGTCTCTGGGCCCGTCGCCTCACCGCCGGGCTCACCCTGCTGGCCGTCGCCATCAGCGTCACCCTGCTGCTCGGGGTGGAGCGGGTGCGCAGTCAGGCACGGGACAGCTTCGCCAACACCGTCTCCGGCACCGATCTCATCGTCGGCGCCCGCTCCGGCCAGGTGAACCTGCTGCTCTATTCGGTGTTTCGCATCGGCAACCCCACCAACAACGTGGGCTGGGACTCCTACCAGGCCATCAAGGCCAGGCCCGGTATCGCCTGGACCATCCCCCTCTCCCTCGGCGACTCCCACAAGGGGTTTCGCGTGCTCGGCACCAACGGGGACTACTTCACCCACCTGAAGTACGGCAAGCAGCAGGCGCTCGTCCTGCGCGAAGGTCGCCCCTTCGAAACACCGTTTGAAGCGGTGCTGGGTGCCCAGGTGGCCGAAAAGCTCGGCTATCACCTGGATCAATCCATCGTCATCGCCCATGGCGCCGGCAACACCTCGTTCAGCCAGCACGACAACATGCCGTTCAAGGTGGTGGGGATCCTGGCCCCCACCGGCACCCCCATCGATCGCACCATTCATGTGCCGCTGGCGGGCATAGAGGCGATCCATCTGGGCTGGGACACCGGTCGTCACAACAAGAACGTGACCCCGGAACAGGCGATGGCGCTGGATCTCACCCCCAAGACCATCACCGCCTTCATGGTGGGGCTGAGCAACCGGATCCTGGCGTTCCAGTTGCAACGCAGCGTCAACACCTATCCCAGGGAGCCCCTGATGGCCATCCTGCCGGGGGCCGCCCTGCAGGAGCTCTGGGGGCTGATGAGCGTGGCGGAGACCGCCCTGTCGGTGATCGCGGGCTTCGTGGTGGTGGCGGGCCTCATCGGCATGCTGACCACCCTGCTCGCCGGCCTCAACGAGCGGCGCCGCGAGCTCGCCATTCTGCGCTCCCTGGGGGCGGGCCCTGCCCATCTCTTCCTGCTGTTGGCGCTGGAGGCGATGGCACTCACCACGGCGGGCATCGCCCTCGGGGTGGCCGCGCTCTATCTCGGTCAGGGGCTTGCTAGCCCCTGGCTGCTCAGCCACTATGGCCTGCAAATGAGCCTGGGTCTGCCGAGCGCCTATGAGTGGCAACTGCTGGGCCTGGTCTGGCTGGCGGGCATGGTGATCGGGCTGCTGCCTGCCGCCCGCGCTTACCGCTACAGCCTGAGCGACGGCATGAGCATTCGCGTCTGACCCGACGCATCCGACCAAGAGAGAAGAACAGATGATGAAGTGGAAAATAGTGGCGCTGCTGGCCAGCCTGCTGGTGCTGCCTGCCATGGCCGCAGATTACAAGACCATCGACTGGGATATCCTCATCCCGGAGGGGGAAAAACTGCTGCCACCGCCCCAGGTCAGCCATGATGGCGACTTCTCCTCGGTGCCGCAGCCGGTGGGGGGCGTCAACAAGAAGCTGGACAATCAGGAGGTGCGGATCCCCGGGTTCGTGGTGCCCCTGGAAGGGGATGCCAAGACCATCACCGCCTTCCTGCTGGTCCCCTACTTTGGCGCCTGCATTCACGTGCCGCCCCCGCCCACCAACCAGGTGATCTACGTGAGCTACCCCAAGGGGGCGCCGGTGGATGACCTCTGGGACGCCATCTGGGTCAAGGGCAAGATGCACACCGTCAGCTCCAGCCACGAGATGGCCACCGCTTCCTACTCCATGGACGCGGTCGAGGTCAGCGTCTACGAAGAGTGAGCCCCTGATGGCCTCCCCCGGGAGGCCATTTTTTATCCCGTGACGACCCCGGCAAAGGGATTGTTCATGGATCTGGTTGGAGTAACATTCACTACCAGACCTTGCCATCACGGAGCCAGCATGGCTGACCTGCCCCCCAAGAAAGAGAGTTCCATCCTGAGCAGCCAGGAGCAGACCCTGCGCCTGGCCCGCAGCCGCGGCATCGATGGCATGCTCACCCGCAACAGCGACAGCACCTTCGAGCAGCGCGCCACTTTCCGCCAGCTGGCGGAGCAGGCCACCCGCCAGCGCAATCTGGAATCCATCATGGTGATGGCCGCGCGCCACTGCGAAGAGACCGCCGCCGGCGGCGAGATAGACAGCGACTGGCTCACCCGCTTCCTGCAACTGGCCGAAGACATCAGCATGACCCCCATGCAGCAGTTGTGGGGCCGCATCTTCGCCCTGGAAGTGGCGACCCCGGGCCGCTTCTCCATCCGTGCCCTCAACACCCTCAAGGAGATGACCCAGCGCGAAGCCCAGCTGTTCCAGCGCATCTGCGCCCTCTCCTGCCACTACGAGGGCAGCGACGAGCAGCGTCTGCTGCTGGGCATGCACAAGGGGGCCAGCCTGCTCAGTCGCGCCAAGGTCACCCGAATGGGGCTCGGCAAATACCGGGTGCCCTACAGCGCCCTGCTGCTGTTGTGCGATCTCGGGCTGCTGCACCGTGGCGAGCTCGAATCCGGTCCCCTGCCCGCCGACGGGGTCGAGCTGGCCTTTGGCAACCAGCGCTGGCGTCTGCGCCAACGCCAGAGCAACCTCACCCTGCTCTATTACCGGCTCACCCCTGTAGGCAACGAGCTTGCCCTGCTGCTGGACGAGCCCCCCCTGGAGGAGTACCTGCAGGATCTGAAGACCCTGCTCTCCACCCACCTGCAGATAGAGACCCAGATGCCGGCCCCGGTCAGCGAGCCGGATCTGCCCGCCTGAGGCTGGCGGAGGCCCCGGCCCCGCCTTGCCAAATTGCGAAACCCGCCCCGCCATTGCCAAAACGGCTCCCAAAAAGCGAATCCTGACGGCAGGGGCGGACGCGAGCCCGGGCCATGTTCCCCCCTCTGCGGGTTTTGAGCGCAAAAGAGACATATAGAGCGCAATTTAAGCGTTTTTGGGCACTCTGGTGTACGAATTGCAACCAGTGTAGTGGTCAACTAAATCCGGACACACAGTTAAGCCGATTTTCGGCCTCTGCTGGCGGTATCCCATCATTGTGTTGATGCGGGCGCCGCCAGTTGTAGTAATCCATCAGGTAGTAGCTGATATCCCGCTTGGCTTCCCGCAGGCTCATGTACCCCGTGGTCGGAAGCCATTCCGTCTTGAGGCTCCTGAACAGCCGCTCCATCGGCGCGTTATCCCAGCAGTTGCCACGCCGACTCATGCTCTGGGTCATGCGATAGCGCCACAGCCGTTGCCGAAATACCCGGCTGCCGTATTGGCTGCCCTGGTCGGAGTGAAACAGCACGCCAGACGGGCAGCCCCGTTGCTGATACGCCATGTCGAGCGCTTTCACGGCCAACTCAGCATCAGGCCTGCCGGACATCGCCCAGCCCACGACCCGTCGGGTGTGGAGGTCGAGCACCGCGGCCAGGTAATGCCAGCGGCCACCTGCCCATACGTAAGTGATGTCGCCGCACCACACCTGATTGGGTTGCTGGACATCAAATTCACGCGCCAGAAGATTGGGAATATCCGGTCGTTCAGACCGCGCGACCTGATAACGATGAGCTCCCGGTTGTTTGGAGACCAGCCCGGCCTCCTTCATCAGGCGACGCACCTTGAACCGACCAATCTGATGCCCCAGTGCCCGCATCATTGACATCAAGGCCCGGCTGCCAGCTGAGCCTCTACTCTCTTTGAACAAACACCGTAACTCACTTCTCTGCTGCACCCGTTCACGGTTAATTGTGCGCCTGCGAGCCAGATAGTCGTAAAAACAGGCGGTTGGTATACCGAAAGCGCAACAGACCAGGGTGGTGGGGGCTTGCTCCCTTAATCGGTCTATCAGCGCGTACGTTCGAGTTCGTCCGCCATCAAGAGAGCAGTAGCCTTTTTTAGAATGGCCTTTTCGCGTTCAAGCCGGTTGATGCGGGCTTCCAACTCCTGAATTTTTTGCTGCTCAGGGGTCAGCGCCCGGTTAGCAGGTGTAGCGCCACTTCGTTCTGATTGAAGTTGCTGAACCCATCGACGCAGCACGGTTTCGCCGACATCCAGTGAACGGCTGGCTTCGGGGACTGAATAGCCTTGGTCGAGCACCAGGGATGCGGCTTCCAGCTTGAACTCGGCAGTAAATGAGCGACGTAATCTTGTCATTGAACACCTCAAATAATGGTGGCGACTGTACCACCTAAAACGGTGTCCGGGATGATTAGACCACTACA